>CAYVAZ010000299.1:0-6551 GCA_964449065.1 uncultured bacterium
GCCCGAGCACACGCGCGCCGACGACCCCGCCCTCATGCCCGCGCCAGGGCTCACCGACTGGCTCACCCTCAGGGCTCCAGAGGCGAAGGGTCTTGTCCCAGCTCCAGGACAGGATGCGGTCGGGCCCGAGCGCAAGCGCGCCATTGACCGGGCCCTTATGCCCCATCAGGGTCGCGTCCGAAAGCGGAAGGGCTTGGCGTCCTGGGTGTGTCGATGGGACAGCTTGACCCTTCAAAAGATCAAAGTCGGCTAGAAAGTCCAGATAGGTTGCAGCATTTTTCTGCCTGGGCATCCCGGCAAGGCGCGATGACAAGCCAGAATAGTTACGCCAGAAACGCAAATGATCTTCAGGGTTTACCGTCATTCTGCGCCCTCGTCCGCCACGAAGAAACGTTACAGCGCGTGTCGAGACTAATGCAACATCGGATTGCCGCCTTTGCCTTCTTGTGTGATCATCTGCTCATGTTCCGGCATACGGGTCCCAAGAGGCGGGAAGATCACCACCCAATGCAAGCCGCCTCTGCTCAGATCAATGACTGGAGATGAAACCCGCTGCACAGCTATCGATCGCATTTATCCACGCGTTTCCAACAACAACGCAACTCTCAGTATGGACCTCCAACTCACGGCCGCTCACCTTGCGTCTCCCGTAGTCTGTGCGCCACTTGCGCTGCGAAATGCTCATATCGACGCCTTCCCAGTGCCTGCGCTGCATCGCGCTCGCCCTCCGGAATTGGTTCCAACCGGGTGAGCCAGTACAGCACGTAGTGACCGAGCGTTTCAGTGCAGAGGCGCAGGTCGGCTTCCATGCGCCCCTGTCTTATATCAAACTGGTCCAAACGTGACAGCAGCCGCGGCTCACGTGGATGGGTCTCCTCAGGATGAAAATACTGAGCGAGCGCGGCTTCGATAATCGCCGTCATGGTCGATCCGTGCACGGAAGCCTCCAGCTGCAGTCTCTCCCAAATTTCATCAGTGACCCGAATGTTTATGCGATTGGGCTTCATGGGCTCAATATCCTGGCATTGCATCGGGATCGACTTCATCAAGCGCCACGGCCCGCTTTATGGCATCGAGGTGCTGCGCGTCGGCAGGATCAACCGGTTCATCCTCGGGATCGTCATCGCGAGGCACCTCCAGGTCCCGATCAGGCGGCGGTTCCTGTTGCATCTCATGACGGATCTCGCGCCCGGTCTCGTCATCCTTCGAGATCGCCCCGATCAATCCGGCAGTATCCGGCTCGGCCCGAAGCCCTACCCAGTCAGAGGCAGGCGCTTGCGACCGAACCACACCAGCTGCAGCAGGCAGCACGCGCCCGGTAAAATTGCGATCCTCGAAATAGCGCAGCTTCTTAGCCAAAATGGGCGGCGTGCCTGACACCATCACCACCTCGTCCGTGGGCGCCATCTGCATGACCTCGCCGGGCGTCATCAGCGCCCGCTGGGTTTCCTGGCGCGAGACCATCATGTGCGAAAGCCAGGGTGCGAGCCGGTGGCCGGTATAATTCTTCTGCGAGCGCAGCTCGGTCTTGGCGCCCAGCGCCTCGGATATTCGCTTGGCGGTGCGTTCATCATTGGTCGCAAAGGCGATACGCACATGGCAATTGTCGAGGATGGCATTGTTCGGCCCGTAAGCCTTTTCGATCTGGTTCAACGACTGGGCGATCAGATAGGCCCGCACGCCATAGCCTGCCATGAAGGCAAGCGCGCTCTCGAAAAAATCAAGCCGTCCCAGCGCCGGAAACTCGTCCAGCATCAGGAGCAGTTTCCGCCGCTTCGTATCGGGCAATGATTCGGTCAGCCTCCGTCCGATCTGATTGAGGATGAGCCGCACCAGCGGCTTCGTCCGCGACAGGTCCGAGGGCGGCACGACAAGGTAAAGCGACACTGGTCGCGGCCCCTCCACCAGATCGCTGATCCGCCAGTCGCTCGCCGATGTCACCGCCGCCACAACCGGGTCGCGGTAGAGCGAAAGGAAGCTGAGCGCCGTGGACAGAACACCAGACCGCTCGTTCTCCGACTTGTTCAAAAGCTCCCGCGCGGCCTGAGCGACAACGGGATGAACAGAACGGCTCCCACCCTCAGCCACAACGTGCTTCGTCGTCAGCATTCGCGACAGCGTTTCCTTGAACGGGCGGGATGGGTCGGACAGGAAGGCCGCGCAACCAGCCAGCGTCTTGTTCTCCTCCGCATAAAGAACATGCAGGATCACGCCGACCAGCAAGGAATGACCGGTCTTTTCCCAATGGTTGCGGCGCTCCAGCGAGCCTTCCGGATCGACCAGAATGTCGGCGATGTTCTGGACGTCGCGCACTTCGCCTGCACCCTTGCGTACCTCCATCAGCGGATTGAAACGCGGCGAGCTTGCATCGGTCGGATCAAAGCGCAGGCACGTCGCAAACCCCGATCGCCATCCCGATGTCAGATCCCAGTTCTCGCCCTTGATGTCATGCACCACGGCGCTGCCCGTCCACGAGAGCAGCGTCGGCACAACCAGCCCCACCCCCTTGCCTGACCGGGTTGGCGCAAAGGCCAGCACATGTTCCGGCCCGTCATGGCGCAGATAGTCACCCTTCCAGCGCCCGAGGAACACGCCGTCACCGCCAAGCAGCTTCGCGCGCACAAGATCGCGCTTCTCGGCCCAGCGAGCCGAGCCATAGGTCGTGACGCGCTTTTCCCAACGCGAGCGCCAGACCGAGCCGATGACGGCCGCCAGAATGCCGAGCAGTCCGCCACTGGCAGCAATCGCCCCACCGCGCGCGAATACGGTCGGCGCATAGGCCTCATAGGCGTACCACCACTGGAATAGCCGCCAGGGCCGATAGACCGGCCAGCCGTCAACGACAAACCATGGCCGCCCCAAAGCTGGCTGATATCCGAACGCATGCGCCACCCATTGCGTCGCGCCCCATAGGGTCGCCACGATGATGGTCAGGACAATGAGAAACTGACCGATGAGAATCTTCGATGGCGACATGGATCAGGGGCTCCCAAAGTGAAAACCCCTTCAGTGTTCCGCACACGCCCCGCCCTGCACAGTGTGAATGGCGGCAAATGGCGGCATAATGCTCCGTATCGACCCGTAGGGGTCAAACCGCTATTCGCCGGAAGTTGCCGTTGTGCGCTGTGCTGCTATGTCAGGTTCTGCGTCCCTTCAGGAGCCCTTGGGCCCTGATTCTTCTTGCCGGACAAATTCCATGAGGTCTCCGGGCTGACAGTCAAGGACATCACAAATTTTAACCAAAGTTTCGAAACGGACCCCTTTGACCTTACCTGTCTTGATCATTGAGAGTGCCTGTTCGGTCAAACCAATAGTTGCGGCAAGCTCTTTCAGGCGCATCTTTCGCTTGGCGAGCATGACATCAAGATTGACAACAATCCTCATCTCCAAAGCAGCCTAAAGAAAGCTGTCATTTTCATCCTTAATATTTTTTGTTTCGGCAAAGATACCTGCAACGAAGACTAGGAGAGTTGCTGCAAAAATCGCCTTGATTTCAGGCGTGCCGAATTTCACCGAGATGCCTGCCGGCATGGCTGGGTCCGCTATAGAGAATATTGCAAAAAGCGCAGAATGCTGAATGACTCCGTAGAATACGAGAAACAGGCTCACCCAGGCGAACCGTCGAAAGCCTTGAAGTGACTTTTCGGAGAACGCCCGGCGATCACGCGCTTCGAGGAATGTCTGACGCAGTCCCAACAATCCGTATACCCCGACAAGTGTTCCGACGAAGGACACAGCAAAGCCAGCTAAGCGCCCAGCTAGTCCGAGTGCTTGCGGGTCGAACGCGCCCGACAGATTGCTGGGAGCAATTTCGGAATACACTCCCCAGAATAGCCAGACCGATGCAATGAACACGGGCTGCGCGATCGCGGCGATCAGGGTAACGGACGCCAGAGTGCCCGCCAGTCTTGATCCTTCGGGCTTCCCCTTGGCGATTGTGCGCGGGCTCATGGTTGCTGCGTCCTCATTCAGTGGGGTACCGCGGGCAGTTGAATGGTTGATTGTCGACCTTCACGGTTGACGATCATTTCCGCAGCAGCCGTCCGATCAAACGTTTCGGTAAGCCAGCGGACTTGCCCGCAAACATTGCCGGAATCGTCATCTTCAAATTGATGCCCATTGATGGAGGTCACATGATCTCCAAGTCTCAAACCAGCCTGCTGTGCCTGACTGCCGTCAAACAGCTGTGTAACGGTAACTGCGCCGTCGACGATCGAAACAGCATAGCCCGGCTCTGGGGTCTCGGGCTGGCGGCTAGTGCGGTCCGTCAGTATGAACTGGCCGGCTTCATAATCGAGAGTCGCGACATAGCGCTCGAGAATGGCCGTTCCAATAAGTGTCGGCGCGACGGCGCGGGTTGTGGCCCGCACAGGTCCAGCATTTTCCGAACCAATAAGGAACTCCGACAATGTGAACTGGGTTAGGTCCCGGATTTCTCCCGGCCCACCGGCAGAAACGCCTTCTGATCCGCGGCCCCGCACAAGCGATCCATCTGCAATGGCCCGACGAACTTTCCTACTGTGTGTCACACCTTCGTACATGGCGACTTCTGCAGCACTGCCCGTGTCGAAGATTGCCTTGTCGCGAACGTCTTCGACCGAATAGTCTACAATGGGTGTGTGGGGATATCCGAAATCATACAGTGGAGCCTTCAGTACGGCTTCATTTGACGATGTTGTCGCGCCGGGCGCTGAAATTGTGAGACGGCGATGTTCCGTATCGATATTCCAGATGCTTCCCGGAAGAATCTCTGAACCAATAACCCCGCCATCAAAGATGCATGATGCGAGTTCCAACCGACGAGGATCAAAGATCAGAACCGGCACTTCCCGGAACGTCACATCGCCCAGTGTGAGCGTCTCCACAATCGCAATGTCCATAGTCACTTCGCGGCCGTTTGCATCTGTCCCGGTATTCTGTCCGATGACCTCGATATCAAGGGCGTTTGCCAGATCTGACGTCAGTATCGTTGGAGTACCGGTGTCAAAAATGAACTCTCTGGTTTCGCCTTCGACGGTCGCATCGATGAAGAGTTTTCCCATCCTGACGTCCAAAGGCACTTCTGTGATGGGTGCATTTCTCTCAATTTTTGGCGGCTTTGAGAGAATGGTGCCCGCGCCGGGCTCCTGAGCCGCTGCGAAGCCAATGCTCAAGCAGAACGCGACCGAGAGCTGGGAAAATATACGAGAACTTTTCATTATGGACTCACGAAAAACCTGACATAAATGAAAGTGCCCCTTTCATTTATTAATGTCAAGGGGTGTTTTTTGTCTTCAAGACAGCTGCGTGAGAATTCACCAATCGCTTGTTGACTGGTAACTGAATGCGGCGTGCGGACCGGATGCGCATGTCGTTTTGCTGGATGTTGCGGAAGTGCATATTCCCGCTCTGTACGGCGCCTTTGGGCCAATGATGCCCCGATGGTTCCCTTCGGCGGTCGGCAGAAAACATCTCCTTTGCGGCCATTCATCCCTTACCGCCCAAGCCCCCTTTGCCTCCCGCTGGGCAGCGTCCAGCCGATCCCCCGCTCGCGCGCCTCGATGACAAGCGACCGTCCCCGCTGGCGTTCGAGGTCCGGCCGCCACGGCACCATGGCGAAGGCTTTCTCGTTTCCGACAAGCGCCATGCGGCCTGAGGCCAGATCGACTGTCTTTTCGAACCGGCCTTCGAAACCGTCACCATTCGCAAGGGCAATGTGATCCCTGCCTGTGCGCCGGGCCTCAGTGCTCGCGGCCCGTTTCAACTCGCCAGCATGCAGGCGCTGCTTCACATCATCCGAAAGCTGGCCTTCCCCTTCACGCAGGAGGCCCTGACTTTGCAGAAAAGCAAGGCGTGCGGCGCGGGCTTTGGTGATGCGTGCCGATGACAGGTCGGCTTCGGGCGGGGCATCATCAAGCCAGGTGACCGCTTCCGCCCTGATCTGTGCGTCCAGCGTCATCCACGACCGCACCGCAATCTTCACCCGTCCACCCTGATGCACCTCATAATCGGTCGCTCGTTTGAGATAATCGTCGCCAATCTCCCAGACGCCGTCCTTACGGCGGTTAACTAGCCCCGCCCGCCGCATGGCTTCGAGCCTGCGTTTGTGCGCCTCGCGGTAAGTGTAAGAGGCTGTCGGATCGGCTTCGGCATGAAGCGCATCGGAATAATACCCGCCGGTCTGGCCGGCAATCTGCGCAATCGTTCTGTCGGCGGCGCGCGGTGCAGGCTGCGAAGCGGCTACATCCACAATCGCGCCGCGCGGCGGCAAACCGCCAGGCTCGATCCCTTCTGCTGAAACATGCCAGCGCGTACCGCTCAAATCTTCGACCAGAAGGAAGCGCGTGCTGCGCAATTCATCATCCGGGCCTTGGGAAATCACCACGCCCGTCATGGGCTTTGCACCCATGGGCCGCTCCTCGAAGAAGCGTAGGCCGCGCGCCGTCTCGCCGGGCTCAAGACCGGCCGCCAGCGTGCGCACGATATCGCCGCGCCGCCCCATGGCTTTGAGGGCCTGCTGCCAGCCTTCCTTCAGGCGCCAGACCCCGGCGCTTTCCTCAGCGGCCAGATGA
>CAYVAZ010000300.1:0-6546 GCA_964449065.1 uncultured bacterium
AGCGGGTCTTGGATTGAATGAACTGGCGCAAGCCAACTTACGCAGCGCACGGATGATCACCGGTGAAATCAACGTTTTCGTCAGCAATCCGTCCAATGATCTGCTTTCTGAACGGGAATCCAACGAAGCCTATTGCCTTGCCAATCCCGGCAAGCAGTACGCCGTGTATTTCCCCAACGGCGGCGAGGTGGAATTGGATGTCTCGGATGCCAAAAGCGGGTTGACGCTTAAATGGTTGAACATCCTGAAGAGCGAATGGAGCGGAGAAGAGAGGGGTTCCAGCGGTGATTCTTTGACGCTGAAAACGCCGGGCGAAGGGCACTGGGCGGCGGTGATATCGCTCGTGAATTGATCGGATCTTCCCGCGTCACTTAAGCAAATCAAGTATGGGTAGAGGGGTCAACTTCTACCTAGGTTTTCGTGCCGATTACCTATTTTTCCTCTTTGAGTATGATTGTAAAAAACCCAATTGTTCCTGAAAGAGAAAATGGTTATTGAACGTACACCCCCGATTGAATTTGACCGCCGGCAATTTGGCAGCGATAACTATTCCGGTGTGTGTCCGGAAGCATGGCAGGCGATGGTGGAAGCCAACCAGTCCCATGTTGCGCCATACGGGGATGACCCGTGGACGCGCCGGGCCGCCGATTTGCTTCGAGACTTTTTTGAACGCGAATGCGAGGTATTTTTTACGTTTAATGGCACGGCGGCAAACTCGCTGGCGTTGGCGTCAATGTGCCGTTCATATCACAGCATTATCTGTCAAACCACAGCGCATGTAGAGACCGATGAATGCGGCGCTCCGGAATTTTTTTCCAATGGAACCAAGGTGCTTTTGGTGCCGGGTGAAAACGGGAAAGTGGATTTAGATGAAGTGGAACAGACGATTAAAAAACGCAAGGATATTCATTACCCGAAACCGAAAGTGTTAAGTCTGACGCAGGCGACCGAACTTGGCACGGTCTATACCCCGCTGGAATTGCGCGAGGCTAGCGCCCTTGCCCAACGCTATGACATGAAGGTTCACATGGATGGCGCGCGCTTCGCGAACGCGCTGGCTTCGTTAGGATGCTCGCCCAAAGAAATTGCATGGCAAGCCGGTGTGGATGTTCTCTGCTTTGGCGGCACCAAAAACGGGATGGCGGTGGGTGACGCGGTCATCTTTTTTGATTTGGATTTGGCATACGAGTTTGACTTCCGCTGCAAACAGGCGGGGCAGTTGAGTTCAAAAATGCGGTACCTCTCGGCGCCGTGGGTCGGGATGCTGGAAAGCGGGGCGGTCACTGGCAATGCCAAGAACGCCAACGAGAAAGCGAAGTATTTAGAACAAAAATTCCGCGAAATTCCGCAAGCGGAGATTATGTATCCAGTCGAGGCGAATTCCGTGTTTTTGCAGCTGCCGCAGGAGGCGATTGAGCGGATGCATAGGATGGAATGGCACTTTTATGACTTTATTGGCAATGGCGGCTGCCGGTTTATGTGCACATGGGATACGACGAATGAGGATATAGATCATTTGTTGAAAGATTTGCAATTGGTTTTACAGTAAAATTCTACAGTAAAATTCTATCGTCTGCCGCGTTGCAGTTTTTTGGGATTGACCATGCCATGGGTTTTCTTTTTGGCTGTGGTTGCGTTTGGTTTTGGTGCAATGCGTTTGGGTATGCCGGGCGGGTCTGTCGCGGTGGTTTGCGTCTGCGTGCGTTCAATGGCATCTTGAATGAGTTTTTGTTGGATGTCAATCAATGAGAATTGGCTGCGCAGGACATCCAAGCGGCGGCGGGATTCTTCGATTTTTTTTTCGATTAAGCGTTTTTGACTGATGAGGTTTTCGAATTCAATGGAATCTTGGTTTACATCAGCAGAACGGGTTTCGATGAGGCGGGTGATTTCATCCAGTTCTTTTTTGACGGCGTCGATATCGTCTTTCTGTTTTTGGTGAAGGTGGTTGATGATATCTTTTTGGAGATTCAGCACAGCCTTTTGCCGGACGAACAGAGTGCGCTGAACCGGATGCAGCCGGTTGAAATCAAACGCGACAGTAGATTGCACGCGGGAATATTCATCTTTCAGGCTGTAGATCTTCTTGCTGAGATAATCGGGCGATTCAATGCAAGGCAAGCCTAACTTGTCATTGATTAACGCGCGCACATAGCGGGGGAACTGTGTTAAAACGGGATATTGCTCCAAATGCTTGAAAATGATTTGCTCGACTTCACACAAGTCTTCAACGGCTTTGTTTAATGCCGAAGCCGCGTGTTCGTGCCGCTCGGTATATTCCAAAAGTTTTTCGTCATCTTGCAGTTTGTCTAAAAAATAGGAGGACATGATCAACAACAAGTATCCTGTCATTTCGTTAAAGCGCACGATGTCACAGGCATGGTGAAGAATATAGGTGAAAAAGCGGGCCATGGGGTCGTCTTTTTTGAGTTCGGGCATTTGCATCTGCATGGCGGTGACTTCTTCGGGCGAAAATTGCAGGTGCACGGTCCGTTTGTATTCCGGTTTCAAAGAGCCGTTGTTTTCATGAAGGCGAAAAAAATCATCCAATTGTACCCGGACGCTGATGAGGCCGTTTGACCGGCGGGTGCAAATTTGACTAATGATGTTTACAAGGGAAGAAAAAATATGAACGGCTTCATCGATTTCTTTTCCAGAGACATGTTCTTCCAGTCGTTCCAAAATGTTGTACACTTGTTCCTGCTTATCGATGATGTGTTTTGCTTCTTGATCGCTCAACACAGCGTGAAGAGATTTTTTTGAAAACACAAAATTATCGGAATAACTGTCCTGAATGATTTCGTTTATTCCATTGCGGATGACAGCTTGCGCGTTCGTTCCAGCGTTGATTTTCTTAATGATATTGCGTACAACATGAATGGAGTTTACCAGTTCTTGGTCATCTTCTTCCGCAGCTGCATGGTTCAATTCTTCTTCAATATCGAACAGTTCTTTCGGGTTTACGGAGTTTAGCAAATGCAGAAATTCCTTTGTTTTTTTGGTAACCATTTAAAGTCGAGCCTTTTGTTATCAGTTATAGAATGGAATCAAAGTGTCAGAAGATAAATTTTCTTGCATACAGGACTTCATTAATCGGGATGGGGAAATTCCCCATATTTTTACATACTATAGCGTTTAATAGATAAAGATAAATACGACTGAAGTGTTTTATGCCAATTTTCTCTCAAGTTTTTGAGTGACTGATGTTGCGCAAATATTGTTTGGCTGCAGCTGATAATGAATTGTGGTTCAAGGCCGAATATTTTAGGTGGAACGCAAGGTCTATCGTCTTCTGCCTCTGGCTAGTACTGTGTCAACGATTGAATTGTGCTTCCGGCTCCGCGGGAGCCTCGCCCTCCCAGGGGTCGCTTCGTAAGCGGTGGGTTAGAACGGCGTGACCCACACTACGGGCAGAACCGTATATAGAAGCAGACTGGATGCCGGTGCTCCCCACACAATTGAAACGGACATTTTTAATTGCAGATGGTATAAGCAACACTATCTATCCAATCGGGTGCATGTCATCTCTCTCAGTAAAAAAAGATTGGTCCAGAGAAGCAATGAAATTGAAGTGTACTGTCAGCCTATCGATCCCCCCTAGCCCCCCTTAACAAGGGGGAACCTCATTACAAGCAAGAACGCCGTACCAACCCCCCCTTGCATAAGGGGGTGGAGCCGCAGGCTCCGGGGGATTTGCGCCGTTGGGATACGCTTCGATATTCACGACTTCGCGAACCCAATCGGAAATTGGTTAAGCCGCATAAAGCCGCATAACCAGCGAGAGAAGTGACATGCACCCTATCCAATCTTGAGATGCATTCAACATGAATTCACTTTTGGCAATGGATTCGAGTTCGGAGGGGGCGAAGTTAAGGAGGAAGTAAAGGAGTTATCGTGTGAGGCGTTTGGGGTTGACCATGCCTTGTGATTTCTTTTTTTCTTTGGGTGCTGTTTTTTTGGTAACAGCCCGCTTGCGGTGGGCAATAATCTTATCGGAAACTTCTTTTTGGTTGACTTGGTACCGCTGAATGGCATCGGCGATCATCGTTTTGTGGACATCAACCAAATGGTTTTGGCAGCGCAGGACATCCCGTTTGCGGCGGGCTTGTTCGATGCGTTTTTGGAGGAGTTCTTTTTTGTGCATCATGTCTTTGTATTCGGGCGTGCCGGGTTTGAGTTGTTGGGAGTTGGTTTCGATATCTTTCACAATCTGGTTGAGTTCTTTTTCAATGGTTTGCATTTCTTGTTCTTGCTTATCCTGCATATAGCAAATGACATCTTTTTGGAGATTGAGGACGGTGCTTTGCCGCAGATGAACGTTGTGCTGGAGGGAGGGGAGGAGATCGAAATCAAAGGCGACTGCCGACCGGGCGCGCGAGTATTCTTCTTTGGCGCCGGCGATTTTTTTGACAATCGCTACCGCCGATTCGCCGCCGGGAAAGCCAAGGCGGATGTTGATTAAGGCACGCAGCAATCTGGGCAGTTGGGATAAGATTTGCCGTTCATCCAGGTGCCGGTTCACTTTTTTTTCGGCTTCGCAAAGGTCTTCGATGGCTTTCATCATAGCGACTTCGAGACGCTCGAGGCGTTCTTTGAATTCGGCGATAAGTTCTTTTTCGCGTTCGGTTTCGCCTTTGGAATTTTCGATGAAATACTTCGACATCACCAGCAACAAGTTGCCCGTCATTTCATTGAATTTCACCACATCATAGGCTTGGTCTAAAACCGCGGTAAAGAAATTCGCCATGGGGTCGTCTTTTTTTAGGGAGGGAAGTTGGATCTGCATGGCGGTGATTTCTTCCGGAGAGAACATCAGGTTGACTTCGCGTTTGTATTCCGGTTTTAACTTGCCATCGCCCTCATAGAGGGAGAAGAATTCATCCAAGCGGATGCGGATGCTGATGACGCCATCGGTGCGTTGCGTACAGATTTGGCTGAGGATATCCATAATGGTGGTAAAGACGGCGGTGGCTTCTTCCATGTTTTCGCCGGAAACACGTTCATCGAGGTTGTTCAGGATTTCATAGATTTGTTTGCGTTTTTCTTGGATGCGTGTGTCATCTTGATTGCTGAGAAAGTGGGTGACGCTTTTTTTGCCGAAGACCTCTTGGTTTTTGTAGGATTGCTGGACGACATCATGCACGCCATCGCGAATCACGTTTTGAAAGTGTTTGCCGGAATTGATGCGCTTGATGATGCGCCGCATGACTTGATAGGTGTTGACCAACTCTTCGTCATCGGTCTCTTCCACGGCCTCACTCAGGTCTTGGTCGATTTCCACCAATTCGTCTTTATCGACCCGGTTTAGCAGTTCAATGAATTTTTTGGTTTTTTCAGAGACCATAATAATATTTGCCGTGACTGTGATGTTGACATTCTATTTAAAATTTTAACTTTATCTAACGGCAGAAAGAAAAGCAAAAAGTATTTTCTTAGTATGATCAGTAAATGTTGCAGGATATTCATTTTTTATCAATCTCTTAACAAAAATTTAACGAAAATAATCTAAATTTATATGTTCTTATAATTGAAGGTGAACTATGTCTAAGATAAAGAAAAAATCAAAAGAAAAAAAGGCGTTCACGTTGATTGAATTGCTAATTGTGGTTGCGATCATTGGAGTGTTGGCGGCGATTGCAGTCCCGAATTTTTTGAGCGCGCTAACGCGTGCAAAAGTATCAAGAAACTTTTCAGACTTTAAGGCGCTTTCTACGGCGATGTTTACGTACCAGATTGATCACGGGGAGTTCCCGCACGACCCCAACGATGTGCCACCCGGCAAATCATGGCTCGTCAATGTAACCATGACCGCTCTCACTACGCCACTCGCTTATATGTCCAGCATTCCGCAAGACCCGTTCTCATCTTCAAAAGAAGTGGAGGGCTATTGGGGCAGCGAGTGCTGCCAACTGGGATCCTACATCTACTCGGCCGAACAAGACCCCAAGCTGCGCATTTCCGGAATCATGTTTAAGGATACTTTTTCGTTCGGCAGCATCGGGCCAGACAGGGATTGGGATATGGGGATGAATTTCAAGGCCTCCCGGTATGATATTAGCAATGGGGTGAATTCAAGCGGGGATGTGGTGATGTTCTTTCCCGGAGAGGATGACAGCGAAGATCCGGGATTGACGCCGTTTTAATTTGGCTTGGGGCATCGATTCACCAATGCCAATGCCTGCTCGATTAACATTTCAACCGGCATTTCACCCAAACACGTCTTGCAGATGTATTCATACCCGCGAAAGCTGTTTAGTCATCTTTTACCATGATGCAGCCGAAGGCATCGTTGGTTACTTCCAGAAAGAAGTTGTGCTCGCCGTGCATGTTGCGTTTAAGATAATAGCCGATATTGGATAATGCTTCGCCGGGAATGGTCGGCATCTGTGGGTTGCCGATGTTTACCACCGCAACTCGACATAGTCGTTGCCTTGTTCATCGGGGAAGATGTAGATATCGGGCGCGCTGTGAGTTTGGGTGGAACCGATTGGTTCGTTTGATTGCCCAGGAAACTACTTCTAAA
Source organism: uncultured bacterium (assembly GCA_964449065.1). GTDB lineage: Bacteria > Hinthialibacterota > Hinthialibacteria > Hinthialibacterales > Hinthialibacteraceae > CAYVAZ01. The sequence goes on from CAYVAZ010000300.1 coordinate 6,524, forward strand.
CAATCGGTTGAATCATTCTGGTT
>CAYVAZ010000301.1:0-6534 GCA_964449065.1 uncultured bacterium
GCCCCTACAATCGTATGGCAATGTATAAATACCATTTTCACTGCAACTTGGTATTGGAATAGTTGGCTCACAACAAAAACCATGTTCAAGCAATAGTCAAACATTTTTTGCGTAATATCAGTTATTAAGTCAATGACATTTGGGGGGATCGACACCCTTCAATCAATCGATGACAAAGTACTAGCCGATTGCCGGTACGAATTTTGTGACGGAATCAATAATTTGACATTCATGGTATGACGATTATAGTAAAAAAAGATAACATACAATATATATTCTATGGATTCGTATAGAAACAATGAATGAATTTGTTCGAAGCCTTTCACCGGAAGACCGCCGGAAATTAACGTCTGCTTTAAAAAATGAAACGGCCAAGAATAAAGCCGGTGAAATGGGTGCGTCAAGTCAAGACCTTAGCCAGCGGGTTATAGATGGGAAATATCAGTGGGTAAAAAAAGCGGAATTGCTCAAAGAGGAAGAAAAGCGAAAGCAGCTAACGAAAAACAAACGGCCGGTACGGGCGCTTCGGGACGGCGAAAACAGCTTGGTTCATTTAATCCAAAAAACGCTGACCCGCCTCGAAAAAAAAGCCGAAGAACTGGAGCGCCTGGCATGCATCAACACGATGGAAAAGTTGGATTATTTTAACAGTACCAAAACCATTCAAACCCGCACCAATACCTTAGTAGACGATCTGCAAGAAATTGAAAATCAAATCGAAGATACAAAACGTCAAAATCCCTTGTTTGCGGAAGCGGAAAAACTGCTATTGCTGTTAAGTCAGTTAAAGAAAAAAGGCGATATGGATCAATTTTACCAACTGCAAAAACAATACGCTTCTGTATTGCTGAATTATCAACAACAACGGAAATCGTTAACCCCGCTGATTGAAAGCGCGCGGCATCAACGGGAAGGATTGCAGCGTGAATATTGGAGAGGATTGCAGGGTGTGTGGTCATTGTTGGAAAAAGAACTGCAAAAAAATCTTGCCGCTTTGGCGGAAAAAGTGAACGCAATCGCGTCCGGAAACCTCAAATCCGATATTCAAGATGAAATGAGAGAAGCGTACCGGCAAATCGATTATTTATTTGAACGGAAAGAAACTCTCGGCAATTGTATTCCGTCTACCATGAACGCGGAAACAGAAGAACAAAAATCCTGGGATGATATTCTTCCATCGATGACCGCGTTTTTGGATGAGTTGGAATTCATGATTGAAGTGCTAAAATCGATAGATTCAAAAATAGAACCGCTAAAAGAAAGCAAATCCACGATCCCATCCCAGCGAATGGCCTTTGCCGATAAAAAACAAAAGTGAAATCCCCCCATCCGCTCATTTATTGAATCCTTAACATCATACAAATAAGATGTACTCTCTATCTACAGGCACGAATCCACAGGAGATGATCACATGAAAATTTGGTTCACCGCGTATTTGGTATTGTTTGGAGTCACGGCCATGCATGTACAATCACAGCCCGTAGTTATTGCCCACCGGGGCAACAGCAGCGCCGCGCCGGAAAACACGGTTGCCGCTGTCAAAAGTGCCGCTGCATTGAAACCGGCACCCCGCTATATTGAAATCGATGTTCACCGCTCCCTAGACGGAGTGATTGTTGTCAGCCATGACGCCAATACGCTTAAAACGACTGGTGTTGATGCCCTCATTCGTGAGAAACCGTTTGCATGGCTGCGGACTCTGGATGCCGGCTATAAAAAAATGTTTGGCGGCCGCTTTGCCAATGAACGAATGCCACGCTTGGAAGAAGTCTTGGATGTGGTAAAAGAATTACCCATCGGTATTATGATTGAAAGCAAGCAGTTGCTGTTGGAAGATCAAGTGATCGACATGTTGCGCGAACGCAATGAAATTAAGAAACATGTATTTGCCAGCTTTGATGAACTGTCGGTCTACCGGGCGAAACAGATCGAACCCGAACTGAAGACGCTGTATTTGCATGGCGACTTCAATCCATCCACCTTATGGCGGGCAAAGGATGTCCAAGCGGATATCATCGGGATGCAATACAAAGGGATCGAACCGGAAGAGGTGGAACAAATCCAGCAAAACGGTTTTCAATTGTGGTTATGGACTATAAACGATGAAAGCGTAATGAAACACTGGATCGAAGCGAATGCCGATGGCATCATAACCAATTACCCGGAAAAAGCGTTGACTTTGGTAAAGCAGTAGAACACAAAAGCGGGTTCTCTTTAGGAATTGCGTTATGGATAAAAAAATTGTGTGGAGTGTCCGGCTGGCATTGCTGGTGTTGTTGGGGTTATTGTTTATCTCGTTGCTAAACATGCTGGGGATTTCGAACCCCTTTTATAACCCATTCAGCAGGCCCGCAGCTCTGCCAAAGCCGATTACACCTGTTGAGGGAAATTTTGGCGCCGACGAAAAAAACACCATTGAAATTTTTAAACGAATTTCCCCTTCGGTTGTGTTTATTCAAAGTTCCGAAGCGGATATCAATCCCTTTACCATGGATGTATACCGCATCCGCCAGGGAACGGGATCCGGGTTTGTCTGGGATCACAATGGGCACATTGTGACGAATTATCATGTCATTAAAAACGCGCGGTCAATCAAAGTCCGCTTTCAAGATGAAATGGCGCCCTGGAATGCCGCGGTTGTGGGAGTGGACCCTGAAAATGATATTGCCGTGCTGCGCTGCGGTGCCCCACCCGACAAGTTACAACCGGTCATCATTGGCGACTCCACCAACTTGCAGGTAGGCCAAAAAGTACTAGCAATCGGCAACCCGTTTGGCTTGGATTCCACACTCACGGTGGGGATTATTAGCGCGCTTGGCCGCCAAATCCGCACGGATGAAGGATGGACCATCGACGGCTTGATTCAATCGGATGCCGCGATTAATCCGGGAAACTCCGGCGGACCGCTTTTGGATTCATTTGGCAGGGTAATTGGGGTAAACACCGCTATCCTCAGCCCCAGTGGGGCCAATTCTGGAATCGGTTTTGCGGTTCCTATTGATCGCGTGAATGAAATTGTGCCGCATCTGATTACTAGCGGGAAAGTTCCAAGACCGTTTTTGGGAGTCAGTATTTTGCCGCCGCATGTAGAGCGTATGTTTGATGTGGAAGGAATGGTGATTCGCGGCATTGTGGAAAACAGCCCGGCCGAAAAAGCGGGACTGAATGGGTTGCAGCAAAGCCGGGATGGCGACTTTATCTTGGGAGACGTTATCTTAAAAGTAAATGAAGATTCCGTCAGCGGTGGAGAAGAACTGATCCGGGTTTTACGCAAATACAACCCCGGTGATACGGTCACGTTAACCTTGTTGCGCGATAACAACGAAATCCAAAAAAAAGTTCGGCTGGATTTGAAACCGGAACTTTGAAATTGAAGTTCACATGTGAAGAATCAAACCAAACCTCAACGCAAACGAAGGGTATGGCGGTGGATATTTCTACCCGCCGCTGTCTACCTGTTGCTATGGGGCGGTATAAATCTGCTGCTGAATTCGCCTTCCATTCGGACTTATATTCTTACACGGATCCAGCAATCTTCGGGAGTGGAAATTCAATACGCAGGCTGGGTATTGATGGGTCCGACCGGCAACCTATCCTTGGCGGATGTCAGCCTGCTCACCACGCTGCAAGAAAGCCCGGTTGAACTATCTCTTGATATGTTAACGTTGAAATATGTAGGATACCCCCAGCCTTATTTGCAAATCAAAGGCCTGATCACTCCGTGGGGACGATTCCAAACAAGCGGTGTGAAAATCATTGGCGGATGGACGCAGCCACGTTATCGGATATCGATTGATCAAGCAACGGTAGATGGGAACGCGGTATTGGCGCTAGCCGGTAATGAGGATGAGGCGGTTTCTACAGAAAACACCTTTCAAAATCCTGTTGATTCGATCGAAATAACCAATTCGCAAATCCAACTGCCATGGCTTTCCAATTCACTGCGGTTTGATTTGAATTTCGAACAGAAAGAAGAAAGAAAAGCAAAGGGAAGGATTACGCTGTTTAATCCGAATGAAGATGGGAGTATACGCACGGCAATAGAATGGAGCGATTTTCCGGCAGACATAGCCGGCGCGAAGGGTAGGTTTGATTCGTACCATTGGAATGATACGTTGCATGCTGTTTCCGGTATCATCGATGGATCGTTCGAACTCAATCAACAAGACAATCAATATCAATCTTACGCGAAGACAACCCTTCGGGAGGTTTCGTATTCGTCCCAATATTTTTCCAACCAGGTTCAAATCGAAACCGAAGGCATATTCAATTCCACATTCCAGCCGGTACGCCTTTATGCCAACATACAGCATGAATGGATCACCAATATTCCACCGGGATGGCGTGTACCGGCGGGAAGTATTCAGATTTCGTTTACGCAATCGGACGCAGACGGTCAGATTGCTGCGATTCGCATACGAAATGCTTCGTTGGGTGAGATATACCTGAATACAAAACGGGATGTCCAGACCCATCCGAATCTCCTATCCAGTGAACTGGTGATTGGATCGATGGATGTTCATAATGTGATTGCCAATCTCCCCGCAATTTGGCAGACAGAGGAAATCCAGCCGCGCGGCATTTTTAATGCGACCGCGAATGCCGCTGTCACAACGGATGGCGCTGTACAAGAATATGATGCTGTGTTCGATCTTCACCAATTGAATCTCGATTACGCGGATGTGATATTGCAAAATGCGAAAATTACCGGAACCGCAAAGGGAAAGATGAATTCTCATGAAGCACGGTTCATGGCGAATCTGGGCAAAATGGAAATACACAGTGTTTCTCCTTCGTTGGTCATTCCGGTTGAGCCGTTTGAAATTCACGGAGACTATGATCAATCAGATCATACGTTTCAGATCCAATCTACAGACATTCACAGCGAATGGTGGGATCAACTCACGTTTTCTTATGCCGCGGGAAATAAGTATGCTATATCCCTGCAATCGTCCGTCGAAAAACTTTTGCCGGTTGTTATGTCAAATTTTGTTTCGCACAGTACCCGCGCGTTTGAAGGGACCGGCGATATCGGTATTCATATTGAAGGCGACTCTTCCGTCCTGAATGTAAAAGCAAAAAGTGAGGATTTGTCCGTTTTTTCTTTTGACGCGGAACCCTTTATCGGCGCTCAGATTCGAAATGTGGAAAGTAATGCGGCGATCCGGTTTGGCGGGCGATTTTCCGCGGCCATTCAGGCGGCCACACCTTATGTGTTTTATGGTGATTTTGAATTGGAACGTCCAGGGGATTCATTTGTTGTCTCTGCATCTTCTCCCAGCGGAATGGATGACATTACCTATCAAGTTAAATTACCAAACGGCGGACGGATAGCCGGGTTCTCTAAGCAGGATGGGTTTCATGAATTGGAGTGGGAGAGGGTCGATCTGCAAACACTTTTACTTCCGGCTTTAAAGAACTACATGAAAAGCGGGATGGAGCCGCTCACGTCTTTGCATGGGTATTTGAATGGCTGGCTTCAGTATGGAACAACACTTCGGGGCGAATCCACTCTGATTATAGAAAAATGGCGCCGCGATGAAGAACCCGCAATGGGCGTGCAAAAAGCTTTGTTAACCGTTCCGTTTGCTTATCCGTTGAAAGTGGAACTGTTTCCCAACCGAACCATTCACTTTGATTCTGAAATGGTCAGGTGGCAGGATAACTTTTATTCGGATGTCAAAGCCGATTTGCATATCGGAAATGAGGCGATTCGGTATCTGGCATCGCTTACGTTGCCGTTGTTTGGCGGGGAATTGGTCGCGAACGGGTTGGCGTTTCGGGATTGGCAGCGTGGCATACCTACCATATCAGGAGAGATTCAAATCATCGGTATGGATATGAAGCAAGCGAGTGAACTGATTCCATATTTGGGCGGCGAAGGGACGTTAACGCTGTACGCGACAGAAATTGTTTGGCGGGGCGACCGCTTTTCGCTGCAAGGAAGCGTTTCTTGGAACGCCTTTGGGGGAACGATTGCGATACAGGATGTGTTTTATCAGCCCGAAACCCGGCTGTTTGGCATGGATATGTTTTTAATTGATGTGGATATGGAACAACTCTCCGCGTTTTTTAATTACGGAAAAATTACCGGCACACTGGGCGGTCATATCAAAGACCTGCTCATCCGCTTTCCAGAACCGGATTCGAATGAGATTCCCAAACCGGTGGCTTTCAATTTGAAGTTGCAAAATAAAACGGAAAACGAGAAGATCATCAGCGGTTCCACGCTGAAAAAATTGATGGAATTGGGCAGCACTTCAGTTCCGTTTCAGAAAGAACTGTATCACCGTGATTTTAAATACTCCGGTTTGGGACTGCGGGGGATTCACAACGCCACGCAAACCCAAATCTATGGGACATTAAAAGATAACTATTTTATTGCGCCTTCGACGGGATTGTTTGCGGATAAAGTGGGGATTCGTATACAAGTCGCCAAGAATCAGAGTCACAAGCACAATATGGATTTTGAACGGGTGTGGAAAACATTGCTGGAGCAAATGAAAGAAGACCAATAGTCTGACAGAGTCCTAA
>CAYVAZ010000302.1:0-6511 GCA_964449065.1 uncultured bacterium
TCCAGCAGAGATTGACACACAAACATTTCCAAACGCGGCTGTACAGACCAGCGTTGTTGTTCACCGGTTCATCCTTCCCATAACCGCTTGCATCCAATCCCTGTTAGTTTACCACTTGAATGTGAACATCGGTAATGCCATCGTGTTCAAAATCCAGTTCGCGGGCGGCGGCGCGCGACACATCAATGATACGGCCTTTCACAAAGGGGCCGCGGTCATTGATGCGTACAATGGTTTCTTTGCCGTTTTTCATGTTCTTAACCCGCACCTTCGAGTTAAACGGCAATGTGCGGTGGGCCGCGGTGAGGGCATACATATTGTATTTTTCGCCGCTGGCGGTGGTTCGGCCATGAAATTTACGGCCATACCAGGATGCCAAACCTTGCGCTTCCCCCTCTTGCATCACCACTTTGTCTTCGGGTTCTTTGGAAAGCACGGTTTTTTGGTCTTCGCTGCCGCCGCCTAAACCAAATGTTGGAATGGGGATGGGAATATGGACGATCTTCATGCCGGCACAGCCGTTCAAGCCGATGAGCAGCAAACCGATCCATACACCCCGGACACAAGTACGGAATACGTGCATCGTTTTCATAATACCTCAACCTCATATCAGAAATAAACAGGATGATTGTATTTTGCTCTCTTTTTTACTTTTATCAACCGGAAATTTCTTCTAATTTTTGGTATCGGTTTGTACGCTTTTCAAATCATGAATATCCAATCATGAATTGACACCGGACTGCTTTGTGGTATCTTGCTGGAAAGATAGGTAAGAGGAAAACCGCTTATGCCGACCAAACGATGCGAAATTTGTGGCAAAGTCACCCGAATCGAAGAAGTCGATACGGCCTGCAAAAATTGCGAAGAAAAAGAACTCGATTTGCTGATCGCGGTCTATGCATATATTCACTGCAACAATTCCGACTTTGTCCCCCCAAAAGAAATTATGATGAATGTCGGTCCCATTAATGGGTTAAAACCCAATCTTTCTTTTTTGCGGAGTTGGGCTTTAAAGAATTGGGTGGAAAAAAACTACTTTGAGGCATTGGGCGTACCGCTTCCGATTGGTGAAATTATTGAAAACGGCGGTTTTAATGTCACGGAATCAATGAAAACGACCCTCGCATATCAAAAAGCCAAAAAACCGAAAATCGAACCGCAAATGCCGCGGGAGGATCATTCGGAGGAGTCGAGAGACCGGCGAACCGGTATGGTATTTATGGAAAAGAAAAAATAAAAGCTGTTTGTGAATTGTTTATTCCAGCATAACAATCCATCATGGAAATGAATATCATGAGAAATTTTACACTAATATATTGGGAAAATGACGGTTGGTTGGTAGGCCAATTAAAAGAGAGGCCCGATGTATTTTCTCAAGGCAAATCATTGAATGAATTGGAAGAAAACATAAAAGAAGCATTAAGACTTATGGAAGAGACCGATTTTATTGACTTGCCTGAACAACACCAAGAAAAAGAAATCGTGTTGCACACTTGAAACGCACAAAATTAATAAAACTATTAAAGGCGAATGATTGTGTATTGCTTCGGCATGGTTCCAACCATGATATTTTCATCAATCGCAAAACAAATATACGAGCACCCATTCCAAGGCATAATGAAATTCCCGATCATCTTGTTAAACTGATTATCAAACAATTATCCATTGAAATAGATAAACACTAATTCCCCTCGCTGATATATCCTTTCAACATTTCCGCTTCTACCGATTGTTTGAAAGACGTAAATATCTGCCGCTTAATCTCTTCCTTTAACTGGTTATCCCCGGTTACTTCATACAGGGTCAATAAGACAAATGAACGCAGGTCCGAATCCGGATAGTCTTGCAGCCATTGTTTGAGTTCCGGCTCAACGGTTGCGGGTTCCTGCAATCTCATGCGGGCAAAGATCGCAGACAGTTGCACGGCATCCAAACGGTCTTGCGCCAGTTCGACTACAGGGTTCTGCTGCAATTGAATGACCCGCTGAGCTTCGCGGCGGTGATGGGCCAATAAAATCAATTGCATATATACTTGTTGACGCAAAACATCGGGTTTCTCCGGAATACTTTCTGCATCATCTGCCGGAGACAACAATGCATTCATGTTCTCCCAAATTTGAATCTCCGATTCGCTACCAAAGCGTTCGCTGCTCATTAACAAAATGGGGATATAATCAATCACCGCCTGCTGCGCCCAGGCGGATTGGGGCCATTGGGTTACGATAGTTAAATAGTATTGAGCGAGCAATTCGCAATCGGTTTCGTTTTGCGCCAGCCGGTAATAATTTTTGGCCAGGGGAAGAATGTAGCCCACCCCGTTGATGACTTTTGTGATGAGTTCTGTCGCTTGTTTGGAATCGCCTAAATTGATGAGTTGCTCCAACTTCTGCAAGGTTTGCTGTGTGCTGCGGTCGTAATTTTGGTACATGCCGGTTTGAGCGTTCGCGTTTGTCAAACCCGCGCCCAGTAACAGTATGACCGCCAAGCTCAAACTACGCAATTTTCGCTTCCTTTCGCAGTCGAAACGATTCACATGGCGTGCCATAAAGCGTATAAGCGGTGCTGCGGTTGATATGCACATCAAACAAATCCCCCACTTGATGCGATTCATCCAACTCATCCACGATCACAATTTTGTTGGTGCGGGTGCGGGTGTGGTAGACCAAACCTTTTTCGGGATGATCTTCGGTTTTTTCCACCATCACTTCCGCGGTGGTGCCCACCCGTTCGGCGTTGATTTCTTTGGCGATTTGATTCTGCGTTTCAATCAGTTTTTCCAAACGCTGCGATTTGGTGATTTCCGGCACTTGGTTTTCCATCTCAGCCGCCGGGGTGCCGCGGCGGGGAGAGTATTTAAACATAAAGGCGTGATCAAAGCGGATGGTTTTCACCAAATCCAATGTCTGCTGAAAGTCATCTTTGGTCTCACCGGGAAAACCGACGATGATATCGGTGGATAACGCCGGCTTGATGGGCAAATCTTTAAACAACGAGCGGAAATAGTTGATGTATTCGATGTATTGTTCACGCGTATAAGTACGCTTCATGGCCTTTAATATCCGGTTGGAGCCGGACTGAAACGGCAGGTGCAAATATTCACACAATTTGTCTAGCGATGCCATTGCTTCCAACATCGATGGTAAAGAAGTGCTTGGGTAAGAAGTGGTAAACCGCAGCCGCTCCAAACCGGGGATGTCATTGACCATCTTCAGCAATTCCGGAAAGCGAACGCCGCTATGCCGGTATGAGTTAATGGTTTGGCCGATCAATGTAATTTCTTTATACCCGCGCTGCACCAAGGTTTCGGCTTCCTGCAAAATGACGCGCGGTTCGCGCGAGCGTTCCGGGCCTCTAGTGTTTGGGACCACGCAAAACGTACAGCGTTTGTTGCAGCCTTTCATCACCGAAACAAAACGGGGGTATTCTACCGGGCCTTCCGCTACGGGATTGGGTTGATCGTATTCGTCTTCGATTCCGGTAATGTCAATCACCGGTTCGCGGCTGCGCTCCAGTTCATTAACAATCCGCGCAACAGATCCAATGGCACCAGGCCCCATGACCAAATCCAAATGGGGGATGGAATCGGTGAGGCGTTGGCCTTCTTTTTGTCCCATGCAGCCGCAAATGCCGATGTATTTTAACATGCCGTGATCTTTGTGGCGCTTAAGCTGCCCCACGCGTCCACGCACACGGTCTTCCGCGCCTTCGCGAATCGAGCAGGTGTTGAGCAGAATCAACTCCGCCTCTTCTTCACGCTCTACCGGTTCATGCCCGGCTTGATTCAACAGCCCGAACATGGAATCGGTGTCGTAAACATTCATTTGGCAGCCAAAGGTTTGAATCCAATATTTCATGATACGCCTAACAAGTCCAGTTGGTTTTGCAGCCGTTCGGCTTCCTGCTTTTCTTGTTCAAATTTTTCGCGTTCTTGCTGAACAATATCGGCAGGCGCTTTTTCGACAAACTTCTCGTTCGAGAGTTTTTTCTCGCGGCCGGCCACAACTTTTTCTAAATTCTCAATTTGCTTTTGCAGCCGAACCACTTCTTTCTTTTGTACTTCTTCCGTCCAATGCACGCGGATTTCCATGCCGTCTACCATGCCGATGGATGACGCCGGATTTTCAGGCATGTCGTCACCAGCCATCAATTCTCCGTTTATTTTACACAGCGTTGTGACATGGGGATAGTAATCTTTTAAAAACACTGCATGTTCGGCCGTCTTGGTTTTGAATTCAACCGTGGTTTCCGCTGAGGGCGATACCCCCAATTCCCCGCGAATGTTGCGGATGGTATAGACGACTTCTTGGAACAACGCGGCTTGTTTTTCCAAGTCGGTTTCAATCAACGATTCATCGACAACCGGATAGTTGGTGCTGGAAATACTCACAACATCCTTCGGCGCAATGCCTACATTCTTCAACGTTTGCCACAATTCTTCGGTGATGAACGGGCAGAAGGGATGCAGCAAGCGCAGTGTGGTTTCCAACACTTGCAGAGCGACATTCTTTACCGCTTTTTGGGATTCGGCATCATCGCTATAAAGGCGCGGTTTGATTAGTTCAAGGTACCAATCACAGTATTCATGCCACACAAAGTGATAGACCGCGTCGGATGCTTCGTTGAATTTGTATTCTTCCATCCCTTTGCGGGATTTTGCTACCGCTTCTTGCAGGCGGGAAAGAATCCATTGATCGGCCCAATCCAATTGAGATGGCAATTTCGCCGAGAGTGTTTCGCCTTCATCGATAGTGGCAAAAATCAGGCGGGAGGCGTTCCAAATTTTGTTGGTGAAGTTGCGGTAGCCCTCAATGCGGTCTTCCGCCAGATTGATGTTGCGCCCCTGTGCCGCCATGATCGCCAGCGTAAAACGAACGGAATCGACGCCGTATTTGTCAATCACATCGATCGGGTCGATCGCGTTGCCCAGCGATTTCGACATCTTGCGGCCCTGCTCGTCGCGTACCAGCGCGGTGATATAGACATCGCTGAAGGGCACGTCCTTCATGATGTACAACCCCATCATCATCATGCGGGCTACCCAAAAATAAATGATGTCATGACCGGTGACCAATGTGGTTGTGGGGTAAAATGATTCAAGTTCCTTAGTTTCTTCCGGCCAGCCCATGGTTGAGAAGGGCCACAAAGCGGAAGAAAACCACGTGTCAAGCACATCTTCATCCTGCTGTAAATTTGTACCGCCGCATTGGCGGCATTGAGTAACATCTTCGCGCGAAACGTTCTCTGCCCCGCAATCCTGGCAATACCATACCGGAATTCGGTGTCCCCACCAGATTTGGCGGGATACCGGCCAGTCGCGTACGTTTTCTACCCACGAAAAATAGGTGTTTTCCCAGTTTTTGGGGATGAATTTGGTGCGCCCGCCACGCACCGCTTTGATGGGTTCTTCCATCAGCGGTTTCATGCTGACAAACCATTGCAGCGATAAATAGGGCTCGATAACGTCGTTGCAGCGGTAGCAGGCGCCCACGCGGTGATCATGCTCTTCGATATGGTCAAGCAGGTTTTGTTCCTGCAAATCTTTGACGATTTGCTTGCGGGCGGCAAAACGGTCCATGCCTTGGTACTGCCCGCCATTTTCATTAATAGTGGCGTCTTCGTTGAGGATGTTTATTTCTTCCAAATGATGGCGTTTGCCGACTTCAAAGTCGTTGATGTCATGTGCCGGGGTAATCTTTAGCGCACCGGTACCGAATTCTCGATCCACATACTCATCCGCGATAACCGGGATGGGTTTATTCAGCAGGGGAAGGATAACCTTCTTCCCAATTAAATTTTGATAGCGTTCATCTTCAGGGTGCACCGCGATTGCGGTATCGCCCAGCATGGTTTCTGGGCGGGTGGTCGCGATGGTGAGACGGCCGCTGCCGTCTTCATAGGGGTAATGGATATGATAAAAATTGCCCTGCTTATCGGTATATTCCACCTCATCATCCGACAAGGTGGTGTGGCAGCGCGGGCACCAGTTGACCAAAAAGTTGCCGCGGTAAAGGTAACCGTCTTCATACAAGCGGCAAAAGACTTCGCGAACCGCTTTTGAGCAGCCTTCATCCATGGTAAAGCGCAGACGCGACCAATCGCACGAACAGCCCATGTATTTCAATTGGCGGATGATGGCATCGCCGTATTCCTGCTTCCATTCCCAAATGCGTTCGACGAGTTTTTCCCGGCCCATATCATGCCGGCTGATTCCGTCTTTCTGGAGTTGCTTTTCGACCACGTTTTGGGTGGCGATTCCCGCATGGTCGGTGCCCGGCATCCACAGCACTTCAAAGCCTTCCATGCGCTTCCAACGGCTCAAAATATCTTGCAGGGTGTTGTTGAGCGCGTGGCCGATGTGCAGCTTTCCCGTCACGTTCGGCGGCGGAATGACTATCGAAAACTTGGGCTTACCGCTGCCGGGGTCGGCCGTAAATAACCCGTGGTCCTGCCAAAATTGATACCAATGTTCCCGCGAGGAAGCGGGATCATAGCGTTTTTCTAGTTCCATGAT
>CAYVAZ010000303.1:0-6474 GCA_964449065.1 uncultured bacterium
TCAGCCGCAGCAAACACAAATGCCCCGCGTGTGATGACGGAAAGCCGGAAACCTCCACATCATAGCGCATCAGCGTTTCATCATTCGATAGGCTGTGATCTTTGCCTTCAAAAAATTCTTTCTGAAAGTACCAGCAAGGTCCCCAAGTCAAAACACACGCCACATTCAAATCTTCACCCATCGCCTGGCGGAACATGCTGACCGGGCTAACCCCTTCCATCGGCGACTCATAATGGCTGCATCCCGCCGCATGAACATGGTGGTCACCGCTGATCCACCCGCGCTCGCGCATGTGAATCCAGCGTTGGAGTTGAAACTCAACGTCAATCGATTTCACTTCATCCGGAACGGTAATCACTTTGGATTGAGACAAGTATTCCGGCCCGCGCGTAAAATCCACCCGGTATTGCCCCGGCGGCAGCGGCACCGATTCGCCATCCATGCGGTACACCTGCGGGTGGAAGAAGAAATCGGGATAGTCTTTATCAGAAGCCAACCGTCGAGACGGTAACGGATAAATGCCGGTCAACCGTTTGGGATAGATGCCGGTCTCGTTCGACGGACGGCTTTCCCAATTGCGGCGGCGCGCCATATTCAGGCGGTAGTCGCGCGGGAACGGATTGGTATTTTCATCGGCCACAATCCGCTCAATATCATCGGTGATGACGAAGGATGCCATCGTGGGCGAACCATCATCATCCTTCACCCGAAACACCACATCCACAGCGGGTTTGCAGTCAAACAAAATATCCACCGTATTGCGGAACCCGATATCCTGCGTGCCCTGCCCAATGTTAAACCCGATGCGCGCCTCCCGTCTGCCCACATCCTTGGTGTAAATCTGCAAGATGGCATATTCCAACGTCATGCCGGAAAGTTCCGGTTTCATCGGGCGGCGGGTATACATATACAGTTCCAAAAAACGGTTGGCCACTTCGCCGGGGCTGAGTACATTTTCTTCTTTTACCCGTTTTGCGCCCGTCGAGCGGTGCAGCAGCGGCTCCGCGTTGGGGCTTTCCGCTTTCAACTCGGCATTGCTGCCCGCTTCGTTATGCACTTTGATCAAAAAACTCTTCCAGCCGTTTTGCATCAACACCGCGGGGGCTTCTCCCTGAAACACCTTCACCCGCGATTCCGGATTGATGGCCACCATCGCCAGGCAGTATGGATCCAGTATCTCCTGAATCTCCCGCGACACATCATCCGATGGAGCCATTTGGCGCAGCTCATGCAAACGCGTGGCATCCTCATTGCGCAGCCCGCTGCCCAAAAAGGTCAGCGATTCATGCAAGCGCTGCGACATCGCCGCGAACGGCTGGTTCTCCACCCCGGTAACAATCGGCAAGGGGTCGGCTGATGCTGTCGTCTGGAAAAGAGTAGTGATCACATAAATGATAAAAAGTTGAGTACAACGGCCCATACTCGCACCTCCCGTTAATGCTGATTAAAATAGCAAGAATCATTCTCTCAAAAATAGTTGTAAATGAATAGTCAAAGAAAAGAAAAAAGGGAGACGAGGGAGATGAGGCAGATCAATAGGATGAATCGCTCACAACCGCCCGCATTCGCGGTTCCCCCGTCGCTGTAACCGATTGCATCTGTTCTAACGTTACCAAATAAATTGTGCCGCGTTAAGTTTGGATACCATCCCAATCAGGGATAAAATCAATTCATCCCATTCAAGCCGGATCGTTTTTCTTTATGATGTGCGTATTGTAATGCCGATTTTTTTATAAATCCAAAATACCCTAACCAAAGAAGGAGAAGTACCATGAGACTCAAAGCCTTAACCCTAGCCGTATGCAGTATCGCCGCCGTTGTTGCCATGCAGTTCGCCTTTGCGCAGGATATCCAACCCCGGGTCAGCCCCTACGCGGAAGTCTTGCAGCGCATCGGCACCACCGATGTCAAAATCACCTACCACCGTCCCAGCGTCAAAGAGCGTGAAATTTGGGGGGGATTGGTCCCGTACAGCGATGAAAAACCCTGGCGTACCGGTGCCAATAACTCCACCGAAATTTCTCTCACCAAAGACGTGAAAATCAACGGCAAGGATTTAGCCGCCGGAACCTATACCTTTTACGCCCTGGTCGGTGAAGATGAGTGGACCCTGATCTTCAACAAAAAGACCGGAACCTGGGGCGCGGGCAGCTACGATAAGAACGAAGACGCACTGCGCGTCATTGTACAGCCGCAGGAATTCCCCATTCATGTGGAACAGATGATATATGTATTTACTGACGTCACACAAGAATCCGGTACAGCACACTTAATTTGGGAAAAATTAGCGGTTTCGTTTGAAATCGAAGCCGAATAATTCATAACGCGTACCAAAAATCAACGCTGTAGGAAATCCTTCCTACAGCGTTTTTTCTGTAAGTTCAAACCATTTCAATTGATGGATGATGGTGATATAGTTGAAAATATGATTATTAAATATTGAAAGGAAATTGTCATGTCTCTCATTCGATCCATCATGCTATCAAGCATTTTTCTACTCTCAACTGTAGGTCTTTCATTTTCAGCCAGCCACAAGGATGACAAAGAATGGATTCAACTCTTCAACGGCAAAAATCTGGACGGCTGGACCGTCAAAATCAAAGGCTATGAGTTGGGCAACAACTTCGGCGATACCTTCTATGTCGAAGACGGTGTGATGAAGGTGAAGTACGATGCCTATGACAAGTTCAACAAACGCTACGGCCATATCTTTTACAAAGAACCATTCTCAAATTACATCCTGCGGGCGGAATACCGCTTTGTGGGCGAACAAGCCAACGGCGGCGAAGGCTGGGCGCTGCGCAACAGCGGTTTAATGCTGCACTGCCAAGACCCCGCAACGATGACCAAAAATCAAGACTTCCCCTGCTCTATCGAAGTACAGCTGCTGGGCGGTGATGGCGAAAACAAACGCACCACCGGCAATCTCTGTACCCCAGGCACCAACGTGGTTATGGACGGCGAACTCATTCAACGCCACTGCACCGGTTCCAGTTCCAAAACCTATCACGGCGAACAATGGGTCACGATTGAAGTCGAAGTCCACGGCAACGGCAAAGTCAAACACATCATGGACGGCGAAGTGGTATTGGAGTATGAAAAATCACAACTGGATGAGAGGGATTCAGATGCCAAACCATTAATCGAAGCGAACAACGGCGAAAAAATGCTGACCGGCGGTTACATCTCCCTGCAATCCGAAAGCCACCCAATCGAGTTCCGCAAGGTGGAAATCTTACCGTTGGAAGAATAAATTTTACGAATTCCACATGAAATGAGTGGAATCCGTCATGCACAAGCATTAGCGCAGTGTTATACCCCCTTGCATACTAAGGTTTACCAAAAACTTCAGTAAAGCATTTGCCAACGATTTGTTCATTATATTCGTTGTGGGTAACACTGGCTTCCAGCCGGTGCGTCAATCCGTCCAACTCAATGTGAATACACTTCATAGAAGTTGTCCAAACAATATGTTTTAAATGGGCGGTTTTTGGGAGGGCAAACCTCCCGCCGAGCCGGAAACACGCTTTTCTTCCCCGATCACCAGAAATTAAATCAGCATGAAACCCTTAAATCTGAAAATACCCACGTTGTTATTCGCGTGTATTAGCGTGCATTCGCGGCTTAAAAATGTGGTGCAGGCTTCCAGCCTGCCGCCATATTCTGTTCAGCCCATAAAGTGAGTCACGCCATTCTAACTCACCACTCGTACCGAAAGCGGACATTTCATTTTTCTTTTGATATTAAATAAAACGTACTTCTGTTGAAACAGGATTTAAACGCAAGCAAAATGTTCTTGAATTTTTTATAAAAATGTATTTAAAATCCATCTTTGATGTTGACATCCCACTTCCCAAATAGTACAATTTATTTTATGGTTAATATATCCAAATTAGTTTTAAACGAACCCGAATCACCGGCATAACAAAAACATTCATGAAGGTTACGAATTGAATACACAACTTCCGGTAAAATTCCATCGGTGGTTATAAATGGACTCTTTGTAGTCCGTTCATGAACTTCTTGCAATCCGTAAGTTTGAGCCTTTCGTATCCTGCATAATCTCAATCCAACGGTCTTGAAAGACTACCGGTTTGGTTCACTATTCTTAAGGATGTGTGCAATTGAAAACGAAATCCATCAATCCACCCCCGGCTGAAGAAGCCGTGATGCTCAACAAGTCCTCTGAATCTTGGTTGAGCAATCTACCGCGGCAAATCGGTGTCCTACCCTTTGCGGCCGCGCTTCTCTTTGGCATGTTGGTGGGGCTCGGTTTCTTCACCTTCGATTATGGCGAAGGCGCGTCTTACCTTTCCAATGATCCGGCGGCCTGCGCGAATTGCCATATCATGCAAGACCACTACGATGCTTGGCTGAATTCCAGTCATAAAAACGTGGCCACCTGCAACGATTGCCACCTCCCCCACAATTATGTAGGCAAGTGGATCACAAAAACCGACAACGGATTCTTCCATTCCCTTGCCTTTACCACGGGTAATTTTCACGAACCCATCCAAATCAAACCCCGCAACGCGCGGGTCACGCAGAATGCTTGTCTGTATTGCCACAGCGATTTTGTCAACAACATGCTCCCGCACCAATCCGGCGGAGACATGCTTTCTTGCGTGAAATGCCACAGCGACGTCGGCCACGATGAACGGCCATAATGATATTTCGACGGAGGTCAAAAAAACGATCATGAATACAGAAAACAATCCGCAACCGGTAAAAACAAAAGACCGCAAATGGTATCTAATCCTTTCCGCCCTCTTCGTAGTGGTGGCCGCGGCTACCTTTATCATCACGTTTGTCCTCGTGACCATGTTCGAGCACAAACAAGACGCCCGGCAGCCCTACCTTCGCGTAGCCGAAATCGATGAAACCACGACAGATCCCTCCGTATGGGGCTTGAACTGGCCGCACCAGTATGACCAATATCTCATGACCGCCGAATCGGAATTTTACGGCGGATCCAGCGCAATGACGGCCAGCAAACTCGAAAAAGACCCGTGGCTGAAACGCCTCTATGCCGGGTACGCCTTCAGTTTGGATTACCGCGAAGCACGCGGCCACGCCTACATGCTTCACGATCAGGTACTGACGGAGCGTGTCACGGAACGGTCGCAGTCGGGTGCCTGCCTTCACTGCCACGCTTCCAACACCGTGCTGTACCGTAAAGTCGGCTTGGAAGCCATGGGAAAACCCGCCACACCCGAAGCGCTTGCCGACGAAGATTTTCAGATGGAAGCGGTCATCAGAGGATTCCAAGAATTGAGCACCTTGCCTTATCATCACGTGCTTGCACAACTCACACAGGTGCCCGATGGCACACCGGATGATGACACACCAATCGCGCCTCCGCCGCCCGTCGAAGGGTTCGATCAATCCGAACTGACCGAAAAGCACTTCAACATGAGCGAAGCCCATCCGGTCAGCTGCATCGACTGCCATGATCCCGAAACCATGAAAATCCGCGTAACCCGCCCGGGGTTTATGCAAGGAATCGCGGATCTGGCCAAAAGCGAAGAACCGGTTCCGCACCTGCCAAGCATCGAACGCTGGCGAAAGGGCAACCGCGAAGAACCTTACAATCCAAACCAATTGGCTTCCCGCCAGGAAATGCGTTCCATGGCTTGCGGCCAATGCCACGTCGAATACTACTGCGCCAACAAGATGACCCTAACGTTCCCTTGGGGCAATGGCTTAAAAGTCGAACAAATCGAACAGTATTGGAATGAACAGCAATTCCCTGATGGATCCGATTTTTATGACTACACACATGGCGAAACCGGGGCGAAGGCGTTTAAAGCCCAACACCCTGAATTCGAGTTGTGGAGCCAGGGCATCCACGCCCGTTCCGGTGTCAGTTGTGCCGATTGCCACATGCCTTATGAACGCCAGGGCGCCATGAAACTCAGCAGCCACAACGTGCGCAGCCCCATGGAAAATATCAACAACGCCTGCCAAACCTGCCACAATGTTGAAGAAAACGAGCTGCGCGATCGTGTTCGCGCCATACAAGACCGTACCGTAACGCTCATGCAGCGTGCCGCGGTTGCCATGACCGACATGCTTGATACAGTCCTCGAAGCCAAAGCCGCGGGGATATCCGACGAGCAGCTCTCGGAAATTTATGATTTACAGAGTAAGGCCATGTGGCGGCTCGATTATATCAGTAGTGAAAACTCCAAAGGATTCCATGCCGACCAAGAAGCAGCCCGAACCCTGGCCGAATCCATCGATTACAGCCGCCAGGCGCAGGCTTTAGCGGCCAAACTCCGCGCGCCGGAAGCACCCAGCACGGAAGACCTCCCCCGTGAATCGATACAAGGCATCACCCCGGACGAGGAAGCCCCGGTCACCCAAGACCGGCCAACCAATGAATAACTCACATTACGCACTACATTATGATATGCCCGTTTTTCTAATCGTTCGCTGAATCTATCACCCTCTCCCACCGGGAGAGGGCCGGGG
>CAYVAZ010000304.1:0-6468 GCA_964449065.1 uncultured bacterium
ACAAGGCGCGAAAATCACGCCAGCGGTTGCGGCGGTCGCGGTAGGCATACTGCAATCCTTTGAACACGCCGTTGCGGGCGGCGCGAATCTGATTGCGGCGCCCCATCCGCGAGCCTTTGGCTTGCTTTAAAATCTTTTTGCGTTTGTTTCTTGATGTAACTTGGCTGATTGCGCGCGGCATCTCTCTACTCCTCTTTTAGGGTTCGCAAAAGGGTCAAAACCCGGGCACAGAATTGTGCGCCCCTCCCGGTTGGTGTATTACCCTCCGGCTAACATGCGAATGACACGTTTCTTCTCGCAGGGCGACACCAAAGTTTGTTGACGCAGATGGCGCTTTTGTTTGGTGCTTTTGGCGCGGCGAAGGTGGCGAAGATATGCCCGTTCGCGTTTGATCTTTCCGTTTTTCGTGAGGCGAAACCGCTTGGCGGCGCCCCGTTTGGTTTTCATTTTTGCTCCGGAAGCCATGTGTATTACTCCAAAGTCATTCTTTCCTGTTCTAAATAAACAAGTAGAAAAGTATAGTCAAGGATAACCCATTGCAAAGGGTTAAAGCAGGATTATTTTCATCGCTCTTGCCTGGAATGTTTTATTCCCCGGAATCATCCGGATTCGATGGGGTCTGTTCTTCCTCGGGTTTCACTTCTTTTTTCGGCTTTTTAGGGTCCGGCGCCATGGTCATATTAATAAATCGGCCTTCCTGCTTGGGCGCTTGTTCAATGATTGCTATATCATTTAAATCATCAATCACCCGCTGCATGACATCCATACCCAGTTCCTTGTGTGCCATCTCACGTCCACGGAATTGCATAATAAACCGCACTTTATCATCGTGTTCTAAAAACTTTATCGCGTTTTGCAGCTTAAAATGGTAATCATGTTCATCAATACGCGGGCGCATTTTGATTTCTTTCACAACGATTTTCTTTTGCTTCTTTTTGGCTTCTTTCTCTTTTTTCGACTTTTCGTATTTAAATTGGCCGTAATCCATGATTCGGCAAACATGTGGTTTGCCTTTATCTCCCACTTCCACCAAATCCAAATCGGCTTCTTGAGCTCGTTTCAGGGCATCTTGTATCGGAACAACACCCATGTGTTCGCCTTCCGCGTCAATCAAGCGGACTTCGTCTTCACGAATCATTTCGTTGATACGAGTGGTATCTTTTTTCGACCTGTAAACTTTACCTTTTTTAATAAGAATCACACTCCTTCCAGTGGTCTTTATTTTTCTTGCGTTAGTATGACAGGTTTTTAAATTGTGGAATAGCCATTTCGGTTTGCAGCAGCTCGATCAATTGATTGATGGACATGGTGCCATGGTCTTTGCGGCCGCGTTCACGGACCGCTACCGTGCGTTCTTCCATTTCCCGGTTGCCGGTCACAAGCATAAAGGGAATTTTTTCTTTTTCCGCCTCGCGAATTTTAAAGCCGATTTTTTCGTTGCGGTCATCCAACTCCACCCGAAAATTTAAATCGGCCAATTGTTTTCTCAATTCTTCCGCATAAGGCAGTTGGTCATCGGTGATGGTTAACACTTTCACTTGCACCGGCGCCAGCCATCCCGGAAAAGCGCCTTTGTAATGCTCGATCAGGTTTCCAAAAAAACGCTCCATGGAACCCAATACCGTGCGGTGAATCATAACAACCTTGTCGCGCTCGCCACCGCTGTTGACATACTCTATATTAAAGCGTTCCGGAAAGTTGAAATCCAGTTGGAAGGTTGGACCCTGCCATTCTCTGCCAAGAGCGTCCAGCAGTTTCACATCGATTTTGGGGCCATAAAATGCGCCGCCGCCTTCTTCAACGTCGTAATCTTTGCCTTTGCTTTCCAACGCGTTGCGCAAGGATTGCGTGGATTTTTCCCAAATTTCATCCGAACCGATGGATTTTTCCGGCCGGGTAGAAAGATACAACTTATACTCAAACCCAAAGGCCTTCATCATGAAGTCTGCCAGTTGGATGACGCCCTCTATCTCTTCTTCGATTTGATCCGGTGTACAAAAGATATGGGCATCATCTTGGGTGAAACCGCGAACACGTAAAAGGCCGTGTAAAGCACCTGAGCGCTCAAAGCGGTATACCGTCCCCAACTCGGCATAACGGATCGGAAGATCACGATAACTGCGTAACTGCGATTGGTAAATCAATACATGACCGGGGCAATTCATCGGCTTGGCATAATAATCATTGTCATCAATTTCCATTGCCGAGAACATATTCTCTTTAAAGTTCTCTAAATGACCAGACTTAGAGAACATGTTTTCACGTTGAATGTGAGGGGTAAACACCAACTCATATCCGCTTTTATAATGGATATCACGCCAGAATGTTTCGATAATATTTCGAACCCGTGCCCCTTTCGCGTGCCAAAACACCAAACCGACACCGGCTTCTTCATGGATACTGAATAAGTCCAGTTCTTTTCCTAACTTACGATGGTCACGCTCTTTGGCTTCTTCCAGTTTTTTGAGGTAGACTTTGAGTTCTTTTTCAGACGCCGCAGCAGTTCCGTAAATGCGCTGGAGCATTTGACGGCGCTCATCTCCACGCCAATAGGCACCGGCTGTGTTCAATAACTTAAAGTGCTTTAGCATCCCCGTATGAGGGATATGCGGGCCGCGGCACATATCGGTAAATTCACCTTGTTTATAAAAACTGAATGTATCGTCATCAAAATCTTCGATCAATTCAACTTTATAATCTTGGTTTCGCTCTTTGTAATATCGCAATGCGTCTTCTCGCGACATCACGAACCGTTCTACCGGAATCTCGTCATTGGCCCGTTCCTGCATGCGTTTTTCGATTTGTTCCAAATCATCCGGTGTAAACGGTTTCTCAATCTCAAAGTCGTAGTAATAACCATGTTCAATCGGAGGTCCGATCGCTAACTTCGCTTCCGGAAATAATTCTGTGACCGCCTGTGCCATCAAGTGAGTCGTACTGTGATATACCACCTCTTGACCTTCTGGATCTTTAAACGTCAAGAATTTTAGGTTGCCGCTTTCTGTTAACGGAGCCGTTAAATCAATGACTTGATCATTGAACTTGGCTGCAACAACCTTTTTGCGGCTATGGGGAGAGTGCTCCAACAAATCCGCTGGTGTTGTATCTTTCGGAACAGTTATGGAATTCGGTTGGCCTTCAATACAAAGCGTGATGGTAGAAGTTTCTGACATTCGGAATTAAACAAAACTGCCTTTCGGCTAGATTTTCCTCCAAAATTAGTAGCATCCATTCAAACAGATGCAGAAAAAATTTCTCAAGTAAATTTGGGTCGTACTGGACTCGAACCAGTGACCTCTTGCATGTCAAGCAAGCACTCTAACCAGCTGAGCTAACGACCCGGTTTTTTGTATTATAGAATACGGATAAAGCATGTCAACGCCGGATTAGACTGTTTTCAACTCATTGAGATGTTTTGTTTTAAACTTCAATCTTTTTGCGGCAACCTATGGTTCGCAAAAACCAAATCAACATGCTAATTTGTTCCCATAAAACTTAACACCTTTTACTTCTTGCGAAAACGGTAAATTGAGTATAATTTCATAACATTCCGAAAAGATCGTATAGATTTTACTTTCTTTAATTTAAACCGAGTTAAGCAGAATACTATGAGATAGTTAGTAACAAATTTTTAATATAGTCTTATTGCAATTCTAACAATAGTAGATTAAGTTATCCACAGGTTATCCAAAATCTTTCGACTTGGAGAAATAGAATGAATTCCTCCAGTAACTCCTTGAAAACCGTAAAAATTGACCTCCACTGTCATTCCAACGCCTCCGATACACCCCCATTATGGTTTATGCAGCGTTTAGGTTGCCCGGAAAGTTTCACGAAACCGGAACGAGTTCGGGATAAAGCCCTTGAAAAAGGGATGGATTTCATTGCGTTAACCGACCATGACACGCTAGCCGGTGTGAACCAAATTGAACACCATAACGATGTGTTAAGAGGAGTGGAAGTCACAACATTTTTTCCGGACGGAGTATCCGCTCATGTTTTATGTTATGGCATGACTGATCAACAATTTGAAACCCTAAACGAAGTCCGTCTCAATATTTTTGAGTTTGTGGAATACTTACAGCAAGAAAATATCGTTCATGTATGCGCTCATCCCCTTCATAAAGTCAACGGCAGAACGACATGGGATCATTTCGAGCAGATGATCCTTCTATTTAAACGGTTTGAAATCATCAACGGCAGCCGCTTGCGCCGCTTGAACGATACCACAGAATTGGTTTTACGCAGTTTGGATGAAGACAATATAGATGAGCTCTCTTTTATTCACGGCATTGAACCTAAATGCGAAAAACCCTGGGAAAAGGTTTTTACCGCCGGCAGCGATGACCACAGCGGCTTGTATATCGGAACAACCTATACTGAAATCGATGTGAATGAAGAAACAATAGAGGGTCTTTTAGAGGGAATACGGCTTGGGAGGACACGCGCCTGTGGGCATTCCAGTGGATCATTCACGCTGGCTCACATGGTTGGCAGTATCGGCTACCAATATTGGAAACACAGAACCGGTGGCAGCAACACAGAACTATTCCAATTGATGGGCAGACTGCTAGACCCGGAACACCCCACGCCGCCTCGGTGGCTGCAAAGCATTCAAAGCCGTGTTCAAAAAACCAAAGAGTATTTCTTTCGAAAGAAGAAAGCGACACATGATATTTACTTTGCCATCCGCGAGGCGGTTGAAGGCTCGGAATCCTTGGAAGCGCTGTTAAATCCCGGCAATTTAAGTTGCAGCGAATTCAATCATCATTTCTCCGAAATAACTGCCGCCGCGTTAGACAGCATGATTATAAATGTCATCAAACGCCCGGCCTGCATCCCCTCCTTCATCACGTACGCTCCCCTTTTATTCAGCGCGTATGGCGGAACCAGCAAAAACTTATACGACGAAGAGGATTTGCTTCACAAAGCGGATGAAGTGTTGGGACGGGATGTAAAACCAAAGGTTGCTTGGTTTACAGACTCATTCATGAATATGGATGGTGTATCCAAAACCTGCAAGGCGTTTTTGCGATCCGCCCGCGAGCGCAGTTTGGATTTAACCATGATCACCTGCTCCAGTGAAGACCTTTCAGAACTCGACGGTGTAAAATCCTTTGATCCCATTCATAACTTCGCGTTACCGGGATATGAAAAAGTCGAACAATGTTTACCGTCCATCATTCGGGTCATGAAATATTTGGAAGATCAGCAATTTAATTCATTTGTCATCAGCACACCCGGCCCGGTGGGCTTGATGGGGTTGCTGTTCGGCAAACTCTTCCAAGTCCCGGTTCACGGCATTTACCACACCGACCTGCCGCGCATTGCAATGCGGGTGTCGAATGACACGTTCTTTGGCCAAGTCACCTTAGCTTTGACCAAGGCTTTTTATAAACAAATGAAAACGGTTTACGCTCCCTGCCGCTGGTACGCGCAGGATGTCGAAAAAATGGAAGTGCCGAAAGAACGGATAAAAATTTTAGAACGCTGGGTGGATCCCAACATGTTTTCCCCAACAAAGCACGACCCGCTGTATTGGGATGCCAAAGAACCGGTCAAGGTACTGTATGTAGGCCGAATTTCGAAGGATAAAAACCCTGAGTTGCTGATGAAAACCTATCAACGCTTGGCAGAACGCTACCCTGATTTTGTCTTGCATGTTATCGGTGATGGCCCTTACTTTGATGAAATGAATGAAAAAACAAAGCACTGGTCACGGTTTATCATGACCGGCGCCAAGTTTGGAGAAGACTTGGCGCGGGCATTTGCCTCATCCGATCTGTTCCTCTATCCGGGGCTTCTTGATACCTTTGGCAACGTTGTGATCGAAGCGCAGGCTTCCGGGTTGCCGTGCGTGGTCATGAATGAAGGCGGCCCTCCGGAATTGGTGAAATCCGGTCATACCGGCTTTGTCGCGCAATCCGATTCGCAATTCATTGCATACGCGGAGCAGTTGTTAATTCAAAAAGAAAACCGCCAATGGATGAGCCGCAACGCCGCGGAGTATGCGGTGGAGCGGTTCTCGGAAGCGCGCATTTTCGAAGGCTTTTGGAACGAGATTACTTCAAAAACATCACGCAAAGAAAAACCCGCAACGGTATTCGATTTCAACCGTGTCAGCGACAATGTAGTAAAACTTCCAGCATGAGTTAACCTAAGTTGACACTCAGATAAGCCTCCTATCATCCGGTAGAAGGCTTTTTTTATTGATATAACTCACCTTACGCGGAAGAGGATCAACACTGGATAAAAAAGGATTCGATTGAATAGCCGTTCTATCTGAATCAAACGGATTATCTATCGTCTTCTCCCTTTGGGAGAAGATAAGAGATGAGGGCGAAGAGAGCAATTGCTCCCTGTAACGCAATAACGTACTTAGAGGATATTGTCTCCATAAGCCCTCACCCCTACCCTCTCCCGGTGGGCGAGGGCGATAGATACTGCGAACGATTAGAATAATGGGCA
>CAYVAZ010000305.1:0-6461 GCA_964449065.1 uncultured bacterium
ATTGCATTTGCCGTAGGGGCACATTGCAATGTGCCCCTACACAACGTCTACGCAAACCTGAAATGCGCTAGAACACAGTGTGGTTTTGGATGTGAAAGTCTATTTTGTGCAATTCAAGGGGCAAGATAGATTTGTAATACAGGCAGGGATAAGGTATTCGCTGTCCCTGCCTGCCGGTGTTTGTCTACGAATTAACCCCTATTTCAACTCTTTCAAACGAATATTGCGGAACCATAGCGGCAAACCGTGGTCTTGCAGGGCGATGTAGCCTTTGAGAGGCCGATCTTTCATGGGTGTTTCACTGAGATTAACATCAATGATTTGCTCCCCATTCAGTTTCACCTTCATGTTGTGCCCTTTGCAGGTAACAATCATGCGGTTCCATTCGCCCGCGGGTTTTGACATGTTTTTGCTGGGACCGACAGTGCGGATAACACCGCCGTTATCGTGATGACCGAGTTCTTTGTCCACCCCGTATGAATCCAGAATTTGCACTTCGATTCCTTGCTCGACCGGTTTCTGTTGATCGGCAATGCGAACAAACACTCCACTGTTGCCCTTGGGTGGAATCTTAAATTCCAGATCAAGGATGAAATCGCCGTATTTTTTGTCGGTATAAATATAGTCTTCAAAGCGCTGCCAGCCTTCTTCGCCCGGGCGGGGTTTGATGGCTAAGACGCCGTTATCTTCCACCAGCCAGTTGCCTTCCGTTGTCCAGCCGGAGAGGTCTTTGCCGTTGAAGAGATTGATCCATCCGTCTTTTTCGGAAGCAAAGGATAAGATGGCGCTTGCTGCAATGAATGACGCGAGAATAAGGATGCGGTACATGGTTTTATTCCTCCGTAATGTGGGTTTTGTTTATCATAGATGATTATCATAGATGATTTATTGTAAGAGGGGAACGTGTGAGAATAGACCTGATAATCGAATCAGAATTGCGATGATAAAGCGGAATCGTATCGAATCATACTGCCGGCAAAAAACGCTTCATGATGGTGGAAATTTTGGAGAACATTATAATCCATGCTTGATCAGTGACATGGTGGCGTTTCATGGATGGTAGGTTCCCTATGCCGGAGAACGCGGTAAAAGGCAATGGTTGAATGTATGATCCGGCGGAAGAAGAGATGGGAATCGAGACACGGAGAAAACAAAAGGCGGTGAGAAGTTCCCACCGCCTAAGTTCTATATGATAGAGGAATCGAATGAGATCAGTATAAAGACCACTCCTGAACCGCGGTATCCACCGAACCTTCACTGCTAATGGTGACATTGGTAAAGGTGCCTTCCGCGGCAGTTGACGCATCGTTTGAACTGACGGCTAAACCGACATAGACCGGATCGGTGAATGCCATGGTGCTGATATTGGCCACAGACCAAATATCCGGATTGTTGATATCTTTGAATTCAAACTGGAAGCGGTCGCCGTCACGGGTCACTCTCATCCCGCCAAAGTCATTGCGGTCCCCGCCGATATTGTCGGTATTGAAACCGCCGTCAAAGGCAACTCCCGCGCGGATGTTATACACATTATTGCCGGCTAAATCACGCGCATCGTTTCTCATCGAAAAATCCGTACGTTGCGAAAAGGTGATGAACGGTGATGTTGATGCAAGGCTATCGCGTACCATAACGCCGACTTTGGTATCGTTGTCAGGACCTGGAGTGGGAACGTTTGATTCATCCACTTCAACCGTAAAGTTGCCGTTCACCGCTGTCCATACGAAATACAAACTGTCTTCATCATCGGCAAGCGTGCCTGCGCCGCTGACGGTATAGGTCCCATCCGCAAACGAAGCCGAGCCTGAGCCGCCGCCTATCGCGCTGGCGCCGTCAAAGTCTCCGACTGCACCGTCATTATCCGGGGCGAGACCCGCTACAGGATTGCCACCGGTCATGATGCCGTTTACGCTCCCTTCAAAATCCCCGCGGGTTGCACCGGCCGAAGGCGTGACGGAGTAGGTTAAATCCTGCACGCCTTGAAAATTGCTGATTGACCACGTGATGGTATTGCCGGAAACACTGCCGCCGTCGCTGATGTTGCTGGCCGTCCACCCATCGGGAATGGTTTCCGTAACGTCTGCAGTGGTCGCATCCCCTTCATTGTTTAAGGTGATGCTCACATCCAATGCTTTACCCGGTGTAAAGTGCGATTCAGAAAAAAAGCGTGAGCCTACTGTCACGGGTTCAAGCGTGACATTTTTAATTAGCACTTCATCGGGTGGAGTGGCATCGACATTCCCGTCATGATCAAATGCAAACAATCCCCAATTAATTTCTTCCGGCATCCAAAAGCCGGCGGCGAATTGATCGTTCACATGTTCCCAATCTTCTTCCGCCGGAGGGGCATCAGGATCATCCAATGGAATATTGGCGTCTTCATAAATCAATTGGTTGGCGGGCCAAATCCGGGTTACACGCAGCCAAATTGGTTCTAATGAATCCGCACCCAAAAAGATGGTTTTTTCATGAGCATCTTGGTTAATGGAACGAGTGGAAGTCGCTTGGCTGCGGGAAAAACGCACACCGCGTTCGGTTAGATCTTCGTTGCCTCTATACTCAAAAAAAGCGCTGGCTGAACCTTCAAACTCAGGTTCGTTGCGAATCATTATTCCAGATTTCGCCCATTCTACTCCGCCGGGTTGTATGTATTGAACCCGGGCAGTCATCCGGTAGCTGCGGGGGCGTGAGGTCCAAAGATACACGGTCTCATCTTCGTTATCCCACACATCATTCCCGTTCGATTGAATCAAATACTCTCCGGTATTTGGATCAAACTGTACTTTTGATGCACGGGCTTCTGGATTGTCGCGCAACGCATAGACATACGTTACTTGGTTATCAAAAATTCCAACGCCTTCCATTACATCTGTGGTTTCGGTTAAAATTCCTTCGGCGGGCACACCCACTTCAATTTCAGTCGATTCGACTAGGTCTTGACCTTGTGCGGAAGCGGTAACAGCCAACACTGAAACCATTGTTGAACTCAATAATCCGATAAAGATTTTGTGTAATTTCATACTTTCATCTCCCAGAATTTGTTGAACATAATTTTCAAAGAATAAATACAAAACAATAATGACTTTGTGCTGTAGAGTTTTTGATTGACCACCCCCTTCAAAAATAGATGATAACGTTCACAATATTTACTATTATTCCATATATCGATATAATTTGTCAATAGAAAATTTTGCTCAGTTTAATAAAATAAAGATCAATTTGTTTGGGATTGTTTTAGAATCTATATAAATAGAAGGAGTTCAAGTTAAGTGTTTAGAGTTAATTATAATACTTTATTTATTTTTGTTTTTTTATTCACACAATTCAGTTTTTCTGAAGAAAAAAATAAAACGTTGCCTGAACATATAGAAGAACTTTATAGAGAATCGAAAGAATTTACTGACAATATTGAACTTCATGTTGTATTGGTGAAGGCGTTGAAATCCGCTCACCGTTTTGAAGAGGCAAAAGATATTCTGCTTAAATTTCAAGAAAAATTCCCTGAAAATACCATTATCAAGCAAGAACTCTCTGAAACATTGTATATTTTGGATAAATCCAATATGAAAGCGCTTCATCTAGCTGAGGAATGTGTAGAGAAATACCCAGACAGCAAGAACTATCTGGAATATTTCGGGCATTTACAGCAGCAGTTTGGTTTTCATGAAGAGGCGGTTGAAACGTTAGAGAAACTGAATGCATTAGAACCGGAAAATGAAATGTACCGGTATCAACTGGCATCGGCGCTGCATTTTTCCGGGCAAGATGAGAAAGCCATCGAACTCTTGGACGATTTGGTAAAAGATGCCCCCAAACCCTATGTATTGGCGCTTGCAGGAAGGGTTCATCAATCCGTGGGGCATACAGATAAAGCAGAAAGGTATTTACAACATTCCCTTGAACTCGATTCTAAAAATGAGTTGGCGGCGGAAGAATTGGGAAAAATTTATCTTGCGCAGAATCAATCTGAGAAGGCAGTCAAGTATTTAACTTTGGCGGTTGATCATAATCCGTTTTCGATTCGGGCGGCGACAAAGTTATCGGAAGCATTGTTCCGTAACAAACAGCGTCAAGCGGCTCAACAGATTTTGAAGCGTGTGGAGAGGCTGCGTTCCTATTCAGAGCAGAGGCGTTATCAGTTGCATCATTTGTTTGAACATGGCGCGGTAAAGTTGGAAGAGCACCGTTTGCTTGCATCTGAATTCTTTGCACTCGGTTTACCACAAAAGGCGGAACCGCATTTGGAAACGATTGTGGAATTGAAGCCTGCTGACACAGACGCGGCGTATTCGTTAGCCTCGATAAAATTTCGGAATCGCAAGTTTGAAGAGACCTTGCCTTTGCTTCAAATGTTACAAAAATCGAAACATGCCGAAACCGATTATTACCAGGCAATGATGGTGATTTGTTTGGCGAAAACCGGTCAAATCGCAAAAGCGTCCGCAACGTTCAGTGCAGCGAAAAAAATGTATCCGGATTCAACCAATATAAAAGACGCTGAGACAATATTGAAGCAACAATTGCCGAATGAATAAATTTCCTATTATTTTCCTATACCTTTTATTGCTAACTCTGTTCGGTATTTCCAGAGAATCCTCCTCAAATACCCCGCCGTTTTATTTTGTTGACAATACAACGGAAGCAGGGCTTTCCTCCTTTCGGCATGTACTTGGTTCGACGGAAAAACTTTACATCTTCGATACGATGGGGTCCGGCGTTTGCGCCGCGGATATCA
Organism: uncultured bacterium; assembly: GCA_964449065.1. Lineage (GTDB taxonomy): Bacteria > Hinthialibacterota > Hinthialibacteria > Hinthialibacterales > Hinthialibacteraceae > CAYVAZ01. The sequence continues at coordinate 4,736 of CAYVAZ010000305.1, forward strand.
ATAATGATGGATACGATGAGTTGTATTTTTTGAACGCCGGGCGTTTTGGGGAGGAAGAGAGTGCATCTTTGCCAAAGAATCGGATGTATTTGAACAACCAAGACGGCACCTTCACAGATATTACCGGGTCTTCCGGGTTGGGGAGTACCGCATGGAGTTTTTCCGCGGTGTTCGGGGATATCGATCATGATCAAGATGTAGACGTGTATGTTGGGAATATGGGAAAAAACCAGTTGTTCCGCAATAATGGAGACAATACGTTTACGGAAGTAACCGATGAGGCAGGTGTTGGTGATGACCGGTTTGCGGCAGGAACCATTATGGGAGATGTGGATGGTGACGGCTGGCTGGATATCTTTGTGACAAATTATGTTGATGTCAGTCAAGAACTGATTTTATCAAAGGGAAAAACCAGAACATACCGCGGAATTGAGGTAATGTTGGGACCGCTGTCTTTTGAGCCGCAACGGGACGTGCTTTATAGAAACCGTGGAGATGGAACGTTCATTGATGTCACGGAGAATGCGGGAATTGCCAAAAAAGGGCGCGGTATGGGTGCGGTATTTAGTGATCTGGATAACGATGGCGACTTGGATTTGTATATATCGAATGACAGTACATACAACTATTTGTATGAGAATATAGGTGAGGGAAGATTTGAAGAAATCGGTATTCTGACCGGTGCGGCTGTTGACCGCGATGGCGTTGAGCAGGGCAGTATGGGAGTAGCAGCAGGGAATATCAACCATGACAATTGGATTGACCTTTTTGTAACGGCTTTTGATCAAGAATACGATGTTCTGTATCAAAATATGGGGGGGTTGTTCTTTCAAGATATTACCCGGCAGATGAATATGTATAGGACCAGTTATCAACTGGTGGGGTGGGGAAACGCGATTGCCGATTTCAACAATGACGGTTTTGACGATATTGTGGTAGCGAACGGACATATCTATCCAAATATTGATGACATTCCGAATGAAACCGGTTACGCTCAAAAGAATACCATTTTTTATAACAAGGAAGGCAAAGGTTTTGAAGATGTGACCGCGCAAAGCGGCCCTGGATTTCAAATCGAGAAAGTCAGCCGCGGGATGGCGGTGAGTGATTTTGACCGGGATGGGGATTTGGATATCGCCATCAATAATTTAGAGGATTCTCCGACTTTGCTGATGAATCAATCGATGGGAAGAAACTGGATGCAGGTGGATGTGCGGAATTGGCCGTATAGCCCGGTTGGAACTGCTATAACCGTACAAACAAAAGTCCGTGAGCAGCGGAAGGAAATCTATGCGGGGAGTGGATATCAATCTCAGAACAGCCGGATTGTACACTTTGGATTGGGTCAGCACACGGAAGGAAGAATTTATCTTCGTTTTCCTGATAACACCACCCGAACATTAAACCATATCCAAGTAAATAAACGGGCGAAAATAAGCCCTGACCGAATGGAATATCAAACGCATTAGAGCAACTCAGGTTTGAGTTGATAGCAAGGACGAACCGGTAAAAAGTTAAAAATTGAAGTGCAAGGTTTCCAGTCTGCTACTATATACAATGCAATACAATGCAGGCAAGATGCCTGCACCACAATATACGTCATCGTGCTATTGTCCATTTCACTTTTTGCCGGGGTAAAAGAAAGAGATGATATTTGATGTTGTCTTTGATCCAATGCCATTGACTTAGCACTCTTAGATCATTTCAGGTTTGCGTAGACGTTGTG
>CAYVAZ010000306.1:0-4564 GCA_964449065.1 uncultured bacterium
GACGGCGAGAACCGCACCATGTGGATCTTCGAACCTCACGTCGCCGAACAAGTCTTTGAAGATTTTATCGATGAATACGAAATTCCCGTGCACCGCAACCAGTGGCTGCTGCGTGAACCCTTCGTCGGCGTCAAGAAAAAAGACGGCCGTATCACATCCATCACCATGCTCTCGGGCAATACCTACGAGGGCAAAATGTTCATTGATGCCACCTACGAAGGCGATTTGATGGCCACCGCCGGCATCGATTATCACGTCGGCCGCGAAGCCAACAGTGTCTATGACGAAACGTGGAACGGCGTGCAAACCGGGGTGCTGCATCACAGCCACTGGTTTAACAAGGATATTTCTCCCTATTGGATTCCCGGCGACCCCAGCAGCGGCTTGGTGCCGCGCGTCAGTGGCGAGCATCCCGGGCTCAAAGAAGACGGCGACAAAAAAATCCAAGCCTACTGCTTCCGCATGTGCTTGACCAACGATGACCGCAACCGTGTCCCCTTTCAAAAACCCGATCTGTATGATCCCACCCAATACGAATTATTGGCAAGAGTATATGAAGCAGGCTGGCGTCAAACCTTCGGGAAGTTCGACCCCATCCCCAACCACAAAACCGATACAAACAACCACGGCCCCTTTAGCACCGATAACATCGGCATGAACTACGATTATCCCGAAGGCTCATATGAACGACGCAAGGAAATCATCCAAGAACACGAGCGCTATCAAAAAGGCTTAATGTACTTCACCGCCAACAGCCCGCGCGTACCCAAAGATATCCGTGAAGAATTTTCAAAGTGGGGCTTGGCAAAAGATGAATTCACCGACAACGGCAACTGGCCGCACCAAATCTACGTGCGCGAAGCCCGCCGCATGATCGGTATCTACGTCATGACCGAACACGATACGCTGGATACCCGGGAAACGCCGCGTTCTGTCGGTATGGGCTCCTACACCATGGATTCACACAACGTGCAGCGCTACATCAAACCCGATGGTTATGTCCAAAATGAAGGCGATATCGGCGTCAAAGTTCCTGAACCGTATGAAATTTCGTACGGATCGCTCATCCCCAAAAAAGAGCAGTGCGAAAACCTGTTGGTGCCGGTCTGCGTTTCCTCCAGCCACATCGCGTTCGGCTCCATCCGCATGGAACCGGTCTTCATGGTGCTGGGGCAATCGGCAGCCACCGCCGCGGCCATGGCCAACAACCAAAATATTGCCGTCCAAGACGTTAAATACAAAGACTTACGCGAACGCTTATTAGCAGACAACCAAGTGCTGGAACTGGAATAATTGTTAGCAACATACGTTGGAATATGGCAGAGCTTCTGCCGGCAATACCATGAATACTAGCCGTTTACCCTGTTGGGGCGTATTCAGCCCCGATTTGAGAGGGAAGATCGGAATCTTGGAAACGGTATTACACGATGACGTATTATGTAGTGCAGATATCTTACCTGCATCATATGTAAGAGCGGGCTTGAAGCCCGCTCTACAAGAATAGACATTTTGTTCGTTCGTCATTTCTTTCGTAACAAAGCAACCCAGTCTTGGTTTTTACCGGAAGGCGGTTCACCGATTTTTGTGCTGGATGACGCTTTCACGGTTTTTAGGGTGCCGTCCCGCAACTCTCCGCCTTCGCGCGGGTTGTACCATTGGATGGCGTACTCTCCGCCGCCTTGGATGTTGACTTCAGCCGTTCCGCCTTCTTTTAAATAGACGATGTAAATTTCGCCTTCTTTGTAGAAGCAATAGTCATCGTCATTGGATAGCAGTTCGTCGCCGTTGGTCATTTCCCAAAACGGGATGTTATTGTTTTTGAAGAATTCCAAGGCATAGCGGGATTGATCCCACATCTTGTCGCGTGTGCGCCAATCCTGGCAGGTCAGGTCGGAATGGGGATGGGCATATCCAAAATACCACTCGATCCCGGCTCCTCCTGCCATCAACGTTCCCCATAGGGCGTTTTTACGGGCATTGTTGCGGGTGGGGTCTTCTTCATCGGTGATTAAGGAGTGCTGCGCGTCTCCCGGCTCATCACATGCGACCACCCACTGTTTTCCGGCTTTGTTTGATTCATTGATCCACCGAAGAACTTGCCCGTGAACCCGGCTGAAGTCCGGTTTATTGGTTTGCAAAGATGCACCGGTGTAATAGGTATCGGGGCCTAATATATCGTCAAAGGGCTGCCCGTTGTGAATGACGATATGATGATCGTAGGGATCAATGGAATGCAGATAGCGCGCCATTTCTTTGCGCTGCGGAGTGGTTTGGCCTTCTTCTTTGTGGCCGCCCCATTTGCCGTTTTCCTCCCCGACGTTCCAGTTCAGGGCGAGGTGATGGCTATAGCGCGCGGTTAGTTCGCGGTAATAGAGTTTGCGTTCGATCCCCAACTCGCCGTCATCGAGCAGGCTTTGGTTTTCGGCTTCGGTGGTTTTGAAGTGCAGATACATGCCCAGTTTGGTGCCGTGTTCGAACACGATTTCCCACTGATCAAGTTTGGAAACATCCATGCGCAGGCGTTCTTCATAAGATGTGTATGGAAACACGTTGCGGTCGTCGCCTTCGACATTCATGGGCAGGAACGAGAATACGTTCATCCCTTTTGAGTGCAGGTAGTTTATGGCGCCGATAAGCCCCTTGCCCTTGCCGTCCTGCCAGGTGGGGTCGCCCGGTTTCCAGTCTTTTACATGCGGTTCCCAGGTTTTGACGAGGTTGTCTTTGATGCCGTCGTCTTTAAAACCGCCGTCGAAATCGGCATAGGCGAGCAGGTTTTCCGGGGCGTCCGCTCCGGCTTTTAAGAAGTATTCGCCCGTCCCCGCAAAGCGCAAATAGCGTTTGCCGACATAATTCAGTCTGCCATGCGCGCGGAAGTCGCGTCCGGTTTTATCGGAGGGGCTGATCTTCAGTGTACCGGATTGGCCATCCATAAAGCCGGCGCTCTCTCCGGGCTCATTGTCTTCCGAAACCGCGATATTTTCGCCCTTGCGGAAGGAGACCTCATAATCCCAATCGCCCGCTTCATCCGGGGCGAAATGTACGCGCCATTTGTTGCCTGAATCGGCGGAGGTTTCCGCGGCGTTGCCGTCGGCGGCGAAGTAGCCGGGGACGATGTAGACCTTATCGCCTTTGCTGAACTCAACCTGCAAGCGGTAATCCAAAAACGGGTTGGGTTCGGCTGATTCGCTGGATTGCGGCCCGTCAAAGGTGAGGGTGATTTTATGCCAGACTTTTAACTCTTCGTTCACCGTTGGCGGGGCGGAGAAGGATTGTAATGCCATGCCGATGGTGAATATTGAAATGAAACAGAACGATTGAATTGTACGCATCATGGTAGTCTCCTGTTGATTGAAGTGATAATCCCCAAATCATGAGAAAAAGCGCATATACCATCATAGAAAGTATATCCACCCTGTGTCAAGATTATGTTATCTATTATCCTGTTTTTTTAAATGCTGCTTTTCAGCAGAAGTAGTTGCTGAAAAATAATTTTGAATCTATTGTATTCATCATAAAACATATTGATTGATTTTTTCAGGAATCAAAATGGTTTCACCTGGGCCGATTGATCAACATACGCATGAACAACTTAATCATCATTTAATGAGAGTCGAACTGGCTTTGGATGCTAATGCTGTATCTATCGTAAGTCCAATCTTGTCCGGTTTAGAATTAGTGGTAAAAACTGCAATAGAACACTTTAAAAACAAAAAGAATCGTATTGCTGTAATTCTTGATACATCTGGCGGCATTGCTGAAGTTGTTGAGAGAATGGTATTCGTAATACGACATCATTTTGAAGAAGTTTATTTTGTAATCCCCGACCGTGCGATGTCTGCTGGTACAATATTTGCAATGTCTGGCGATAAAATTTACATGAGTTATTTTTCTGTTTTAGGTCCCATTGACCCACAAATTGAAAAAGATGGGAAATTAGTCCCCGCTCTTTCATACTTAAGCCAGTATAATCGGCTAAGTGAAAAAGCCGATAAAGGGGAGTTAAACACTGCTGAATATGCTTTATTAAGCAAATTGGATTTAGGTGAGTTGCATCAATTTGAACAGGCTAGAGAGTTATCCATCGAATTGCTGGAACAATGGTTATCTCAATACAAATTTAAAGACTGGGATTTTCATAGTTCAACCAGTGAACCAGTTACAGAAGAAGATAAAAGAGAACGCGCAAAAAACATAGGCGAATTACTGAGCGATAATCATCGTTGGCACTCTCATGGAAGAGGTATTTCTAGAGATACTTTAACTCATGAAATAAAACTTAAAATTGACAATATCGAGGAAAACGAACATTTGAATGAAGCGTTAAATGATTATTTTGAATTAGTAAGGGATTATATGGAATCGAGAAATTATAGAATGTTTATTCATACAAGGGAGTATATGTTATGAAGGATAATCAGCAACGTATTCTTAAAAGCAATTCAAAAGTCGATCAAAAAGTTGTTAAGTCGGCAAACGCATTGCATGAAAAGATTCCTGATTCTTTTAAACCTAAAAGTGGATCCGATTATAAAATTTCTCCCGCATTGGGTGGAAAATCATGGTT
>CAYVAZ010000306.1:4664-6380 GCA_964449065.1 uncultured bacterium
CACCAACACTTTGAAGGTGGTTTTTGTTGTGGGGCGTTTTGCCTTGAACGAAATCACGGCTATCGTGGTTTGGGGATTTGGCGAAGTATTGCGCAAGGTATGTTTATATTGCAGAATCCCTTTTTCTTGATTCATCCGCAATCCACTGGATAAACCGGTAGCGATAGTGTTGTTTGTCACAATCTCTAAGACCCGCGTGTTATAGCCGATCAAAAATTCCACTTCATCTACCGGCAATTGTCCGGGATTGTTTAATACGACTTTCATGGTTATGGTATCGCCGACATCATTGTTTTCTTCATCAACAATAAGTTCTAGTGTTGCTCTCGCATCCATTCCCATAGAGTCTTTGTTTAACCATGCGATCTTATTTCTACCGGATTGCCGGCCGGATGGAATCATGATATCGAGGGGGATTACGCCGTCCGTGGGATCGCTTGCATATCCCAAAACATCGTCACCATCATGCAACAAAAACGTACCGGATTTGGAGTTGTGCTCTGAATCCTCTACCGTTTCAAACTGAATTCGCGACGAATTCACCTCTTTCAAAGCGACAAAAGTCATACGGGAAATCACCAAGTTTTTTGCAAAAACGGCTTTCGGCAGGGACGCGGAAAAGGAAACCAAACCAGCGGGATGAAGAACCGTGTTTTCGATTTTTGTCTGCTCCTGCAAGCCGGAATCAGAGAATAAGAACGGGGCAGACGTTAATTGAGCGTTTTCTTCTGAAATTTTGGTATCCGCAAAATATTTCACCTCAGCGGCAGGCAGCCATTCGCCGTTTGCGCCTTGCCCCTGGATGGGCATAATTTCTTCTGGCTCATATTTCAATTGGAATCCCAACGCATCGAATTTGGTATCGGCTAAACCGGATAATCGAACATCCACCGTAAACGGTTCACCCACTTTCGCAGAAAGATTGCTGGAAACCAAATACAGATAGGATTTTTTCGCAATTCGCGGTTCAGGGGCATTTTGCCGCCCGTTTGTTTTGCCGGCATCCGCGTTTTGCCCGGAACCGCCGTGGAAACTGATTCCCGAGGAACTGCCGCCGCTTCCGGAACCGGGCGCCGATAAGCTGGAGGGTGTGCTGGGTGGTCTTGATGGAGTTGTGCGTCCCTTTGAAGATGGGGCTTTGCTTTCGGGGATGCCGTTGTTTAGATTGGGAGTATCGTTCCCGCGCCGGGAAGACCGGTTGGAGCGGCTTCTGCCGGATAAACTCCCGCGTGATGACCGGTTGCTGCCGAAACTGTTGTTAAACTGCTGGTTTTGGTTTTGATTGGAATTGAAGGATTGATTTGTACCAAATCCTCCTGAATTGGAAGAATTTTGATTTAAATTCTGCGTTTGAGGCTGTAATGCACTTTGCGTGTATCCCGTATGGATACCGCATATAACCAAGAATCCGAATATACAAATTGACAAGTAATACCAATTATACCAATGGAATCGATTTTTCATTTAAATTCCCTATCCTGTAACGGTTTATAACTTTAGTACATCTGGATAGTAGAACGGTTACAAAGAGTGGCTGGTTAGAGGGTATTTTGAAATTGTATTTGATTGGAAGGCAAAGGATGCATTGCTTGGTTGCGAATGTGTTTTAATTAATCACTGATGTTACGCAATCCATGATTGACGATTGCTTGAAAAATGGGTTTTGTTGTGAGCAAACTATTCTAAGTCAAACGCAGTGTCTATCGTCTTCTCCCT
>CAYVAZ010000307.1:0-6330 GCA_964449065.1 uncultured bacterium
CTGCCTAATGGTGTTAGCCTTTCGCTATATCCCTCAAGGCTTTTTTTGAGGGTTCGGTGCTTGTCACTTGTCACTGCATTTTTCACGTTTCAATCAACTGCTTTGAAGGCTTCATCAAATGCGCGATGATTACCAACAAAATCAAAATGCCAATCGCAATAATGCTGTAGATACCCGCTTTGGAATAGGCCTGCCAAATCGCGCCGACCGTGGTCACAACCGTCGCGATTCCCATCAAGATATTCCACACAATCCGGGACGTGCCTTTTGGCCGGGCATCTCCCAATAAACTTTTAGAGTTCATCATTAAGAAAAACGTGATATACGCCAGCGGCAGCAGCATATACCCAAACACCGAGGTCGGCACCGCCAGCCAAAACGCCGCTTCCGCCCAAATAAACGGACCCAGCACTCCGGTCGCGGCGCAGAGCGTTCCCACCTTATGCTGCCAGCCATTATGTGGGAAATTGAACATTTCACAAATCACAAAACCGGAGATCAACATCAACAGAGTAATGGATGAGATGGTCATCCCCACAACACCAATCCCAAAAATCCAGTTGGCAATCGTCGCGCCTGTTAAAGGGGTGAGTGAATTCGATAAATCGCCCGCATCCCGCGTCACCAACATCGCGGCCATTTTCCGCTCCGCCGCGCTGATTGGATTGCCATCCGGATCAATCACAGTCGAACGCGCCGCCAACAATCCCTCATACTGCCCCAATTTTGGATTGCTTTCTGCCGCGATAAAATTCCCTTGCGCGTCCAACAACCCTTCTGCTTCTTTCGTATGGAATTGGGTAGAAGCAGCGATGATCACACAGCTGGTTACCAACACAAACGGAATCAGCATTCCGGTCGATAAATCAAAAATCGCCAGTCCGCGAAACGATTTATCCCATCCGCGGGAAAGCATTGAATACGGCAATAAAAACGTCATATTGATCCCCACGGCGGTCGAGGCCGACGCGATCATGACATCAATCTGATTGCCAATGATATAATCAGTCCAAAACTCACGGGCTCCAGCATTTTCAATCGCGTTCAAAAATGGCTCAAATGTATCTACCGGGCGGAACAACAGCGTGAAATCCGGGATCAACCCGCTCAGAATCACACCCCATCTCAGCCCATCTCCGGAAATCGACAATTTGATCACAACACCCAAAAAACAAAGCACAATGATGTAAACCATTGTCTTCAAAATCCATTCATAAATCCGGATGCCCAATCCCTTATTGCTATAACAAAAGGTGATGAATGTGGTTAACGCTAAAATGGTTAACGAAATGAGGAGTTTGGAATTAAAATCCCCAATCGATCCATTGGGGCCTAACAATGCAGGAAACAAATTCTGCTGCACCACTCCGTTCAGCAGGGAATATTGCGGCAGTGCCCACACCATATTCGCCATAAGCGAAGCCAGCGCCCATCCCCATGCCAATACCGGGTTAATGTGATCCTTAATCGCTTGAAAGGGGCGTTTTCCGCTGGCGAGCGTCACATAACTGATCGCGCTCAGCATAATGACCCCCATGGTCATGGCAAACAACTGCAGCCAGATCAAATCATAGCCGCCCAGCACCCCCAAATACAAGCTGCCGGCCAATGACCCGCCGCCCAGCGTCAACGCGCTTTGCAGCCACCCCGGTCCGGAGAGTTTAATATAGGTGCCTAACTTGGCGACAAAGCCTTTCCCTTTTAAGGCTTCTAATTGCTGTTTATCCGTTAAAACTTTTTGGCTGACTTCACTCATCGTGATCTCTCCCCCATGAAAAATTAATAATGAGGTATGATTTTAAAGGTTTATGCCCTAAAGAGTAGGGTTTCAACCCCCGATTATTTTTTTTGAAACATCTCATGAATGGATGATGTAGTACAGTAGATTTGGATAGGCTTAAGATTGTATTAGAGCACTACCATGAATAACAATGATTCCCATTATCTTAAAACACTCTCTCATTACACTATTACTTGAATAGTAATAGGTCGCCGCTTGAAGAGAAATTCCCCCTCCCAAAGGTGCTAATCTTTACCCACAACTATTATCAGTGTGTTGCCCTGTGTTATGTCAAAGTGCCCATTTGGGGCTTTTTCGTTATTTATAGCGGTGTTGCCAACAAGACGTTCGGATTGGAATGAAGCGTACTTCCGGCTCGGCGGGAGCCTTGCCCTCCCAAAAAGCCGCCCTCCCCAAAAAAAATGTTTGGACAACTTTTTTTTGAACTTATTTACATTGAGTTGTATGGGTTGACGCACCGGCTGGAAGCCGATGCTACCCACAATGAACATACTGAACATATCGTTGGCAAATGCTTTACTAAATTTTTTGGGTAAACCTTAGCAAAGGTGGGAGGGGTTAGGGGAGGGGTTGAAGCACTGAGCGTTTAACCCCCACCTAGCCTCCCCCATTGCATTGGGGGAGGAATGAGAAAATCGATTCGATTTTTTGAATATGCACTTCATATCACTGACCTGTTACCTTGAATATTTTCCCGGTGTTCTCTGCGTCTCTGTGGTGATACTTTATATCTCACAAATATTTCTGATATGCCGCCACGGCCAATTCATCACACCGTTCGTTTTCCGGATGCCCCGCGTGACCCTTTACCCACTCAAACGAAACTTCATGCTTCTGCACCAATTCATCCAACTCTTGCCACAACTCAACATTCTTTACCGGAACAAATTTATTCTTCTCTTTGCGCATCCAATTATTCCGCTTCCAATTTTTCATCCATTTTGTGATGCCGTCTTTGACATACCCGCTATCGGTCACCACACACACGCTGGTTTTCTTTTTTAGCCGCTTCAGCCCTTCAATCACCGCTTGCAACTCCATTTTGTTGTTCGTCGTTTTGGGAGAATCTCCAAACCCTTCCGATTTCTTTCCGGTAGGGACGTGCTTCAAAATATACGCCCATCCCCCCGGTCCGGGATTCCCGCTGCACCCGCCATCAGTAAACAACATCACTTCCGCTTTACTCATGATTCTTCCTCAAACAAAAAAGGGCGGCAATACCCCACCGCCCTTTTGTATTCTCCTATTCTTGTTTTACCACCAGGCTGCCGATGTTGTCACATCCGCATCCAACGCCCGCTCAATCATTTCCCGCGTTTCTTCTAAGTGCAATTCAGAATACTCATCCATCTCCAAATCCTTATCATCGATCATATCCAAACAGTCATCAATACGGTCTTCAATTTCGCGCAATTGCTTGTAGGCCAATGACCGCGCGTCTTCCGGCGTTCCAAACGGCAGTTGCAGTGCCATATTAATCAGCCGCTTCGCGTGCTGACGCTGTAAAATTCGACGGTACGTGTTGATAAACGGTTCGGTATTGCTGTACTGCTTCCACGGCGTAAGAGAGGGCGGCGGAAAATCATCCTCATCATCCAATCCGGGAAACGTGACTTCACTCCACACCCCGTCCGTGATGGAATTAAAATATTCCGGCAATGTATACGCCACTTCCTTCTTGGGAACCTGCACTTCTTGGTCTTTGATCAACTGCAAGGTGTACGATCCATACAGCGCGTAAATCACCTGATCGTACAAATTAAATGCCAGCGATTGCAATGAATATTCCGTGGATTGGATGAACTGCGTATCCCAGTCAATCCAATGTTCATTCGCCAGCATATTGACCAACTCCGGATCAACGTCAAATACCTCTGCGGAAAACACTTCTTCCAATATAAAGTTCAATGCCTCGCGCTGCTTGGCCGCCGAGACCGGCTCCAATGGAGAAGGGTCTTGCGGACCGCCCTTCTTCACATGCGTCACATACTGCCCGCCCAAATACTTCAACGCAAAACCGGTTGCGGAAAAGTAATGCGTGACCATCCGGTCAAACGCGTCGCGCACTATCGTATAGTCGTCCCCTTCGTTCACCAAATTCGGCAATTTCGGGATGGTATCCTTCACGAGCTGCGCTTGTTTTTTCGCGAAATTCAGTGGTTCTCTTCCCAAATCAAACGCATTCACCAACGGATCCAATCCCAATATCCGGCTGATATCTTCATCATACGCATACCGGCGGGTTTCCCCCTTCTCAGCAATTCGGTTCAAAACATCCTGCTGCGTTTCCCCGGTCGCGGATTTGATGGGCACATAACCATACTCAATCGCCAAATGATCATACGGTCCGGGAACCACCGAGAAGAAATCACCCTGTTCCATTCCCTCCGGCGCGATGTTCATGGAGGTGTAATCCATCACGCTGGAAACCAGTCCTTCCTCACGGGTTAGTTGCTGATTGTGCAATTGATCAACCGGATGCAGCGTGCTTGCCTCAAAATTGTGACGCAATCCCAGTACATGACCCAGTTCGTGCGCCGTCACGTGAATCACCAGTTGCTTAACAATTTCTTCCCGCTCCTCTTCAGAGATAGCCCCTCCATTGCGGGCGGCCATAATATCCAGCCCCATCGCCACATTATCGGATAAATAATCCTGATAAGTACAGGTGACCAATGTATGGTCAATTTCGGATGGACGTTTGCGGGTCAGCATTTCCTTTAACCGGTTCATCCGGTCTTCCGGCTTATTATACTTCAACAGAGCCATCCGCTGTCGTACCATTTCGCCTTCCAACAGAAAACTGCCGTTCAATATCTCACCCGTTCTTGGATCGGCAATCCATTGCGCGATTCCGCTGTATGCCCGGTTGCGCGATACATTCCAATGCACGGTGTTATACCGCACATCCGAGATATCCCAATCCGCATCCTCCGGCTGTATTTTTGCCACAATGGCATTTTTGATTCCGATTGCTTCAAAGGTTTTATTCCACGATTCCAATCCCTCTTTCACATACGGACGGTATTCTTCCGGAACAGTATTTTCAATCCAAAACACCAACGGTTTCACCGGGGGAGACATCTCCAATTCCGGGCTGGCTTTGCGGATATCCCACCGGCTGATCAAGCGGTTCACCGGATTGCGCTGCTCTTTATTGCCAAAATCCACATGCGCTTCATTAAAATATCCAACACGGGTATCCGCCAAACGCGGCTCAAACTCCGGATTGGGTTCGACCGGCATGATGTTGATCAACACTTCAATCACGGCACTGCGCGCGTCCGGCAGCACAGCGGTAAACGAATTGCCCCCTCCACGCAGATAATATTTCACGCGGGTATTCACATTTTTCGGGAACACGTTCGTTTCTTGGATAAATGAATTGCCTTGGTCGATCCCATAACCGCCGCCCAAACTTCTGACCACCATTTGCTGGATTCGAAATGGATCGCTCATAAACAGTTTGGTCACTTCAACCAAATGGCCGCCGGTTTCCGGATTGGTGGCCGCTATCGGCAGCGAAGCCAAGACGGAATCGCTGTAATTTTTCTTCACGCTTTTGCTCTCTGGTGAATCGACCGGTGCTTTATACCGCAAATTTTCCGCGTACAACTGCATTTTTTTGTTTTCAATTTTGGGATAAAAAATAATCCCGCCCAAATTCGCGCCGGCTTTGGCCATCCCGGCACCCACCCCGGTCGCCAAATGCCCGCTCAACAGGTGTTCTTGTCCGATCGCGCTTTTCGGGATTTCCCAAAACACCTTCAAATCTTCTTGGGTATAAACCGTAAACAATCCTTCTTCTTTTGTGGCGTCTTTCACCTGCTTATCAAATTCACTGGGCTGCTCTTGATCCCCGCCGTTGCCCTGCGGAGGTCTACCGCCCGGGCGTCCATTGACGGAAGGTTTATCAACACCATCACCTTCTTCCTCATCTTTGGAATACAGATTTTTCTCGTTATGGATTTCCGCTTTTATTGTTCCACCATTAATCTCCACATCCGAATTAATGAACCACATTTGAAAACCACTGTTGGTGTTTTCAATGTTGTCGATATGCGAATCACCGGTGGTGTTGTTGTTATGCGATCCTTCTTTTTTATCTTTTTTGGCGTCCAAGTCGACTTCTACTTGAACATCGGATTGCTTTTTTTTATCTTTCGACTCTTTCTCTTCTTTTATCTTTTCTTCTTTCGGTGGGTCTTCCGGTTTAGGCTCGTCTTGATCGCCCAGTACGGTTGAATGCATGGAAATCGCAATGAAAACAACAATAGAAAAAATACCAATAGCACGAGTGGTTTGATACAACATACGAATCCTCCAAGGATGTTTAAATTCAATATTGGCAAGATACGTTTTGCAGACGCCCTCAACGGCAACAATAGCAGAAAAACAATTATAAATTGTAAGACATCTATTTTACTAGGGATACACCCTTACCTACCTAACTTTTTCCATCGATTTCTTATTTACTCACGTTACGCACTACATTATGATATGCCCATTTTTCTAATCGTTCGCTGAAT
>CAYVAZ010000308.1:0-6292 GCA_964449065.1 uncultured bacterium
AGGGGGGATAACAACGACAGTCTCTTCGTTGCGTAACATCAGTTACTTAAGTTGCCTTTATCGGGATAAACGGGTATGAAATTTTGAATGGGTATTGTAAATTTGATAAAATCTAGTTTATCTATACATTTTTCACAACCTTTTCGGCTGCCGCTACGACCTATACGTGGATAAGAATGCCTGTGAAATAAGAACATGAAACCTAATTGGATTCTTTCATCATATCAAAATTATGAATATACTAAACGGAACTCAAGAATTCTTCATGCTCATGTATCGAAATACTCATCAGAAATAAAATGAAGGAGAGTACGATCATTACCCGCGTTATCCTTATTCTTTTTATCATCGCATCCGGCTTAGTTCTCTGGAAATGGGAACTGGTTTCCGCCTATATCCAAAACGGGAATGCTGCCGAACAACAGCAATCTTCCGAACTGGGTCCGGTCATACGTGTCATCACAACCCCGGTAAGAATCACATCGAACGATATTGAATTCGAAACCATGGGTTCAGGCAGAGCTTTGCAATCGGTTATGATTTATCCCGCTGTTTCTGAAGAAATAACATCTGTTCACTTCGATGCTGGTGATAAGGTAAGTGCCGGGGATGTATTGGTTCAGTTGGATGACCGGGAAGAAAAATTGGCTGTTCAACGGGCCGCAGTCAATTTAAAGAATGCCAGAAGTTTGCTGGACCGTTATCAATTGGCCGTAAAAGAAGGCGCGGTGCCGGAAAGTGAAGTGGATTCCGCGCAGGCCAGAGTGGATGTGGCACAAGTGGAACTGGATCAAGCGGAATTGGAATTGGAAGAGAGAAAAATCCGCGCCCCGTTTTCCGGGGTGGTAGGCTTGCCTCGTGTTGATCCTGGTGAACGGGTTGACCCCAACACCCCTATAACCAGTTTGGATAACCGTTCTTCCATCCTTGTCGATTTCGACGTACCGGAAGAACTTGCCGTGGTTCTTCAGAACGAACACAGCATTTCCGCGCATACACCGGCGTATCCCAATCAAATATTCCAAGGAACCATTGAAGCGCTTGAAAGCCGGATCGATGCCCAAAACCGTACCATCAAAGCGCGGGCAAAAATCGATAACAGCAACGATATACTGCGGCCAGGAATGTCATTTATGACCACGCTGGAAATTCACGGGCCGGAATATCCCACCGTACCGGAAATTTCCCTGCAATGGGGGCGGGAAGGTTCTTTTGTCTGGATCATCCGTGATGGCATTGCTTACAAAGAATTCGTGCGGGTGGTAGCCCGTACTGCCGGTGAGGTGTTGGTTGAGGGTGAAATTAAAGAAAATGAGTTAGTCGTGGTGGAAGGCGTACAACGAGTCCGACCAAGAAGCGAAGTGATAGCAACCGATCTTTCGCAAGCGTATGGAAATGATTCTGAAAGTGGTGATTCATGAACAATCCTCTGTATTCGTTAACCGCTTTGGGGGTCAAACGCCCCGTTTTCGCCGTGGTGTTAAACCTGCTGATCATCATTGCGGGCATAGGCGGATTATTGGGCGTCGATGTCCGCGAACTCCCGATGGTGGATACCCCCGTGGTGATGGTGCGGGCGGTCTTTCAAGGCGCTTCGCCGGAAACCATGGACCGCGAAGTGACCAGCATCATTGAAGGCGCGATAGCCCGGGTTCAGGGGGTCAAACGCATCCGGTCTTCCAGCGAAGAAACCTATTCCCGGGTCCGGGTGTATTTTGAACCGAGTATTAATATCAATGTCGCAGCCAATGATGTGCGCGAAGCGGTGAGCCGTGCGTTGGAAGAACTGCCGGATGAAGTGGAAAATTTGTATGTGGTCAAATCAGACGATGAATCCGATTCGATTATTAATCTGTCAGTCACCAGTGATGTGCTGGCCAAAGAAGAACTCGCCAAGCGGGTTGAAAAAGATATCGCTCCCCATTTTTTGACCATCCCTGGCGTTGCGGATGTCCGTTTGGAAGGGCAGCAACAGCGGGTGCTGCGCGTATTGCTTGATCCGGCAAAGATGGCGGGATTGCGTGTGTCTGTCCGCGAGGTGATTGACGTGTTACGCGATGCCCGGCTGGATGTGCCGGCGGGAAGTTACAAATCGGTAGATCAAGAACTCATCGTTCGGGCAAAGGGAACGGTTGTGCAACCCAAGCGGGTAGAAGAGATTTTTGTGCGCGACAATATCCGCATCGGCGATCTTGGTGTTGTGTTCTTCAGTCCCGAAGAAGCGGAATCATACGCGATGCTGAATGGACGCATGGTCATCGGGATGGGAATCATCCGCCAGGCCGGCTCCAATACCATTGCGATATCATCGGAAGTCGACAAGCGGGTGGAAGAGATCAATAAAAACAGCCGCGATTTTCAAATCCGTAAAACATCCGATGCTGCGATTTATATTCAAGGCGCATTGAATGAAGTTTTATATACTCTACTCATTGCGGTCGGAATTGTTTTGATTGTCATCGCTATCTTCTTAGAAGATTGGCGCGCCACCATGATTCCCGCGGTGACCATGCCGGTGGCATTAATCGGTACGGTCGCGGCGATATGGGCGCTGGGGTTTTCCATCAATCTGTTGACGCTGCTGGCCTTGGTATTGGCCACCGGGTTAATCGTGGATGACGCGATTGTGGTGTTGGAGAACATCCAGCGGCGCCGCAACCTGGGGCTGCCTAAAATGGCGGCAGCCGTTTTGGGGACCCAGCAAGTATTTTTTGCTGTCATCGCCACGACTCTTACTTTGGTTTCTGTGTTTGTGCCGATTGCCTTTCTTCCCAGCCAAACCGGCCGTTTGTTCCGTGAATTCGGTATGGTATTGGCTGTGGCGGTTATGATCAGTTCCTTTGTGGCATTGACGTTGTGCCCGATGATGGCTTCCCGTTTGCCGGAACAAAACCATACGGGAATGATTGCGTCATTGGTTCATTCCATCCTGACCGGTATTGGCAATTTCTTGAGCCGGATCTTTTTCTCCAGCATCCGTTTGTGCTTGCAGATGCGCTACCTCTCTTTGATCGCGGCGTTGATTCTAGCGGGATATGGTGTGCGGGGATTTTTTTCGCTCACACAAGAATTGCTGCCGAAAGAAGACCGCGGCAAGTTGTACATCATGCTGACCGGCCCGGATGGAGCCACGCTGTCTTACTCCGACCGCCAATCGCAAAAACTGGAAGAAGTCCTGTATCCCTATAAACAGCAAGGCGTGATCGAAAACATTTATACCATCGTAGGGCAATTCGATAAAAACCGCGCTCTGACCATTGCCACGCTCGTGCCATGGGATGAACGGGAAATGAGCCAGATAGATTTGGAGGATGAACTGAATGAAAAAATCGGTGATTTGCCCGGTGCGCAGTTGCGGATTTTTAGTCCCAACAGTTTGGATATACGCCGGTTCGGCTCCGGTTTGAGTATCGCCTTAACGGGGAATAACTACGACGAAATTTCTGCCGCATGCGATATCCTATCGGATGCGATTAAAAAGCGGATTGCTGAAGTGGAAGATATTCGCATTGAATACAATACCTCGCAGCCGGAATTGTCATTCAGTATCAACCGTGAGCGGGTTAATGATTTAGACATACCGCTCGATGAAATCTCCCAAACGCTGCGGGTCATGGTTGACCGCTATGATGTGGTGGATTTGAATATTGATGATGAAGCCGTCCCGATCATGCTGGGATCGATTCAAGGCGCCGCCAACGATCCAACTGATTTGCTGAATATTTTTATCCCCAACAATTACAATGAACTGGTGCCCATTACAACACTGGTAAACGTACAAGAATCCGGTACCGCCGGCCAATTGGACCGTCATTCTCAGCGGCGGGCCATTGAAATGGATATCGGCCTTCCCCCCGGAACGCCATTAGGGGATATGGTTGAACGGGTGCGCGCAATTGCCAATGAAGTGCTGCCATCGGGTATCGGGATTTTATTTACCGGGGAAGCCGAAACCATGAATGAAAACAACTATGAAGTGACGGCAACATTTTTGATCGCGATTTTAGTTGTTTTCTTGGTTCTGGCGGCCCAGTTTGAAAGCATCGGCAGCGCGTCCATCGTTATTTTCACTGTGCCGTTTGGATTGGCGGCCGCTGTGTTTGCCTTACTGCTTACCGGGCAATCGATTAACCTCTACAGCCAAATCGGGTTTGTGATGTTGGTAGGGTTGATGACCAAAAACGCTATTTTGCTGGTCGAGTTTATGGATCAATTGCGCGATGAGGGCAAATCGATTGACGAAGCCATCATGGAAGGCCTTCAAGTCCGCCTGCGTCCGGTGATGATGACGGTACTCTCTACCGTGCTGGGCAGCCTGCCATTGATTTTAAGCGAAGGGCCGGGCGCGGAAGCCCGCAACGCGATCGGCTGGGTGGTCTTCGGCGGATTGGGGCTTTCCTCTCTCTTTACTCTCTACCTCACACCCCTGGGGTATTCTCTACTGGCTCCTTATGTCAAACCGCGCAGCCACTATGAAAAACAGTTGAAAGAAGAATTGGGAACTGTAAGCCAAGAAGAAATCGATAGGATGCAGCCCGTATGAGAATATTGAGTTATGTATTGAGTACTGGAATGGGTGTCCTGTTTGTTTCTTCTTGCGCGGTTGGGCCGGAATACACCCCTCCGCAAATAGACCCCCCCGACCAATTTGTTTCGCAAGATGTATTCGCCGGTTTAACCACCGAAGTCGAAGCGGAAATCCCTCAACTTAAAGCCCCCATGAATCGCAATTGGTGGGAAGGCTTTCAGGATGAAACGCTCAACCACTTGGTCAATCAAGCATTGATGAACAACTACAATATCGCCAGCGCATCCGCCCGCTTACAAGATGCTTATGCTCAACTAATGCTGGCGGAATCAGGCGACAAAATCCAAATTGATGCCGATTTGGATACTGGCGGCAGCCAGCGCTATGAATTTGGTGATGACGACGATTCCACTACGCAGGGAGACGTTTTCGGCAGCCTGTCTTTCGCGTGGCCGGTGGATGCGTTTGGGCGTACGCGGCGGGAAGTGGAAGCCGCTCTCGCCAGGGTAGAAGAGGCCAGCGCGGCATACCGAAGCACAGTATTGGCGGTTAGCAGCAATGTTGCGCGGGAATATTTGCGGCTGCGCGGAAACCAGCGGCAACTCACTCTACTGGAAGAATCGGTTGATCTGCAAAAGCAAACACTCAACATCGTTCAAAGCCGTTACAACACAGGGTTGGCGCCGGAACTGGACTTGCGCCGCGCGGAAGCGTCGGTCGCCAATTTAGAAGCCGATATCCCGCCCTTGCAAGAAGAACTGATTAATGGGCGAAACGTCATCGACACGCTCACCGGACGTTTTCCAGGCCGGTATACAGAGATGCTTTCAACCGAAGAAGCAATTCCGTCTTATAAAGGAACGATCCCCTCATTAATGCCGATGGATGTATTGTTAATGCGCCCCGATGTGCAACAGGCGGAAGCCCGGCTCAAAGCCGCCGTGGCGAATATTGGCGCCGCCAAAGCGGAATGGTATCCCATTGTCCGGTTAAGCAAACAATTGAGTGTCGGGGGTTCTGGAGTGCTCGATGGGCAGGGAGTCGGGGTCTTGTTTGCCAGCATCGGCGCTTTGATTCGTCAAGTGGTTACCGACGGCGGGGAACGCCAAGCGGTATTGGACAGCGCGGAGGCACGCGCGCAAGAAGCGCTTTCTAATTACCGGCAAATTCTATTGCTCGCGGTAGAAGATGTGGAGCGATCCTTGTCTTCCTTGCAGTCCTCCTTGGATCGGCAAATGTATTTAGATCAAGCCGTAAAGGCGAGTGACAGCAGTTTTCGCCAAGCGGAAAGTTTATACCGCTTGGGTTTAACCAGTTTTATCGATGTGGTGGATGCCCAACGTGTGCTGGCCTCGGCACAGCAAAAACTGGCCTCTGCAAAAACGGCGTATGCGGTTGAAGTTGCCAATTTATTTCGTGTTCTTGGCGTACAGATAAATCGGTAAACAAAGGTAAACCACCTAATATTCAATCGACACATTTCCTTAATTGGTTATTTGACAATGCAGGTTTGAGTAGATAGAAAGAGATGATATTTATGACTGTCTTTGATTCCCCGGACCCCCATTATTAAGTCGGGCAACTACGGCGAATCCTATCTATTCAACCTTTAAATGCTCCACCAAGGGGGGCAACGAGGACATCCTGTGTACCCAACACTGAGACGCACCAGCGCCTTCAAACCCACCTGACTCAGATTCAATCCCCGCAAATACCCCATACCTCAATTTTTTTTCAAAAATAATTTGTTTTTCCAATCCATCG
>CAYVAZ010000309.1:0-6279 GCA_964449065.1 uncultured bacterium
GTTGCAATAAGAATGTTGGTAAAAATCGAGTGATCAGAGATGGTCATGGTGGGCTACGCTTCGCTTTGAGCCCACCCTACCGTTTCATGATCCCGTATGGTTGCGTGCAAGATCACTCACTTTTTATATGCGGTTTGGTCTTACTACAATCAAGGTTCGCGATGAACGAGAAGATTAAATCTGAACTTGTAACAATACTTATGCTCACCGCTGTTGCCGCGTTGTTTCGCTTGTTCTATTACAACGCTTACCTTGATCAGGTTCCGTATGCGTTGATCCCCCTGAATGACGCGCGGATGTATTGGCAATGGGGATTGGAGTTGTACCGCGAGGGGTGGAACCATCCGCATGATCAGGCCTATTATCAAGCGCCGCTGTATTCAATGTTTATCGCACTGATGCATCACGCGGGTTGGCATTCCATCCAAAACCTCATTGGCATTCAATTGGTTTTAGGTGTTATTAATACACTCATCTTTTATGCGATGGCGAGGCAGTTTCTTTCATACCGCTTCGCGTTTGTTACAGCCATTTGCTTTTGTGTATGCCCGTTGGTTTTCTTTTTTGAGACGAAGTCCACCGCGACAACGTTGGGGTTAACGCTGTGGCTGTGCTTTTTGTTATCGATGCTGAAATGGCTGGATCAACAAAAACTATTTTTTTTGATTCCTGCTGCTGTGTTTGTGTCGCTGACGGTTATCTGCAGGCCGAATATGTTGTTTTCGCTGCCGTTTGTTTGCTGGTGTTTCTTTGTATGTGTTCCCAAAGATCAACCCGGATTGATAAAAATATCTAACCATACTGCGTTATGGTTTCACCGTCATTTGCTGGTGTTTCTTGCGATTGTGCTGCTTGCGATTGGTGCCGTATCTATGCGCAACTATATGGCGAGTGGTGAATGGGTGCTGATCACCGGCAATTCGGGAGTGACGCTGTATATGGGGAACAACCCGCAGGCAACGGGGGGATTGGCGGTGATTCCCGGATTGTCGAACAACATTGAAGATCAAGTGTATGGCGGGGTGCGGCTGGCATCTGAATTGGCGGGCAAGGAACTGACACTGAATGAATCCTCGCGTTTTTGGATGGGTAAGACGGTAGAGTTTGTAACGAGTTATCCATTGCAATGGCTGATGCTGGAAGGGAAGAAGTTGCTTTGGAGTGTGTTTTATATCCCGCCGTCAGTTAACTATTCGGTGTTGTTTGAAGCGGAATGGCTGGGGTGGTTTTATGTACTGTTTATCCTGCAAGTGGTTATTTTCGTGAGCGGCATCATTGCGGTTTATCACGTATGCAGAAACCGGAATCCGCACAATCTCTTTTTGTTGTTGACACTGTGCGGTTATTTGCTGCTGAGTTTGGTGTATTACTCTTCCGCGCGTTTTCTTACGTCTGTTGTTCCTGTTTTGATCTTGTTGGCCGGGATGATGTGGCAGGATTATGTTGAAGGCGGACATGACAAGCGGATGAACCGGGCGCGGGTCATTTTGGTGGTATGGATCGTTTTGTTTTTTGTGTGGAATCCATTCCTGCGGCAATATCAGACTCAGGATTTGGCGATGGGGTGGTACAATTTGGGCGTTTTGGCGGAAGAAAAACCGCTGTTGGAGGCGAACGCGAAAGAGTGCTACCGCAAGGCGTTGGAGTACAATCCCAATCATGCATCCGCCATGCTGAATTTGGGGACGCTGTTGGCGAAAGAAGGCGACCTTCTGCAATCGTCTGAATGGTTTGAGCAGGTGTTGGAAATGGAACCCTCAAATCAAACCGCATTGCAAAACTTAATTATTAATTATCAACGATTGAATAGGCGGGATGAAATTGAGGCGTTGAAAGAGAAGTATTCACAGAGTCCGTAAGGAGCAGGGATGCCGAAACTCTCAGTCATCATATTGGTTCATAATGAAGAGAAAAAAATTCGCCCGGCGTTGGAATCGGCGCAGTGGGCGGATGAGATATTGGTTGTGGATGATTACTCTACGGATCAAACCCTGCAGATCGCGATGGAATATCCCGTGCGGATTGTCAAGAATAAGTATGAGAGTTATGCCGCGCAGGTCAATTGGGCGTTGGCCCGCGCGAAGTACGATTGGGTGTTTGTGCTGGACGCGGATGAGCGGATTGTCGAGCCGCTGCAAAAGGAAATCCGGTCGATTTTGGAGTCGGAAGAGCCCGGGTATGACGGGTACCGGGTGTACCGCACCAGTTTGTTTTTGGGGCAGCGTATCCGGTATTGCGGTTGGCAGGATGATTATGTGACCCGGCTGTTCAACCGCAAACAGGGAAAGCATAGGGTCTTGACGGATCACTCGGATATTACCGTCGAGGGCAAGGTCGGGATATTGAAGAACCGGATGCTGCATGATACCTATAGTGATTTTGATGAATACTTTATGAAGATGAAGCGCTATTCCGACCGGGGCGCGCTGGATTTGGCAAACGCGAATAAACGGATCACGTGGGTGCATTTAACCCTGCGCCCCTGGTTCCGGTTTGTGAAGATGTACTTTTTTCGGTACGGGTTTTTGGATGGAAAGTTGGGGTTGATTTTGTGCGGGTTAACCGCGTTTTATGTGTTTACGAAATACGCCAAGGCATGGCAGCGGCAAAATAGGATGGGTAAGTAATCGAGTCAATCGTACCCCCCTTGGTTTTAGAAGTGTTTCCGGCTCGGCGGGAGCCTCGCCCTCCCAGTTATTGCTGCGAGAGTGGGTGGGCTGCGTTGATTCTTGAATCCCCCCTACCCCCCTTCAAAAGGAGGGCAACAACGGCGGGAGCCTCGCCCTCCCAGAGCAATTCAAGATTGGATAGACAGAGAATTGGTATTGCACTTGCCGTAGGGGCACATTGCAATGTGCCCTTACACAACGTCTACGCAAACCTGAAATCCGTTAATTGTGCTTCAACTGATGAATCAGATCGCTTTCCCACAAGCGAATCAAATTACATACCGGCTGGAAGCCGATGCTCCCCTTGATGTGAATATTAGGAACGTTATTGCAATCTGCTGGTTTGAGTTGTGTTTAAGGTTTCTTCGATTTTATTGCGCAGGGTGCGGATGGATTCGCGCACTTCATCCGCGCGCGAACTGCGGAGGAAGAAGGCGCTCCATTCCGCTTGTTGGATATTATCCAACGCGTTGCTTAGGTAGATGAAGTTGTATTCATCGTGCAGTGCCCAGCGGTATTGCGCGCGGGCAAGGGTATCCAAATAGGCAAAGTTGCCTTCATCCTTTTTGACGGCGCTTTCAGCCAATTGGTTGGCTTTTCGGAGAAGCGCGGTTTTGTCGTCTCCCTCTTCCATCTCACGGGCTTCGTTCAATAAAACCATCGCGTAGATGTTTTGGAAGAAATCGGTATATTGCACCGCCGGATTTAAGGCGATACTGTTTTCCAAATAAAAGCGGCTTTCTGCCATGGTTGTTTTTGGATCGTACACGGCGGAATTTTGGGCGAGAAAGAGCAGGTGATCGGCATAGATCAGGCTAAGCAGCCAGTCTTTGTCGGCGACTTGGCGTACGCGTTCGGGCACATCATCGATGGCGCGTTGGCGCAATGCGCGTTCCAGCACCTTTTCCACGTATTTGGATTGGGGATTCCCCGCGTTTTCCGAACGTTCGGCCAAGGCCCAGTGAATGGTTTCTTTTTCAAAGCGGACGGATTCTTCCAGTAGAATGTAGCACAGCAGCACGAGAATGGCTCCACCGACTAGCGGTACCAACTTTCGCCAAGAGACATTCGGTTTTTCTGTGGTTTTGTGCGCCGAACGCCAACAGGTTTCTTTAATCACCTTTGTGGTAATCAGGGCGTAGGCGAATATGTTGATTAATGAGCAGACAAACCAATCCAAGATGAGGGCGATACCGGTGATGGACTGTTGGTTGATCAGCCAACAGTTGATGGCGCCGCCGATGATATAAACGGCGATCATCACGCTATAGACATGATATGTATGCAGGGTTTCGCGTTTGCGGTAGCAGATCCAAACCGCAAGAGCTAACGAGATGGTCATCGTTGCTCCCATAAAGCCGGAGAGTCCGTACCAAAAGACCGCGGTGGAATAGTCAAGCAGGGGGGCGAGTTCTTTGGTTTTCGCCGTCAGCAAATCCATGTGGGAGAAGGAATATGAAAACATGAGGCTGTACGAAACGCCCGCCAATATGCTCAGGGGTATAAATTGCATCAGAAACGTGGGCCACTTCCATTTTGGAACGGCGTGCGTGCTCATCAGCAGGCGGAATTCGATTTGGGTGATCCAAGCGATCCATATAGCGGCCGCCAAAAACGAGAGGGGGCCGATCATAAAGATGCGGGTGAGTTCGCTGACGATTTCGGTGTAATTGAGATAGTTGGTCAAGACCGATTCGGGGAAGATAAACAACACGTTTTCGATTCCGAAAAGGGTTCCGAACACAAACGCCGAAAAAAACACGAGCGACAGATGCGAAGTGAAATCGGATGGATTGGTCCATTCGGCGAAGCGGCTGTACATCGACTGTATCCTGCGTTCGACGAATCCCCTGCCGGTCCATTGAAACTGCAATTGCGTGGGAAGATAGACTTGCATATTCGCGGAATGATTGGGGGTTGTGCCGCCATGATTGTGCAGTTGCCTGCGGGAATCGCCGACCGCTTTGATGACGCTGGAGGGAGAATAGGCTTGCTGCAAGGGCTGCTGAATGCAAAGCGAGCGGTAAAATTCTTTGGATGCTTCGACCAGTTTGTCGTCATCCCGCACTTGGGTTTGATAACCCAACACGCACACGTTTAGTTCATGCAGCCCCGCGGCGAACCCGGCGGAGTATTTGCCGCGGCTGGAGGAACTGCACGCGTTGAGGAAAAGGATATCGGGAAGCGATTCGGTTTGGTTTGATTCCACCGCAACCGATAGCGCGCGTTTCAATTGATCCACATTTACGTATTCGATTCCACCCGGATCCGTTTCAAAACAGAGGCAGGGTTCGTCTTCATACATCACACCGTGGCCGCAAAAGTGAATGATGTGAAACGGTTTGTTTTTGGATGCCGATAGACACGAGTTGAGTTCGTCTAGGGTGGTGATGCCTTGCATTTGTTTTCCATGTGAAGGGGGGGAGATGTTTATAAAGCCGCTGGTTTCGTTTTCGAGCGCGCGCAGGGTCAGAATTTCTTTTTGTGCGCCCGGCAAAGGAGAGAGACCGGCTTGGTTCAACACAGCAAGGTTTGAGAAAACGAAGGGGCTTACCAGCAAGATGCGCCAATCGTTGATATCATGCTTTTCGACCGCGAACGGATATTGGTGTTTGACATGATTGCGGACGATTTGCAGTTGGTAGCGTTGGCTGATGAATTGGTTTCCGTCGTGCAGATATTCCCACGGCAGGTCTTCCAGCGTGAGGCTCCATTCATTGCTTTCGGTGGACGGAGTTGAGAAAATCAGATAGAGGAGGCGTTCATCGCTGTGGTTTTCTAAATTGGCGAAGGTTTGGATAAGAGTTTTCTGCGCTTCTTCGCCTAAGATGGAGAAGAGTTTTTTTCCTGCTTCGACCGGATTGGAGGGCAAGTCAAAAGCCGGCGGTTTTGATAAGTTGTTCTCTTTCAAGTGAAAAGGGAGTTCCCCGGCCGCTTGAAAGCGCGGGGCGGGTATGGGAATATGGAGGCGGGTGTGTTTGCCCGCTTGATAGTAGAAATCGACGGCCAAGATGCCGTCTTCTTCTTCCGGGGTGCCGAATATCCAAAAGAGTTGATGATTCACGGGTTACGGTTTTCGATTCTTAACAGTTTTTGATCATCATACACAAAATACCGGTTCGGCAATACGCGGAGAAGCTATATTCACTGGGAAAGTTTTGCCAATATTAGCCAATCCGGTCGAGTATACGATATCCTGTAATAGAAGCGGCTTCCAGTTTTTGTTAAAGAGGAGAAGCATGATGACTACTTACTCAAACTATTTGATTTATTCCATTTTATCTCTATTTCTGCTGCTACCGGTGATCTCCGGTCAGGCACAATCACAAAAGCAAGATCCGGATGAAGAGCCGAAAATCGCGCTGCGGGTCGCCCGAATTTCTTATATGGAAGGCAATGTGACGGTTTTGCGGTATACCGAAGACGATTGGACCGATGCGGAAATTAACATGCCGTTGATGGCGGGTGATAAGGTATACGCGGGAGTCGGCGCGCGGGTGGAAATTCAGTTGGATGACCAAACTAACGTACGCATGGGTCGTGATACATCTATTTCGTTTCCATTGCTGGATGACGCGGTGGGGCGGTTGGAGATCACCCAAGGAAGTGT
>CAYVAZ010000310.1:0-6241 GCA_964449065.1 uncultured bacterium
ACCACCGGGCAAGCCTTTGGAAGCAAATAGCAGCGTATTTGATGCAACGTTTAAACTCTGCAATGCCGTATAGCCGGTCACACTCAAAATCGAGATCGTGTTTTCAGAAAGATCAAGTGTAGTCATGGCTTGGTTGGCAAATGTGATCCCATCAATTCGGTTGCGGGAAAGATTTAAACTTTGCAGCGTATCCCCGGCTGATGGCGCAGCTGGATCAATCGCGCGCAGCATGTTATGAACCGCGGTTACGTTCCAAATGGTCGCGTCGCCAATCAAGTTGCCGGATAAATTTAGCGATACCAATTGGGTGTTTTGTGTGAATGATACACCGGAAACGCCGGATAGTTCTGTCCGGGATATGGCGTTATCCGCCAAATTCAAGAATGTCAATTCCGGGTTGCTGCTGGTATCCAATGAAGTGAATCCAGTAACGGGATCTTGGTTTAAGTTGGTTGCGGTTAAACTTTCCAATTTTGTTAACGGAGAAATATTCATTGTGGAAATATTCGGGTTGTTTGAAATAGTCAATGTAATCAAGAAACCCAAACGGTCCCAATCCGCAGCTGAAATATTCCCCAAGGCGTTGCCGGAAATGTCTAACTCTTCCAACTGAAAGTTCATCGGATCATTGGGCAGAATTAAATCGCTCGTGGGCGCGAATGAGGTGAAGCTGTTATCCGCAATAATTAAACTGCGTAATTCTTCATTGGCACTCAGATCCAAGGCAGAAAGACCGTTTCCGGAAGCGTTGAGCGAAATCAAATTGACGTTATTGGACAAATTGATGGTCGCCACATTGTTGTCTTTGAAATTCAAACTTTCCAACAACACTTGATTGGATACATCCAAGTCAATAAACGCGTTGTTTTCAATATCCAAATCCCGCAAGTTCAACAAGCTTAACCCGCTGCCCAAACCGCCAAGTTCGGTCAATTGGTTTGTCCCCAACCGCACCGTTTCCAGCGCCGCGTTGTTGGTCAAATCAATTTCCGATATTTGGTTATTGGATAAGTTCAGGGTTCTTAACGATGTCAATTGAGACACGGCGGATGCATCCGCGATATTGTTTCTCGCCAGGTTCAATGTATTTAAACCTGTAAAGAACTCGATCCCGGTGATATCCGAAATGCCGTTATCGTTATTGGTGAAAGTTGTTACAGCAGCGGCTTCCGCTTCTGTAAATTCACCGCCCGGAACAACCCCTACCGCGGTTTCGGCCGCCGCTCGGAATTGTGCATCCGGGAAGTTATCTACTGTGTTGATGTTTTGTGCGAAGGATTGAGTGATTCCAAACGAAATCACGAAAAGACTGACAGTAAGCAGATGAATGCTTACACTTATAAGTTGTTTACACGCTGTTCTCATTTTACCACACCTTTCAAAATTTTCTGGCTTATTGCCGCAATTTTTGGCCCTCATACGACCTTACAAAGAACAATTCAAAAAATTCAGTTTTACACGCAACTTGGTACTGCATCGGCTAAAGAGTATGTTTCGCTGCTCACACGAAACAAAAAGACGCTTTTTTCGTTTTAATCTTCTCCTCCTATTCATGAAATTTTCGTGACCGGAAAAGGGTCTAATTCTTCGGTATAGGTTATCGGCATCTTGATCTTGAACTTTATATTTTTTTTTATTTTTTTTGGAGGGGTTTTTTTGCGGTATTACTTTTGCAGGTTTGTCAGAACAATGTTCAATATACTCATCGTGCTGGTGTAACGAAATAGAACACAAACAAGAAACTTTTCATTCGTTAACTATTTTGAATCTATTGTCGTAAGAATTCCCGAAAAACTTAACGATGAAAATTGAATTTATGCTTCACGATTACAGAAATCATGTAAGGTAGGCTTTGAGCAATGTTTTTGCGCCGCTTGACCAATTGAACAATCGCACGGCTCTATTGCGTGCTTTTTCGCCATCTTCTTTTTGCTTTTGGTGATTCGATAAATATTCAAGAATACCTTCTGTAAGCGCGTGCGTGGAACCCGCTTGTACTGCTATCCCGCTATCCCCCAGCATCATTTTTACTTCCCCGACATCCGACCCTACAACCGGTTTAGCGCAAGCAAGATATTCCGCAATTTTTAAAGGGCTTTTTGCCCGCGTGGTTTCGTCATCTTCAAAACAGGCCACACATATATCGGCAGCGGCAAGAATGGATGGAATATGCTTCTGTTCGACATACCCAGGCAGCCAGATGTTTTGTTTTACGCTTGAGCAGCGCGCCAATTTTCTCATATCTTCCAATTGTTCCCCGCCCCCGACCAACAAAAACTGCGCGTTAGGATTTTTTTGGCAAACCATTTCAGCGGCCTGGATCAACAAATACGCATGGGCTGCCCCTTCCATCTGCCCGATATATAGCACAACCGGAAGGTCTTCTTGAATCCCCCATTTATGCAGCAAGGCACTCGCTTTGGGCACATTCGGATGAAACCGCTCCAAATCGGCCCCTACAGGAAGATGAAAGGTTCTCTCTGCCGGATACCCCCATTGCACGGCACGGTCTTGAATCCACTTGCTGGCATAGGTTATCGTATGCGCAAAGTGTGGAAGCATCCGTTCGTACATCGCAAGTTGCAGGCGGGAGAACAACCGCTTCTCCACTTTCTTTGATAATCCGGTTTCATTGTCATCCCAATCATAATGCAGCGGTTTGTTTAACATTCGCGAGACCCACAATACCGGCAAAGCGGTCGCGGCAAAACATTTTTGCAAATGGATGACATCGCAATCTTTGGCCAACTTGTAAAGCAGTTTGAAATTGGAAATAAAATGGATCTGCCTTGGTTTGAGATCATACACCGGGGGATCATTGGGTTCCGGATATCGTATGGGAGGGGAGGTTGGCTTTTCTTTTCGTGGAAGGTGGCATAGCGTGATCCGGTGTCCACGGGCTTGCAGTTCACGCGCCAAAGCCAAAATGCGTATCGTCCATGGATCGTACCACAAATCATGTGGATGCACCATCAATACAGAAAGCGGTTTTTGTTTCATCTATTCTTCAATTACATGAAGGGATACACAATCGCCGTATTGCAAGCCGGTTTGCTCTTTGGCGCTGCCTTGGTTTACCGAAACTTCCAGCCGATTGTATCCGTCAAATACTGTCAAGAGTTCGCCCGATTCTTTTTCTCCATACGAAGAAGAAATTCCATCGATTAAATCTTGCCCTGCTTTAATCCGTATGGTTTCGGGATCAATGCCATGCCTGTTTAACCATGCTTGATAATTATCATGGGATAACGTTGTAATCAAGTTGCCAAAACGGTCGATGTATTCAACCGAACATTCAATCGATTTTTTTGTGAATTTCGTTTCCCGCTGAGGCAACAAAACCGGGTCATCAATTCGTTCACCCATCTCATCCATTGGAACTCCGGCAGCAATGTGCGCGGCCACTGGCGAGAATATATCCCGCCCATGAAAGGTATGACTGACTTTATCCAACCAATAGCGCTGATTGGTGATTGAAATAATTTTCTTCTGTTCATTCAATCGTACTACCGGGGACAACACCCCATTATCCGGCGCGATAAAATAATGCCCCGAAACTTCAACCGCGAGCATTCTTCGCGAGGTTCCCACACCGGGATCCACCACACATAGATGAACGGTCCCCTGCGGAAAATACCCGAAAGACCATTGATTCAAAAACGCTCCGGCTTGGATCGAAAATTGCGGAAGGTCATGGCTGATATCCACCAGCCTTGCCGCGGGGCAGATTTGCAGCATCACACCCTTCATGACGCCAATAAAACCATCCGCAAGGCCAAAATCCGTTAACAATGTAATAACCGGCCGCTGTGTATAGGATACGTTTTTCATCACATCCTTAAACGGTTGATTCATTCTTCCGCACACTTTCTGTTTTGGCTTTTGATTCCTCTAATAAAGGCACTTCATCCGCTGCTACCGGCAGGGTTAAAATCATCTGTGTACCAATCCCCGGCTGGCTGCGGGCTTTGATTGTGCCCTGATGTTCGCGTACAATCCGGTCCACGATCATCAAACCCAATCCGGTCCCTTTCGCCTTATTGGTAAAATACGGTTCAAAGATATGAGGAAGATCGTCTTCTTCAATCCCCTTCCCGGTATCTTGAAACAACAGGGTTACCCAATTTTCATCCCGCACCATGCGGATAATAATCTCATCGGATTTATCGCAGCGTTCCTCTTTTGTTTGGGTTTTGATCGCTTCCAAAGCGTTTTTCAAAATATTGATGAACACCTGCTCCATCTCACGCTTATCGGCTTTTATGTATCCCCAATTTCCCTCTTCATGCAGCACCACTTTAATGTTGTTTTGGCGAAATTCCGGTTCCAGCAGGTTTAACGTTTTGGCTAAGAGTTCATATAAATCGCACAATTTGTAGTTGGGTTGTGACGGCTTCACTGCTGAAAGGAACATTTCAATCACATCATTCAAACGCTGAATCTCACCTTCAAACAAATTGAACACTTTTTTGGTGCTCGCATCCATCCCATCTTTTTTGGTGAGATGCCGCTTCAACAGCTGCAAATGAATGGAGAGCGAGTTCAGCGGGTTGCGGATTTCATGCGACATCCCCGCGCTCATGGTCGTCAATGCCGCCAGTTTTTCCGTCTCGCGCAGTTTTTGATCCCGCCGGATATTTTCGGTTTCATCCGTAAACAAAAACAACGTGCCATAGCGGGTAACTTCCCGCTGCAATGGAATCATACTGATGCGCAAAAAACGCTTTTCATCGCCCATCCGCATGGTATACGATTGCGAAAATTTCGCCTCATTGCTTTCAATCCCCAATTGGCAAAATTCCTGCAGGGGGTCATTATCCAATACCGTATCCAAGGGGCTTTCCGGCGTGGTGGGGCCGTCCCCCAAATTCAAAATCATCCGCGCGGCAGGATTGATATAGTTGACCAAATCGAATTCATCGGTCACGATCAATCCTTCTTTCATGCTGTCGAATATCAGCATCAGCAAATCGCGTTCATGCGCGATTTCCGCCATGTAATCGACAATTTGCTCTTTATCAATCTTTTCCGCCCGGTCTAGCAGGCGGCTTAAAAATCCACTCTTCATCGCTTGAATATACCTTTTGCAATCGGCATTACCAAGTATTATTGTGGCAACAAAAATATCTTCAACTCATTGATATAATTGATATACATGGAACCAACACTCAACGCAATCGTAGTCGGCGTAGGCTCGCTGGGAAAACAGCACGCCCGCATCTATGCCGAAAATTCCAAAACCAACTTATTGGCCGTGCTGGATTCCAATACATCCACCCGAAACGAAATCGCCAAACAGTGGAACACCCGCCCCTGTGCTTCGATCGATGAAATTGAAGAGCCAATTCATCTCGCCAGTGTAGTCGTGCCGACCGTCGCGCATTATCGCGTTGCATCGCAATTGCTGGAACGGGGTGTTCCCGTTTTGGTGGAAAAACCCATCACCATGACGGTCGAAGAAGGCAACGCCCTCATCGATTTAGCCAAGAAGAAGAATCTGGTTCTGCAAGTCGGGCACATCGAACGCTTCAATCCAGCCGTATTAAAATTGAGCGATCACTTAAAAGGTCCTTTATTCATAGAATCACACCGCCTCGGTCCTCCAGCGGAGCGCGTGAAAGACATCGGGGTTGTATTAGACCTCATGATCCACGATCTTGATTTAATTCTATCGCTGGTCAATTCAAAAATTGAATCGCTGGAAGCGGTCGGTGTCCCCATCGTTACTCAACGTGAAGATATTGCCAATGCCCGCCTGCGGTTTGAATCCGGCTGTATCGCCAACTTAACCGTTAGCCGGGTTTCCCCCGAACGCCAGCGCAAAATCCGTTTCTTCCAAAAAGACACCTATATCTCACTTGATTTCATCAAGCCGGAACTGCAAGTCTACAAAAAGAAAACCATGCTGGGCATCCCCTCCATCGATCACAGCGTCCCCGATCTCACCATGCGCGAACCGCTTGCCGCCGAAATCGACTCCTTCATCGATTGCGTCTTGCACAACAAAAAGCCGGTCGTCAGCGGAGAAGACGGCGTCGAAGCCCTCCACTGGGCTGAAACCATCACCAAGCAGGTGCACGAAGTCACGGCAAAACTCAAGAAGTCGAATCTGTATTGATTATGTTACCGCGAATGAACGCAAATACACACGAATTAAAACTTGCAATTCGTCTAATCATATGCATAATTAACTGATGTTACGCAATCCATGATTGACGATTGCTTGAAAAATGGTTTTTGT
>CAYVAZ010000311.1:0-6232 GCA_964449065.1 uncultured bacterium
ATGACGGACACATCGCCAAGGACACCCTGTTCGGACCGGAGCGCTGTCAAGCGCGTGCCATTGATTGGGACCAAAGCGACCGCGGACTTTCATCAAGGCGCGCAGCCACCGTGCTGCATTCCAGACGCCGTATACATGGCCGCAACCGAAATCATGCCGGAGTCTACCGAAAAGCCGTTGCCCAGCGGGAGCCATCCATACACGGTCCGAGCGACAATGGCGAGCGGACGTCGGCTTCTGTATCGAGGCCGTCGAAAAAGCCATCGCCCGGTATGGCTGCCCCGAGATCTTCAATAGCGATCAGGGAAGCCAGTTCACATCATTGGCGTTCACCGAGATCCTGAAAGACAGGAAGATCGCGATCAGTATGGACGGCAAGGGCGCATGGCGGGACAACGTCTTTGTCGAGCGGCTCTGGCGGTCAATCAAGTACGAAGAGATCTACCTGAAGGCTTATGCCAGCGTGCCGGAGGCTCGAGCCGGGATCGGCCGATACATCGGCTTCTACGATGCAAGGCGGCCACACTCGTCGCTTGACCGGCAGACGCCGGATCAGGCCTACTTCAACGCGCTGCAACCAATCCCGGTTGCGGCTTAACCCCAAGGGCAGAAATCCACTTATAGAGCGACCGAAATCTGTTCAGACAAACCGAGCCACCTCTATCCTTCTGTGGCAGCATCCGCGTCTGCCACCAATCCCTGTATTCTGTCGCGATATCGCGCGTGATGTCTGTGAGCGGGATATCGCCCATCTGTTCTAAGAAATAGTCGATGGACGTGCGCTTGGTCTTCTCCCAGGCGTACCGCTGGGCCTCGGATTTGTTGTACTGGTCGTCGAAAGCGATCTTCGAGACATAGAGTTCGAAGGCTTCTGACACCGTGGTCTTGTCGACGGGCTCGGGCACGCCGCCAAGCAGGGCTTCCGCCTTGGCTTCGGTTGGCGCCTTGCCAAGATCAGTGGCTTTGAGCCGTGCCACAATCTCTTCGATGTCGGGCAGCGCGGCGATTTCTTCGACAGGGCGATAGACGAAGCCCTGAGACAAGGCACGGGAGACGGCCGCACGGTAACGGTGATCCGCCGCTTTCCAGACACTGCGCTGAGAGTCTCCTCCGACAAATTCCAGCGCCCTGGCATTCCAGAGGGCAGCATCCGCCTCCGCCAGCGCATCCCGGCGCATCATGGCCACTTCAAGGGACTGTGTTCGCAGAGCGATCCGAATGAGATCACGTTCATCGACACATGTGAAGCGCGCAGGGACCCGTCGCTGATAGTGCCACCAGCCGCCCCGTTCCTTCAGATATTTTGATCCGCAACCTGCATGTCTCATCGCGATTTGTAGTGCAAAAAGTATGAAAACTGTAGTGCAACAAGCGGCGTCGAACCCCTCTCCGGTCACCCCGGAGAGGTAAAGTTCAATAATTTCAGGGACTTGCGCGGAGACCATTCCGAAAGAAATGGCGCGAGTGACGGGGCTCGAACCCGCGACCCCCGGCGTGACAGGCCGGTACTCTAACCAACTGAGCTACACCCGCGCATGGGTCTCCGTTCAGAGACGCGTTGAATATGGGCTCTGAGGGTGGCGGTCAAGCCTGTTGTCATGCCGCACCTGTGGAAATTTTCGCCTCAGCCAGATGCCTTGAGCCCACGACGGCGTTGGCGCGTTGCCGGAACATTGCTCGCCTCGCCCTGATGCATGGCGTGCACGGTGGCACCTGGCAGGATCTCCTCGGGGCTGAGATCGGCAAAGCGCGCCATCTCATCAATCGGGATCGCCTTGGAAATCAGCCAGCCCTGCAGCGTGTCGACGCCGTGATCGGCGAGGAATTGACGCTGGAACTCGGTTTCGACACCCTCCGCCGTGACCTTCATGCGCAGCGACTTGGCGAGCCCAATCGTGGCTTCGGTGATTGCGCGCGAATCGGCGCTGTCCTCAAGACCGCGCACAAAGCTCTGGTCGATCTTGATCTTGTCGAAGGGGAAGGCCCGCAAATAGCTGAGCGAGGAATAGCCGGTGCCGAAATCGTCAAGCGCGATGCGCACGCCGAGTTCCTTGATCTTGTGCAGGCGCTCCAGGGTAAACTCTGTATCGGTCATGAGCACCGATTCGGTGATTTCGAGCTCCAGCCGTTCCGCCGACACCCCGGTCTGGGCGAGCGCATTGATGATGGTCGCGATCAGGTTCGAGGAGTGTATCTGCAGCGGCGACATGTTGACTGCCACGGAAACCTTCTCGGGAAGCCGACGGGCATCACGCAGCGAGGCGCGGATCGCCCATTCACCCAGCTGTCCGATCAGACCCATATCTTCGGCATGGGTGATGAACGCCCCGGGCATGACAAGGCCCCGGCGCGGATGGTTCCAGCGGATGAGCGCCTCGCAAGAGACAAGCTCGCCCGTCGCCGCAGCAATCTGCGGCTGGAAGTGCACGATGATCTCCTCGCGTGCGAGTGCGGTCTGCAAGTCATCCTCGATTTCGCGGCGCTCTCGTGCCCGGCTTTCAAGCTTGTCGGTGAAGGCTTCCCAGCGTGAGCGCCCCTTGTCCTTGGCCTGATAGAGCGCAAGGTCGGCATGCTTCATCATCTGGTCGGCATCATCGGTGGACGCATTCACGAGGCGGAGACCGGCGCTGATGCTGCAGAGCACGGTCGAGCCCCAGAGTTCATAGGGCGTCGCCATTTCGGCGATCAGCCGGTCGAGCCAGGCCTCCATCTCCGCCATATCGGCGCGCCGGGCGAGCACGGCGAACTCATCGCCACCGAGTCTCGCGATCAGATCATCTTCGACACAAAGGCCAGACACCCGCTCAGCGACCTTTTGCAGAAGCGCGTCCCCTGCAGGATGGCCGAGCGTATCATTGACCCATTTGAAATTGTCGAGATCGAACAGAATGAGCGCAAAAATCCCCTCATCGGACTGATCGGCAATCTCCTCCGAGAGCCGCTTGAGCAGCGTCATGCGGTTCGGCAGACCGGTCAGGCCGTCATAATGCGCCATGTAGGCGATGCGGGATTCGTGTTCCTTGGTGCGGGTGACATCGCTCGCCACGCCGCGGAAGCCTGTGAAGCGGCCTTCTTCATAGACCGGCTTCCCGGTCAGCGACCACCAGACCGGCGCATTGCCAGCCCCGACATTAAGGGTGAGGACGAGGTCGCGGAAGGGCTGATGGCGCTGGATGGAGCGCTCCAGCACGGTCCGCGCCTCGGACGGATGGAAAAGCTCGGCAATATGTCGCCCCGCAAAACGCGCTTCGTCCGGCCCTCTCAGACCGACAATCTCGATGGTGCCCTTGCGGATGCGCGCCTCCTCATCGGTCTGCCACAGCCAGTCTGACGTGCTCTCGCCGAAATCGCGCAGGAGAATGCCGATGACCTGGCCCTGATCCTTGAGCGCGACCCGGGAGCGCAGCTCTTCGAGAAAAACCCTGTGAGCCAGGTGGATACAGAAGACGACGACGGCAGCGTGCACAATGGTGACGATTGAGAGAAGATCGTTGCGCGCGTCCTGGCCGAGCTGCAGCGAGACCACGATGCCGATCGCGACCGGCCAGACGAAAGACGAGGCCACACGCGGCACGCGCGAAAGCATGAAGCCACCGACAAAGATCGTGCCGGCGAGGATCACACCAAGGGTACGGTGGCCCATCGGGTCGGTGAAGGGTGTGAGCACGACCGGCAGCGCGCCCCAGACAATGCCGAGCGCCAGCACAGCCGTCGCGAGTGCTTCATTGTGCTCATCGGTGAAAGGGCGCGTGTCCGGCCATTTGCGCAGGTAACGGTAGCCGAACATGAGCAGGCCCGTCGCCAAGGCCACCACCGTGCCCCACAGGCTGAGAAGGCTCTGGGTGCCCTCGCCCCAGAAAGACAGCATGACCACGCCGGAGGTGATCAGCTGCGCAAAAAGAAAGAGCGGTGCGATTGTCGCCAGCGCGGCCAGCTGTTCGGATTTGGCGAGACGTTCCTCGGCCTCGTTCATGTCCGGCTTGCTGAGCAGCTGTGTCAGTGACCAGTCCTTGCCGACTGCAAGATTTTCCGTCGCCATCGCCCCTTGCCGCCCATTGCAGTTCTCAATCAGCAGACGTCTAACAGGCCGTAGTGCCCATTCCTTTTAGCGGGGATGTGAAGTTTGCAGGCAGGCGTTAACCTTGCGAACACGGTTCCGTAACCAGCAGACGAACCGGACGGTGGGGGCACCAGCAGTTGGCGAGAAAATGGTCGGAACGGTAGGATTCGAACCCACGACCCCCGGTCCCCCAGACCGGTGCGCTAACCGGGCTGCGCCACGTTCCGCCAAGCGTGCCTTATAGCCATGCCGGCACCGGCGACGCAAGCATGGCCATGAGAAAAGAAAGTCCCGGTCAGGCGGCGCGGCGTTCTCTAAGGGCGTCGAGGCGGCGCTTGATGTCGGTCATGTCCGCGAGCACGTCCTCAAGTCGCTTGCGCGACGCCTCCGAAGCGATGATCGGGGCGTCCTCGGCATCAAAGGCCTCGCGCACACGCGATTGCAGCTCGCGAGCCGGACTGTCGGCGAAGTTCGTCGGCTCAGGACTTGCGGAAAGTCTTGCCTTGCCGCCAAGAACCGCTTCCACGCCCTGCTCGGTGAGGAGCTTCTGAGCCCCCTTGATGGTCAGCCCCTGCTCATGGACAAGCATCTGGATGGCACGAAGCACATCCATGTCCTCAGGGCGGTAGAAACGCCGACCGTCGCGGCGCTTCACCGGCGACAGTTCGGCGAATTTGGTTTCCCAGAAGCGCAGCACATGCGTTGGAAGCCCGATCTCGGCGGCCGCCTCCCCGATGGAACGGAAGGCAGTGGCGGCTTTCTCGGTCTTGGCGGCTTCGGTCTGCATGCGCTTGTCTCCTGAAGGGTCACTCCGCGCCGCTGTCGTTCACACTGTCCTT
Organism: uncultured bacterium; assembly: GCA_964449065.1. Classification (GTDB taxonomy): domain Bacteria; phylum Hinthialibacterota; class Hinthialibacteria; order Hinthialibacterales; family Hinthialibacteraceae; genus CAYVAZ01. Next base: position 4,900 of record CAYVAZ010000311.1, read on the forward strand.
CAGCATCGGGGATGGCCGGAAGGTGATCACGCGGCGTGCGGAAATTTCGGCGTCTTCGCCAGTCTTGGGATTCCGGCCGACCCGCGGGTTCTTCTCCAGCGGGACAAAATTGCCGAAACGGGCAAGCTTCACGGTGTTGCCCTTGGAGAGATCGGCGCTGATCAGTTCCAGCACGCGTTCGAGCACGTCGGAGGATTCCTGACGTGTGAGACCAATCCGCTCGACAAGCCGGTCAGCGATTTCAGCGCGTGTCAATGTTGTTGCAATCTTTCTGGTCACGAGCCCCGTCTCCGTTGTGGTTAATAATACGCCGCGATCTCTTAACGAAACCCTACATACGGAAGAGTGACGCACCCCACGAGAATCCACCACCCATGGCCTCGATCAAGACGAGTTGACCTTTCCGGATGCGTCCGTCAGCTGCCGCCTCGCTCAGCGCAAGCGGAATGGACGCCGCTGAGGTGTTGCCGTGCCTTGCGACCGTCGAGACCACCTTGCTCTCATCAAGACCAAGGCGCTTCGCCACGCCTTCGAGAATCCGCTGATTGGCCTGGTGCGGCACAAACCAGTCTATGTCGTCCATATCCAGGCCCGACGCATCGATGACATTGCGCACGGCAGAGGAAATGTTCTGCACCGCATGCTTGAAGACCTGATTGCCGATCATGCGGACATGGCCGACGGTCTGCGTCGTGGACGGGCCACCATCGACATAGAGCAGTTCCTTCTGTCGGCCGTCAGTGCGGATCTCGTGCGCGATCACACCGTCATCGGCACCACCCTCTCCGGCCTGAAGCACGACCGCCCCGCCGCCATCGCCGAACAGCACACAGGTCGTGCGGTCGCTCCAGTCGAGAATGCGCGAGAAAGTCTCCGCACCAATGACGATCACCGTGTCCGCCTGTCCCGCCTTGATCAGTGCGTCAGCCGTGCTCAGCGCAAAGACAAAGCCGGAGCAGACGGCCTGAATGTCGAAGCCTGCGCCCCGTGTCATGCCGAGTTTTGCCTGCACCTGGGTGGCTGTGGCCGGGAAGGTATGGTCCGGCGTCGTGGTGGCGACGATGATCAGATCGACCGCGTCGACAGCGATGTCGGCATTCTGAAGCGCCGCGCGCGCCGCATGCGTGGCGATGTCTGAGGTAAACTCGCCTTCCGCCGCGATGTGGCGCTGGCGGATGCCGCTGCGCGAGCTGATCCATTCGTCAGATGTGTCGACCAGTATCGACATTTCCTGATTGGTCATGATGCGCTGGGGCAGATAGGCGCCGACGCCGCGCACGAAACTCTTGCGGTTGTTCACGCCAGGTCTTCCTGTGGTGTAGGTTCGCCAGCC
>CAYVAZ010000312.1:0-6146 GCA_964449065.1 uncultured bacterium
TTTCAGCGCAAAATTAGAAAAACGGGCATATCAAAATGTAGTGCGTAACATGAGTTACTGAACAATAAATTGGATATTTAGCCAACCCATCGATTCTAAAGTCATTGAAGCAAAATGTTAATACAACATTAACATTTGATCATAAACTATGGGAATCCAACACATAGGAGAGAGATTTATGAGCATCATTACAGGGAAAGCGGTCATCGCGCAGGGGGGCGGTCCAACGGCGGTCATCAACCAAAGTTTGGTCGGCGCCGCGTTGGAATGCCGGAAGTTCAGCCAAATTACGCACGTTTATGGAGCACGCCACGGGGTACACGGTATTGTAGATGAAGATTTTGTTGATCTTTCACAAGCGACATCCAATAACTTAGAGCAAACCGGAATGACACCGGCATCGGCGTTAGGGTCTACACGCGACAAGCCGGATCAAGAGTATTGCCACAAAATATTTGAGACCTTTAAAAAATATGATATCCGTTATTTCTTTTATATTGGGGGGAACGATTCATCCGACACCTGCCGTTTGGTGAATGAGTTTGCGATTGAAGACGGTTATGAAGTGCGCTGTGTGCATATCCCTAAAACAATTGATAACGACTTGGTGATTAACGACCACACGCCTGGTTTCGGTTCGGCCGCGCGTTATGTGGGTCTCGCATTAGCAGGTGTAAACTTAGACAACAAAGCGCTGCCGGGTGTGTATATTGCCATCATCATGGGACGCCATGCCGGCTTTTTGACCGGCGCTTCCGCGGCCTACCGCCGGTTCCCGGATGACGGGCCTCACTATATTTATATGCCGGAACGCCAGTTCAACAAAGAAAATTTCTTGAACGATGTGGATGAAGCGTACAAGAAATACGGCCGCTGCATTGTGGCGGTTTCTGAGGGGGTATGGAGCGAAACCGATGCGGACGGCAAGCATGTACCGTTGGTCGCTTCTCTTTCGGATGATGTTGAACGCGACCCGCATGGCAACATTCAGCTTTCGGGCACCGGTTCATTGGGCGATGAACTTTCTAAAGTGATCAAAAACGAATTGAAAATCAAACGCGTGCGCGCCGATACCTACGGCTATTTGCAGCGCAGCTTTTTGGGTTGCTGCTCACCGGTCGATGCAATGGAAGCGCGGGAAGTGGGAGAAAAAGCCGTGCAATACGCGACTTGGCATAACATCGACGGGTCGGTTGTTATTAAACGTGTGGGCGATTATGCAGTTGAGTATGAGTTGGTGAAGTTGGAAGAAATCGCGGCGAAAACCAAAGTCATGCCGGATGAGTTTATCACTCCGGAAGGCAACAATGTAACCGAAGCGTTCCGCCAGTATGTCGCACCACTCGCGGGAGACGCGCCGGTCGCGACAAAGTTGTTCGCGCCCGCGGTCGCGAAGTTGTAAGCTTATTTTTTCTGTCAAACAATGAAAAGCGGAGATGATTGTCTCCGCTTTTTTTATGTTTAGTTTCCGGTAATTGCGATAACGTATGATAAAAGAATATTGAACCGGAGGAATAATGTTTTTACGCGGCTACCTTATTTGTCTCATCTGTGTTTTAGGTTTTCAGTTACGGATGAATCAATTTCTGACCGCATTTGTTGAACTTCTTTTTCAACATCAATGTTTTCAAAACCTAGACCTTGCCATATTCCCTCTAATTGTTTAATCGACTGACTTTCTTTCGGTGAACCGGTTGATAATTTGGTTTGAATGAAATCATCAAGCAAAGCTAATTTATCAGAAGAGAATTGACTCAATTTTTTTTTCATTCTTTCTACCTTGATGGCGTTGTTACCCATATCTTTCTCCTCCTGCATTAAAGAAAAAAACATGTCAGTTGGTATTATACTTCATTGTTGTTGATATAAAACTAATACCATACCCTGTTAAAACGGTCTTTCCGGTGGGCTGCCGGATAGAGACTGTTTGAAATTTGTACGTTTCCATCCCGCTAAGCCGGGTAGGATGGGCAATGCTTTATCTTGCCCATCGATAAAAGCCTTAAAGATGGGTACAAAAAAGACCGTGCCCATCCTACCAGATCACAACATCTTCGCGCCGGTATTAAATTCGGGGATGGGGTCTTTGCCTTGACTGACAGCTTCGAGCGAGAGTTTGCGGAAGGGCATGAGTTCGGCTTTGGCCATGCCGTCAAAAATAAGCGGGCAATGGACGAGTTCGGCATCGAGAATCTTCGCCGCGTTTTCGGTGGATAATTCACAGCGGTTGAAAGCCCATCTCATTTTTGCGGCATAAAATTCGGCGCGTTTGATGGAGGCGTAGGCGGATGTAGGCTGCTCGCGGTAGGTGGCGCGCAGGCGCTCTCCGATGATTCCACCATTCAGCACGATTTCGAAGTAGGGGATAACTTCTGCACCCAGGCGGTAAACATCCAACCGGTCCGCGTTTGTTGAAAATCCTTCCACGGCAAATTCTGCGGCTTTGCGGTTGAAGAGTTTGTAGCCGGACTGCAGGTCGGGTACGGTGCGGTATTGGCGGTAGTAGAGTTGATTGACGGTTTGCTGCCGCTGCGCGAGGGCATACTTAATCGCCGCATCAAAGCATTGATTGAGGATGACTTCATACGCCGCGCGGTACATGGTCAAAGGTGGTTCCAGTTTGGCTCTTCCCCCCACAATGCATATAGGTACATCCCCGCATTCTTGCTGCATTTGGTTGGCGAGTTCAATGAGGTTGGGAAGGTCTTCAAGGCGGTGGTCACCATCGGCATCGCGAACGCAAAGCCATTGGATTTCCGGTTCTTTGAGACCTTGTTTTAATCCTTCTTCGACTCCTTTTCCTTTGCCGTCGTTTTGTTCTGATAGAACGAACCGCGAGCCGTGACAGATCCGCTCGACTTCATTCTTGATGAAGTTATCCACGTACGGAATCCCGTCTAAATAAATGAAGTTGTGTTTCGGGAGAAGATAACGTTCGGTGTTGGATAGGTTCTTATCCAGCATTGTACGGATATCGTCTTTGCTGATTTTATCGGAGAACCAAGTGGGGATGATCATGAACAGGTTTTCGGTTGTTACGTTTGACGGCATATTATTTCCTTATTTATTATTGGTGGTATCGAACTTCGATTCCCTCCCCTACTCCAATGTCATTGACTAAAAGAACCTACTCATTTCTTTGACCCTTTCAGGGTCAGATTTTCTTTCACATTTCCAGGGGCGGCGTTCCCTTCGGTCACTCTGCCCCTGACTAACATCTGTAACCCCGTTGGGGTAAACGGCTTTACCGATTGCTTCGTTTGATTGCCCAGGAAACGACTTCGAAAAAATCGGTTGAATCATTCTAGTACAGTGTCAACGATTTATTGACGGGTATCGATCCCCTAGCCCCCCTTAACAAGGGGGGGGACAACAGAAATCCAGCCGTCATTTTTAGATTGACACAATATTAGTTTATGGTTCTCTTCGCACCCACTCTGTCCTCCTTGCGTCGGACATTTCCCCCAAATGCTTAGGGGGAGACAAAGCGTTGTTTTTCAGGTTGATTTCCTTCAGTCAATGACATTGACTCTTCCCCTGGCTAGTTTCTTTCACCCCATTGGGGTGTATTAACCCCTGATTTGTGGGTAAAGATTAGAAACTTAGGAGAGAATCTATTGCGTTTTCAAGTTTGATTGCTTTAATCAATGACGTTGGACACGGACGAAAGTCACAAGCAAAATCGGCATATAATACCGATGCTATTCAGGATTATCAAGTAAGAAAGGTACTAAGTCTTTCTTTTGCTGAGGCTTATCGTTGCGCTTACTCTACAATCCAAACTAGAAACGGTATTACACCGCTGAAAATTTGTGATTGCTTTTTTTTTATTTCATGTTGAAATATACTTTATGGTATTACGCGTATTTGATATATCCATCGATTGAAGGGGAGATCATGCGAATCGAAAAATCTGTCGTGGGGGAGGTTGCGCTATTGAAAATCAGCGGGGCGATCACATTTAACGATGTGCATACGTTAAAAACAAGCCTCAAACGGTTATTGAAGGAAGGAAAGGACAAGATAGTGGTGGATTGCACCAATATGGACAGTATTAACAGCCAAGCGTTGGCTTCGTTTTTATCGGCGTACAAATCGATGCCGGAGACCGGAGTGGTTGCTTTCGCGAATTTAAACACGCATGTCTTGCGTATTTTTACTTCTACCCATTTGGATGATTTGTTTACGATTTATCCGACTGTAACCGAAGCGGTGGAAGCGATCAAAGGGGGTTAGCGATTCCGGATCATCATCGTTTCCAATTTTGCTTTTACACAGAGCCATTCAGATTCAAGAATGCTGTATACCACTGTATCCCGGTAGATTCCATCCCATGTCCAGCGGTTGCTTCGGAGCATGCCTTCTTTTGCCGCGCCGATTTTTTCGATTGCGGATTGTGACTGGACATTGCGCCCATCGGTTTTGAACTGCACACGCACTGCCCTCAATACCTCAAACGCATTTTGCAACATGAGATATTTGCATTCCGTATTTACTCCTGTACGCTGTGCGTCTATGCTGAGCCATGTCCAACCGATTTCCAGCCCGCGGTTTTCCCGCTGGATATCCAGATAGCGGGTAGAGCCGATGGCACGGCTGGTTTTATTCGAAACAATGGCAAATGGTATTTGCGTGCCGGTTTGTTGAGTTTGCAAGGCTTCATTTATCCAGCCCATTGTATCCCTTATGGATTGAGCGGGTGGAACAGGCATATAGCGCCAAATATCATCATAATTTCCCACATGGAATAAATCTTCTGCGTGACACATTTGAAGAGGGCAGACCGTAACCACTCTGCCTTTCAAAGTCACAGGTTGAGGATCAAAGAGCGGTTTACTCATGAGGAAGCCAAGTCATAGTTTTGGGCAATGTGATATGAGATAGTAAGCAGACCGCGGGTTAGATGCTCATGGACCAAAATCACATTTTCGGGGACGACCAATTCGGTTGGTGCGAAGTTCCAAATGCCTTTTACACCGCCCGCTACCATTTGATCGGCGGTTTCTTGCGCGTGGCGCACCGGCGTGCAGATAACACCAATATCGATATTGCGATCCTGACAAATGGAAGTGATATTTTCCGCGTCATCGACCGGGATATCCCGTACTGAATAATTCAGCAAACGAGGGTTGGTATCGAAGATGGCTTTGATTTGAAATCCCTGGCGCTCGAACGAATGGTAATTCGCTAATGCTTGGCCGATGTTACCGAAGCCCGCGATGCCGAGGGTCATTGTACCACGGGACAGAAGAACATCTTTGATTTCGCTCAGTAATTCCGGGACAGAATATCCAACGCCGGTTTGGCCTTTTACGTTCAATGGAAGAAAATCCTGTTTCACAACCGCCGGATTGACATTGAGCAGTTCGGCCAGTTTGCGGGTAGAGACATGGCTAATTTCCTGCTCTTGATACAACTCTAAGATATTTAAATATCTAGACATACGAATCAATGTTGCTTCGCTGAGGTGAGGAAGTTTTGTATTCATCGAATCAAATCCACATCATGGTTACTCAAATTTCGAAACCCTAAATAAGAAATTGAATCATTTTGGATATCTATTATATAGTTAAATGGATAACTAAGTTAGGTTTAGATTGGGGGGAATTTCGATAATAGATATGATAATTGATGTTACGCAAATAATGATTGACTATTGTTTGAAAAATGGTTTTTGTTGTGAACCAACTATTCTAACTCAAACGCAGTGTCTATCGTCTTCTCCCTTTGGGCTACTCTCCGTAGTTATCTTTTTATGGTACGCAAAGTTCTAAAAGTGGCGGGGAGCATCGGCTTCCAGCCGGTGTGTCAATCTCTATGCCATACCGGTAAACTTGCCCGATTCAAACCAACCCTATTTCATGAAATAGAAAATATCCCAGCTTATTCGCGTCCATGATAGACGATATAGTGGTTGAAATCCGATGGACTGAAATCGGCAAAGTCGTTATTCGCGTTTATTGGCGTGTATTCGCGGTTTAAATCATTCAGGGACATCTGTGACTCAAGATGATTTGTGTACGGAGAGTAGCCCTTTGGGAGAAGATAAGAGATGAGGGCGATGAGAGCGATTGCTCCCCATGACGCAGTAGCGTAATTAGAGGTTTATTCCTCCCGACCCCTCACCCCTACCCTCTCCCGGTGGG
>CAYVAZ010000313.1:0-1863 GCA_964449065.1 uncultured bacterium
GTTCGATTGGATTCAGGCATACACCCGCTTTGATATGAAGCGTAATCATCGTTTTAAGAGTGTTGAGCCCACTCTACAGTTTCATTTTCCCGTATGGTTGCGTGAACGATCACTCACTTTTTCTATGCGGCTTGGTATCATCCATCATTTCTTTGTTGTCAGACTTCTAAGATTGGGGGCAGGCGTTTTCTCACAAAGTCTGACCAACCCTCCCTAACCCTACCAGATTTTGGAGGGGGATTTTTTTTCAAACGGATGCTCTATTACAATAACTAGGCGCCCGGTTGAGCGCTTGTTCGTTCAGGGTATTCATTCGGATTAAGCAAGCAAATCTTCAATCGGTTCGCCCTCGCCGTCTTTGGTGACGTAGAAGGGGCGTTCTTCGGTGATGTAATAGGTATCCGCCGGGATGCCCAGCGCCTTGTAGATGGTGGCGTACACATCGATCAACTTCTCTGGCTTTTCGATGGGCTTCATCGGGTGTTCCTCAGCGGTGGCGCCGTGGATGTAGCCCTGCTTAAAGCCGCCGCCGAAGAAGAGCATGTTCGAGCAGCTGCTGAAGTGGCCGTGATGGCCATACATGCTGATGTCATTAATAATCAGGTCATCGCCGGTGGCGTCTTCTTTAAAGCCGAACTCTTCCGTACCCGCTTTGGGTTTATCCGCTATCGTACGGCCGAATTCGGTCATGATCACAACCAGCGTGCGTTCCAAAAGGCCGCGTTCATCCAGGTCTTTGATCAAGGTGCCGATGGGGCTGTCGATCTGTTTTTTCATATCGACCATGCGCTGTTGGGCGTTTTCGTGCATGTCAAAGCCTTTAAACGGCGCGTATTGGTATTCGACTTCGATAAAGCGCGCGCCTTCTTCGACCAGCCGTCTTGCCAGCAAACAGCCCAAACCGAAGCGGTGGCCTTTGTCGTATTTCTTTATGGTATCTTCGCTTTCTTCTTCCAAATCAAACGCGCGTTTGACGGGTGAATCCATCATGGCGCGGGCTTCTTCCATGACAGTCATATAGTCTTTAACCTTGTTGGCTTCGCGCAATTCTTCGCGGGTCATGCCGCTGATGGCTTCGAGATAACTTTGGCGGCGGTCCAAGCGGTCCATCTTCATACCGGCAACCGCGTTGAGAGTGGGCATGCCCTCGCTCGGTTCGGGAATCATGAAGGGGGCGTATTTCACGCCCAAAAAGCCGGGGCCTTGGTAGTTGGCGATAAACTGCATTTCTTGATCGCTGGTATTGATGTCGCGGCCGATATCGATGTAGGCGGGCACAAACTCATGACGCCGTCCAAGAGAACGCGCCACCATCGAGCCCATCGACGGCACCTGCACGCCCGCGGGGAACTCATAACTCGTCATCTGATAATGCTGCGCTTTGAGATGGATGGCGCCGAATTTGGTGTCGGATACCAAGGTGCGCAGGATGGCGCCTTTGTCCATCACGCCGGCGATGGTTTCAAGCCCTTCGCCGAGAAAAATGCCGTCGGCCGCGGTGGGGATGGTTTCGCAGGTGGAGAAAATCTCACTGCCTTTCATGCCTTTGCGGTAGGGGGTGTAGGGTTTGGGGTCCCAAGTATCATTCTGCGCGATGCCGCCGGGCAGCCAGATCAGAATCATGGAATCGGCTTTGGGATCAACCGGCTTTTTCAGGCCTTCACCGCCCAGCATCCCCCATGCTTGTGTACCCACAGAGACGGCCCCCGCCGCCAATGCGGATTGCTTTAAAAAGTCTCTTCGGTTTGTATTTTTAGGAGAATTCATGTTGTTTACCTCCCTTTTTGTTAATATCTATTCAAAAAATAATACGTCCTAAGCTAATCAAACTGTGCTTCCGGCTCGGCGGGAGCCTCGCCCTCC
>CAYVAZ010000313.1:1873-6119 GCA_964449065.1 uncultured bacterium
ATAGAGGACATAAATGAAATTAGTCAATCCGGCGGAATATCCACAGGCGTACTCTTATTCCTTCTCTTGGTGGCGGATGTATTTCTTCCTACACCCTCAACCGTGGTGATGACCTATGCAGGATCACTCTATGGCTGGTTTGTTGGAGGGGTGCTAGGGGTAGCAGGGACGTTTGGTTCCACCCTGCTCGCGTCCTAAGCTAATCAAACTGTGCTTCCGGCTCGGCGGGAGCCTCGCCCTCCAAAACCTGGCCCGGCGGGAGCCTCGCCCTCCAAAACCTGGCTCGGCGGGAGCCTCGTATTCCCCAGTCTTGCTTGCGCGAGTGGTGGGCTACGCTTCGCTTTGAGCCCACCCTACATTAATCACTTTACGGTTACCTTATGTATTGAAATTCTGGCGATACCGCGAGTGACCATAAAATATCCGACCATTCTTTCTCATCGATATCCGGGCCGAAGAATTTGAGTGTGAATTTCAGTTCGTCCTCACTGGGTGGTCTTGAATACATGCTCATAAATACGGTTTCGACCGCTTTTTCCGCGTCTTCAATCCCGGCCAAATGCTCTTGAATGTCGGCTTCGTAGACCATTTCGTACAGGTCAGGGCCGTTGATGAGTTCCAACGCTTGCAGCACCGCCACATCATCCGAGCGCAGGGTTTGGATCTCATTCCGTGTGGCCGGGCGTCCCAACGCGAGGGTTAATGCCGTTGTCGTCTCATCAAAGCTGATGCGCTTATCCAGTTCACCCAATGCCAGATTGAGTGAGTCCAAATATTGCTCAGCCGTCAGTTTGCGCAATTGCGGCGACCGGAAGGCGCGCGGGTAATCCGAGCCGTCTTCATAGCGGTCGGCCAACTCTTCATCGTACTGCAACTGATAGGTGTTGGAATTCATGATCAGGCGGATCATGTGTTTAATGTCGTATCCGTTGGCGGCGAACTCGTATGCCATCCAATCCAGCAGTTCGGGATGAGACGGCGGGATATCCTGGCGGAAATTATCGACCGGCTCGACCAGCCCCAAGCCGATGTAGCGTTTCCATAAGCGGTTGACGAATGCCCGGGCAAAGCGCGGATTGGCCGGGTCAACCAAGAAGCGGGTAACTTCACTGAGGCGGCCTTTTAATGAATCCAAGTTATCCGGATTCGCTTCGCCGCTGTTGAAGATGTAGGCGGGTTTCACGTAAACGCCTTGGGGTTCTTCACAGCGGATGATCTCTAAATTTTCTTCCGAAAAGAAGCTGGCAAATTGGAAAAAGCGTTTTTGTGTCCAGTTAAAGTTTAAGAAATCATCATGGCAGGACGCGCATTTCATTTTGGTGCCCAAGAACACCTGCCCGATGTTGGCGGCGGTTAGCAGTGAATCCTGATGGGTTTCGGATTTCACGAATCCGCCGCGGTATTTGACCGCGGTTGGATCGATTAACTGCGCGGTGAAGACATCATACGGCTTGTTCTCTTTAAAGGATTCATAAATATACTTGCGGAAATTGGCGCGGGTGCCGACACCGCCCTGGTGCTTGCCGTTGCTGGCGAGGGCGTCTTCCCAAAACTGCACCCAATGCGCGGCATAGTCTTCATCTTGCGCCAGCACTGTGTCGATCAGCTTTGCCCGTTTGGTTTTGGAATCATCTTCGATGAATGCTTCGACCTCTGTGGCTGCGGGGATGATGCCGGTGATATCGAGATAGACGCGGCGGATGAAGGTGTAATCGCTGCAAACTTCCGGGGCATCCTCTTCATCCCACTTTGCCATGACGAAGCGGTCTATGGGGTTGGATATCTCTTCGGATGGGGCATCGGGAATGCTGGGTTTCTCTAGCGTTTGCATACGTTCCATGCGCCAGCGTGCCATTTGGGCGAGGTAGGCTTGATACGAGGCTTCTTCCGCCTTGCCGGCAAATTGTTCGGCCTGCTTGGAAGCTTCGATTGCCTGTTGGGCCGCTTTGGCTGCATCGCGCGCGGCTTTCTTCGCCGCTTCCGCTGCTGCTGCCGATTTCTCAACCGCGGTGTTTTCTTTCTTCTTTAATTCATCCAGTGTTTCTGAATATGCCGGTGAGAGGAATAAAACGCTTAGTAGTAAGATGATTTTCCAATGATACATAACTGTTCCCTGCTCTAACGATCGGTTTGGCTGTTAGAAAAAATCGATGATTCAACACAAAGTGTACATCTCCAAATTGGGTTATGTGTTCTTTATTAAATTATAACGTATTTTTCCCGGAAAAAAAATGGAATCGGGGCACATTTCGGTGTGCCCTTGAATCCACCGAAAAACAAATCCAACATAAAACGGTTTAGTACAGTGTCAACGATTTATTGACGGGTATCGATCCCCCCTAGCCCCCCTTAACAAGGGGGGGAACAACGGAAATCCAGCCGTCATTTTTTGATTGTCACAATACTAGTAAACAGACCATTGGTCCACGCTGACAAAGGTTTCGAAATCATCGGTGAAGATGACGTCGCCGGCTTCGTTGCGGATTTCAACGTTATCAAATGCCGATACTTCACCCGAAACCGTGCTGCCTCCCAAGCCGGCAAAGCCGTCTAAGCGGTCTTCCACTCCGGGAAATTCCCATGGCAGCATTTCGATTGCGCTGTCCGGGTTGTCTCGCTCGGTAAAGGTGCCGTCAACAACAAAACCGTCCGAGCGGAAATCGAAGGTGTACCAGGTTCCGACATCCCACGGGATGGAGTTGTCATCCAAATTCGCCCAAGCAGTGAAGTCATTCAAGAATTCAACCGTATTGATGTTGTCATGAAACAGCATCATGATGCCGCGCGCTTCACCTGGTCCGCGGTCGCTGGGTTCTCTTCCCCCACCACGGCCTTCCGGCTGAATATGGAGCCCGACACCGGAGCGGCTGAAGTCGGCATTGGCGCCAGGAATAAACAATTCATCATGCCAGGACAGCATTTGCACATCGGCTTTGATGGAAGCGCCGCCGACAATTTCTTGATTGAACCACACTTTTTTGGGATCCAGCCGGCTGGTGGCGATGCAGAACAGCACGCCATCGTTCACCACCCAATAGCCGCCTTCCCCCCAGGCCCAGTCATCGCTCAGGCCGACGGTTTGGGGAATTTGTTCAAGATCGCCTTCAAAATCATCGGAGAATACGGTTTGGCCGTTTACGATGACTTCAAAGTTATCGAAAACCGCGACTTCCCCCTGCACGTTAGGCCCGGTGATACCCGCGAAGCCTTCGGGGCGGTCGGAAAATTCCCACGGGTCGAGAGTGATGGTGTTGTCCGGATTCTCAACCTGCGTTACGGTACCGCTGACCGTGTTTCCTTCCACGGAGAGTTCCATGGTATACATCACACCCTTTTCCCAAGCGAATTCGCCGTCGTTGGTGTTGGCCCAGGCGCGGAAATCGTTGAGGTACTCAACGGTGTTTAAATCTTCATGAAACAGCAGGTTTACCCCACGGTCTTGGCCGTCTGTTTCTTGCGGGGCCAATCGCACGGCAACGCCGCCGCGGCTAAGGTCTTCGCCGTCAAACCAGGATTCCATGCGCACATCGCACCGGACGGTGTAATCCGTGCCGAAATCCTGATTGATCCACGCGTGAAGCGGATCGGTGTTGCCATCGATATTGGCGACATACAATACCCGGTTGCCGCGCAAATCGTTGCCGAAAAACTCGACTTCATCCGCGACTACATACACCCCGTTTCCGGTCACCCAATCCGAACTGAGGCTGTAATGGAACTGCGCCCAACCGGATAATGGGAACATCAAAACTGCTGCGAAAACCCCTATACAAATTTTCTTCATATTGCTCCTCCAAAATAAATTAAGCGGTAAACCGCATAAACCCCAAAGGCAAATCGTATGGCAGATCTGTCTCGTGAAACAAGAATTACGTAAAAAGAAGAATCTGTGAATATGTTTCGGACAAGAATCGATATTTTTCGGTGTTTTGTCAAGGGAGTAGAAAATGGGGGGGGCTGTTATCACTCTTCGTAAAAAGAGAATGTTCCAGAAAAGGAATGGGGTGGAAGGGAACTGACAGCCTATAATTTTCCCTAGCCCAATGTAATTACGTTAAGGATCGTTCTTATACCAATTCAATTTAGGATTGGTAAGTATGACAACCCTTTTCTTACATCCTGTTGGGGTGTATTCAATTCAGATTTGTGGGTAAACCTCAGCAAGTTGGAAAAAAGGTTTTTGCGGGCTGGAAGTCTGTACCACATTTTTTAACCGCGAATGCACGCGAATAACAGCGGGAGTATT
>CAYVAZ010000314.1:0-6108 GCA_964449065.1 uncultured bacterium
CCGGATACCCAAGATGCCGTTATGCAATACGATGGCTGCAATGTCCATTATTCGCTTCGCCGCAACAACGGGTTTTATTCTTCCGATCCCGAGGTTTGGAGAGGGTATGGAATTCTTTTCTATGGCAAAAAAGCCACCCTGTTTATTGACCGGAGAGGCTATGAAATTTATCCCGAACGGGAAAAGTACGGCAAAGGTGTGCAGAAAGAAATCCGCAAGCATGACCGCAATGACAAAGGAATGGATGACCTGCATGTCATCGACTTCTTAACCAAAATCAAAACCCGCGAACGCTGCAACAGCGATGTGGAAATCTGCCACCGCGCCACCAGCACGCCCCATCTTGCTAACATCGCCCTGCGCTCTGGAGAGCGGGTGGTTTGGGATGGCGAAAACGAACGCGTCACCAATCATCCCCAATTGAACTCATGGCTCAAGCGCGAATACCGCAATCCTTGGGAATTAACGTTGTGATTTTATATGGAGGGCAAACTATTTTTATCATCATAATGATCTCAAATTCTTTTTACTAATTCATTTTCCCAATAGGAACTGATGTTACGCGAATTATAATTGACTATTGCTTGATAAACGGTTTTTGTTATGGGCCGGACATTTCAAATTAGAGATTAGCATTTGAGGAAGGGTTTATACCGATGTTATTTAGGATTATCCGGCAAGAAATGTGCTAAGTCTTTCTTTCGCTAAGGCTTATTGTCTCGCTTCATGAACAATCCTAAATGGAAATGATATTACCATTGTATCTCGCCAACCTGAACGATCCCTCCCGGAACTTGCTTTCCATCTTTGATCTTCCAAATCAAGAACTTGTATCGCGTTCCTATTTGCGGACCTGCTTTCCATTTTCCGTTCATTCGTTCATCATTTTGTTTCCAAACTAACTCATTGCTACCAAATGAGGCGGTATACATCCACTCCGGTTTGGCCTTTTCTTCTTGAACATAAACGGCTACTTCCTCATAAGAATCCGGCGGTAAATTCCATTGGATTTTCATGCTTGGATTTTGCGGCAGTTGTTTTGTGACGTTTAATAATAGAGGTTGATTGAACTCGTGTGCAATCGCGTTCGCCAGCCAATTCGCTTTGAGTTTGTTGCCGTGGTTGCGTAAATGGCAGCGGTCTATAAACCAGTCGGGATAATGCCGCAAAACGCTTTGCATATCGATATACATCGCATTGTGCTTCGTGGAGATTTTTTCCATAATCCGGTTATGTTCTTCCACCATTTGAATGTTGCGTTCATTCATATTCTTCCCGGGTTGAAACGCCATGCCCGCAGCAATGAACTTGCTGCCCTTCTTTTTTGCCATGGCAGCAACCGTTTTGATTCCATTGCGGTACAGCATTACCGTGTCTTCACCCGGGTACTCTTGTACCGGCCCCGGGTTGGGACGCACGGTCCATGTATTCAGATCGCCTGGACGAATTCCCAGCGATAACTGCATCCATGATGTAAATACGCTAAAGGCGGCGACGCGGTCAATGACGGACAATCCTTCGTATGACATCGGCTTGCGGTAGTGGGAATAATCCGCCGCGAAATCCTTGCGCACCCGTGGAGCCAGATCGTTAATACCATGATGCAAAATCACCACATCCGGCGAGAAATCCTGTACGCGGATCACATAGTTGATGGTGGATTCCGCCATTGTCCAGCCCTGGCTGCCCCAGTCCATTACTTCAATCTTTCGGTTCGGAAACGAGTGCCGCATTGCTTCTCTCAGCCAGCGGGGATAGGCGTTCTTTGTGGTCGAACCGCCCAAACAAGCGATTCGAAGCGTATGATCCGGTTTATGGAATGTGAACGATTCTTCTGCTATTGTGACGCCGCTGGCGGATAACACTACATCGCTTGGGGTGTAGGCTAGGTAGGCATGAGACTCAAATTGCGGTTTGCCGGACAGGCTGCGCTGCAAGACGGCCTGATGCTGTTCGATTCGCTCACGAATATTGTCCGCATCGATTTGCAGATAAACGCGGGATGCGATTTCCAGCAAAGCAAACGTACATGCGAAGAGAATCAAACCTAACAGACTATAAAATAACTTGCGTTTTTTGGCTTTCATTCCTTTATGGATACGATCTTAATATCGTCAAATAAAATATCCTTGCTGGAATACGGTGTACCCCATATCGATGGTTTGCTGGCGATGGGTTGTTCGGTAACGGTATGCGTAACCATCCAATCCTTGGGTTCTTGTTTCCCTTGCCACGCTTTGCCCTCAATTATCCATTGAAAATCTACTTTGCGTATTTGAAAGCGGAACGTCGTCCATTCACCGGCTTGCCATTTAAAGGGAGTGCCGGCCGCGGTTTGTTTGTCTTTATTGATTTCCAGCACCCGTTTGGATGGTGTGACATACAGTTTATAACCGTTTACCCCGCCCAGCCCAACGCCAAAGCGCGGGAACTGACGTTTTAGTCTATCCGAGTGAATCCGGGCGGTAATCTGCATTCCCTCTGCCTGTGAAGGACCGAACAAAGCCCCATAATCGCTCAGCGGCGTCCCCGGTAGCATCAACACTTTATTACCATCCAGTTCTTTGACGATAAAATCGCCTTCCAAAACCAAAAATTCCGAAGGCGCTTCGCCCACTTCAATCTTCTCAAAATCCTCTTCAAACAAAACGTGATCATCACCAAAAGATGGCAACGCTATAAAAACCAATAATAGAACAAATAAGAAATTCATCTTCTTCTCCATTGTAATTTACGTTTCTAATCCCTAATCCCTGCCTTTGTATCATTCGTTTCGCAGGGCATCCAGCACATCGCCGCGCATGGCGGATTTCGACGCCAGCCAGATCCACAGCCATCCGCTGGCCAGCATGATTAATAACGTAATCGCTACTGAGAGCACCGGGGTTCCGCTGCCGCGTGAAATTATGCTTGGCACCACAGCAGCCGCGCCCGCCAGCACACCGCACAACAGGCCGATCAGTAATAATATACCATGCTCGGTTATGATCATCTTTCGCAAAGAGGGCACCGTAAAGCCCACCGCGCGCATGAGGGCCAACTCGCTGCGGCGTTCCAGCACGTTGCGCAGCATCACAACCCCAATGCCCGCGCTGCCCAGGATCAAACCGAGCCCTCCCAGCACTTGAAAGATGGTTAGGTAGGTGTTTTGCACCGCGTTAAACGCGGCCAGCCGTTCTTCGGCCTGCACCAATTGCAGCCCGTAATCTTGCAGCGCGAACGTCAGTGTTTCTTCAATCTCCTGCATCTGGTCCCTAGGTGTTTCTACCAGTACCAAACTGTATCCACTGCTGGAAGGATAGTGTTTGATAAAATCATCTTCTCCAATAATGATGCCGCCCTGAAAGATTGAATTCGCAATCGCGCCCATCAACACCACTTCCAGCTCTTGGCCTTTTTCATTGGTGTAGTAGAGCGAATCGCCGATGGATTTGCCCAGCGCCCACAGCATGGTGGCTTGATCGATCACCGCGGGAATTTTGTTGCCGCCCAAATCCCGGTTTAGCAAATTCCATCCGTTTTCAAGCGCTTCGCCTTCCTGCGTTTGCACAAACGTAAACGCGCCTTTCTTGGCAAATTCTTTCGGATTTAACGCGAACAAGCGTGGGGTTTGCGCGCGGCTCAAGTTTAAACAACTCGCGTCGTCACCCTGGAGTATGCGTAATGATGTGAAGTGTGTATCGGGTACATCTTCCGGCAATAGCGCGAATTCATCCAAGCCGGATTCGGTATTGAGGTTATGCAGCAGCGGGATTGTGAGTTCGCCCCAATATTCATACCCGCCGGTGCCGGAGGACGGCTCGTTCGCGTCCAAGGAGGCATCCTGCTTGTTCGCGCCCACCGCAATCACCAAAAAACTGCCGCAGGCCAGCAGGCCTACCACCGCCATGCTGCGCCCGGTGCGCCGGGTATTGTTGCGCCACCCCAGCGTGTTCATCGATAAGTGTTTCGACTGCATCTTTTGCCCGGTGCGGTGCAGACTGGTATGAACGAAGCCAATCGCGGCGATCAGCAGCAGCGCCCCGGTTCCGAAAAACTTGCCCGCCTGCGCCGATGAAGTATCCGCGGGCAGAAGCGCAACCAGCAGCACCGCCCCTAATAAGGATACAAGCCCAATCCACAAGCCTAGGGTGGATTTTTTTGTTGCCGCTTTATACGTAATGCTTCCTGACAATAGTTCCTGCACCTTGGCGCGGACTTGTTTGCGCAGGGTCAGCCATACCGCAAACACCGACATCAATATCCCGCCGAAGAGCCCGATGAGCATGGTTGAGTTGGTGACCACAAACACGAACTGTGTATCGTTGACCGCGCCGCTCCAGACCGTTTCCAGCCCCAGCAGCATGAGTTTGGTATACACGAGTCCCACAAACACACCGATGACGCTGCCGATGCACGCGAGGATAAAACCTTCCAGCAAATAAAACGCGCGGATTTGCTTGGGCGTGAACCCAAGCGCCAGCATGGTTCCGGTTTCTTCACCGCGCTGCTCAATGCCGAAGACAAACAGCAGCCCGACCAATATCAGCGCGGCAACAATCAAGAAAAAACTGAACCCGGCAAAGAGCGGGGCAAAGTTGATGGCTTGGTTAACGCCCTCTAGTGCTTGCTGCCGCACGGGTTGGAATAACAAACCGACTTGTTCGGGATGCAGCGATTGATTGAATCTGTCACGAACATTTTCTATTGGACTGTTTGCTGTAAACCGTACGGCTGTCAGTCTCCCATAACGGTTGCTCCACATATCCTGTCCGGCTTTAAGCGTAATGAACGCTTTTGGCGTGCCTTTAAATTCATCCCAATAGTCTTCATCCGTATCGCGGATTTTGGTTACATCAATGGAAAAACCGGGGTCCCAATCGCGGCAGTTTTCGCTGCCGGATATGCCGGGAAAATCCGGCATGAGTGTGGGGTCGCATAGGGGATGATCCATGGGAATGATTTGCTTGACGGTGAATGCGCGGGATTGTTCTTCCAACTGCCGCATCTGTCCCATCACATAATACTTGATGGTTAATTCATCCCCTACTTCGGCAGACTGATCATCCGCCAGCCATTGATTGATGATGATTTCATCATCGCCGATATCTCCCATATACGGAAAAATAGTATTGGAACGCATACTCAAAGCGCTCACCATTGAATAGGGAGTCGCGTTTCCATTAATGGAAAGTTCATTCACCAAATAGGTAAGTATTCCCGTGTAGGAATCGCGGTTGTTCAGTCCACTTATTGGATTGGCTCTTACGACGGAATTTTGAATGATTTTGGGGACGTAATCATCCAGAAAAATACGGTCGGTAGAGACTTCCACAACCGGGGTTTCGCTGGGCGGCTCTACGGACAACTGGGCATCCTCGTACGTCCAATGATCGCGCATGAGTTTCTTTAAATCGTTACCTTGTTCTTCACCCTGCGGGGTATCTGCTGCAAGCATCATGTTGATTTTTTCCGGCTGCTCTACCTCATTCTGCAAATACGCCAGCGGCAGATAGGCGTTCATCGGGGGTACTTGATTGATGCGCAAATCAAACCGCCCCATGTGTTCATCATCCACAACCGAAGCAACATCCATCCGCAATGAAACGGTGCTGTCTTCATCGGTGGATAACGGGGCATCGCGTGAGATGGCGCTGGGTTTCTGCATCGGCAAGATCAGCGTATCGCCGGGTTGTACGTCTAAATGCTCAGCCAATTTGGTGTTGAGCACAACCGCGTCTTTGGTGATATCCGCAAACGGGTTGATCTCTTCATCTGCCGCGCTCAGTTCCCAAAAGCGTTCATCCACGCCATACACATTCACCTGGTTGGCACGGGCGCCGCCTGAAGGCAGCGAAATCATCCCCTGCACATACAAGCCGGGGGCCAGCGTGGGTTGATAGTCTTCTTCAATGTTGTTTGCGAGTTCCTCGGTCACAAAACGGGTGGGGTGATGCAGCGCGTGATGAATATCGCCCAAGCGAATCAGCGCGATATACCGCAGTGTGGCGTTGACGCAATCGCCCACCAGCAAGGCGCCGGTCAACACCGCGGTTCCGATGATTACACCCAGCACCACGCCGAAATGCGCGCGGCGGTAATGCAATAAGCTGCGCCATAAGAGTGTCC
>CAYVAZ010000315.1:0-6098 GCA_964449065.1 uncultured bacterium
TTTGGTGCCGCCTGATCAAGTCCGGCAAATCCGGAACTATCTGCGCGAAGGGCGCTATGACGATATTGTGCGGTTGTGCCGCCGGTCTACCCACATGTTCGCAAAAGTGGTATTGGCCGGTGTGATGCGGGGTGACAGCGACCCGATGGGAGTCACATCCGCCATGGAAAGCGTGGGGCGGCGGGAATCGGAAACCATCATGCGGCGCATTCGCTTTTTATCGGATATCGCGACCATTGCTCCGATGTTGGGCCTTTTGGGCACGGTGTTGGGCATGATCAAGGCGTTTAATTTTATCGCGTTTGATATCAGCGTCGTAAAGCCGGTCGCGCTGGCGGGCGCGGTGGCGCAGGCTTTGGTGACCACCGCCGCGGGATTGATTGTCGCGATTCCCAGTATGGGATTTTTCTTTTATTTCCGCACTCGGCTGCAATCGATGGTCGGGCAGATTGAAGAAGTGGCGGTTGAGATTGCCGAGCAGCTATCCACCCGCAAACCGTAATGGAGTTTTAGATGAATTTTACCTCACGTATTAAAGAAGATGATCCGGGCATTCCGCTCGCGCCGATGATCGACATCGTGTTTTTGCTGTTGATCTTTTTTATCACAACATCGGTGTTCGCGCGGTTGGAAAATGAGATTTCGATTACCGTCCCGGCGGCGGAATCGGCGGAACCCTCAAAGCGGCAATTGGGCGAACTCATTATCAATGTACGCGAAGACGGATCGATTATCGTGAACCAGCGCCAAATTTCTCCTGGCGATTTAAAACTGTTGTTGACAAAGGTGGCCGAGACCTTTCCGGATCAGTCCGTGATTATTCGCGGCGACCGGCTCACGGATTTGGAAGACGCCATCTTGATTTTGGATACCTGCGCGCAGGCCGGGGTTTGGAACGTTTCGTTCGCGGCGCTGCCGCCCGAACCGGATGAAAGAGGGAATGAGTAGAGAACGATGATGAGAAATCCCCTTATACACATTGTGACGCTTGCGGTTATTTGTAACACCGCTCTTATACAAATCAATCCCACGTTTGCGCAAGAAGACCGGTCTCCCAGCAGCAAAGAACAGCAGGATTTTGACTTTGCCAATGGGTTGTATCAGCGGAAAAACTATGACACCGCCGCGGAAGTGTTTGCAAAATTTATTCAGGAATATCCCGGAAGCGAACACCGAAAGACGGCCATGTTCCGGCGGGCGGAATCGCTGTATCAGCACTCGCTGAAACAAAGCAATCAAAATCCGGTTGATGCGAAAGTAGTGTTGATCGAAGCGCAGTTCGGGTTTCAGGAATATATCAAGTTTGCCCCCAAGGGCGATAAGATTTTGGATGCACTGCTGCGGCATGGAGAGATCTCGTACAAATTGGATGACTACAAACGCGGGCTGACTTCACTGGAACGGGTGCTGAACGAAACGGAAGAAAAATCGCAAACCGAAGCGGCGTTGTTTTATGCCGCCCGCTGCCATGAGGCGCTGGAGCAGTATCAACAAGCGGAAGAGAAGTATCAAACGGTGCGAGGCGATCATACAAAAGGTGAGTTTGCCGCTTTTTCAACTTACTTGCTGGCGCAGTTGTATGAGAAAATGGATCAAGTGGAAAAAGCAACGGCGTTGCTGAATCAATTGTGGAAGAATGAAGAGCAGTATGTTATACCGGAAGATTCCAACTTAATCGAAAAGACGCAGTTGCTCTCCGCGCAGTTGTTGTACCGCATGGAGCGGTTTGAAGACGCGGCGGAATCGTACCTTGCCTATATCGATGAAAACCCGGACGGCGAACACGCGCAAGAAGCCAAGTATGGCGCCGCATGGTCGCTCTACCGGCAAAAATTATATAACGAAGCCTTGGCGGTTGCCAACACACTGAAGCGGGAAATGCTGAACCCGGAACTGCTCGCGGGAATCTTGTTTCTGCAGGGGACGTGTTCGTATCAACAAAAGCAATATGCCGATGCGATTCCCTATTTCAAAGAGGTTATCGCCGACCCGAACGCGGGGGAATATAAAGACCGCGCGTGGTATCAACTCTGCTGGTCCTATTTTCTCACCAACAACTTTGAGCAAGTGGTAAATCAGGCCCGATTGATGCTGGAACAAGAATTGGACCCATCGATGAGCAGCAATGTGCATTATTTGCTGGGGCAGGCTTTGGCCCGGCAAGACCGCTTGGCGGAAGCCGCGGAAGAAATGCGCCTGGTGTTTTCAATTCAAGAAGACGGCGAGTACGCGGAAGACGCCATGTACCTGCTGGGCGATTTGCTGTACCGGTTGGAACGCTACGAGGAATCCAGCAAGACGTTTATGAATTTTGCCAATCGATTTACCGGCAGCAACCGGGTTGAGGATGTTCTCATCCGTGCGGTGAACGCGCAGTTTAATGCCAAGCAATACGCGCTGGCGGTTTCGACGACCGAGCGGCTGCTCAATCAGTTTCCCAACACATCCAAGCGGCAGGATTTGCTGTACCGCAAAGGCTTGGCGCTGTATCAGCTGGATCAAATGGAAGCGGCGATGGATACCTTCGCGGTGGTGATCCATGCCGAAAACAGCAGCGATAAGAAAGATGATGCCCTGTATTGGACAGCCTACATTCATGAACGCAATCAAAACCGCGAGACCGCGTCGGAAGTGTACAGCCGCTTGATCCGCGAGTATCCCCACTACAAAAACATCGGGGATGTGCGGCTGCGGAAGGCGTATTGCGATTACAAAACCGGCGCGTTTGACAAGGCCTATCAAGAATTTCATGCTCTATTGTTTGATGAAAGCAAACAGGAATTGACTCCGGAAATTGTGTTTTGGTTGATCGTGCATTGCGATGAAAAAGGAAATCACAAAGAGGCGCTGCGGATCGCGAAGAAGGCGTATTCGTTGTTTGATGATCCCAGCGTGCGGGAACGGGCGTTGGTCGCGCAAGGCACACAAATGATTGCGTTGGAGCAATGGAACGAAGCGCTTTCGTTGGCGCAAACATTCAAGGAACAATACACGGATAGTCAATTTCAGCCGGAACGATTATGGATCCAGGCAAAAGGATACGAAGGATTGAACCAAAAGGATCAAGCGCTGGCATTGTTTGAAGAAAGCCTGCTGGCCTCGCAAAACCAAGGCAGCCCCGATCCGGCGTTGGAAGCAGCCATTTATGTAGACCGCGGAAAAATCCTCTATGAAAAAGAAGAATATAAGGACGCGCTGGAATCGTTTCTGCGGGTTTCCATTTTATACAATCATGAAGAGTTAACCCCGGAAGCGATGTTCTTAGCCATCCAGTGCCATTTGGCGATGGATGAACCGGGCGATGCTCAAATCATGTATAACGACATGCTGCAAAACTATGCGGATCATTTATGGACGAAAAAGGCCAAAGAGGCTTTTGCCAATCAAATTCATCAAACCAATCCAGCGAATCAAACAGCGTCAGGAACACCATGAGAAACAAAGCATCCGGCAGCCGTACACGCCGGAAAACGGCGCGGCCTGCTGTCCAACATAAGATTCCCTTTTACGGTGGCGTGATTACTCAACCGCGCGGCGATCAATTCATCAACCGTTTTTTTTATGCGGCACTTGCGGGTTCGATCATTCTGCATCTGGTTTTTGTGATGTATTCCACCACAATGCAAGTCGCGGATGAGAAGGCGCTTGAGTCGGAAATGGAAACGCTGTTTCGGGTCAACCTGCGCGATCTCACGCAAATGCGCTACCGTCCCCGCCAAACGGCGATTGAAGAGCGGCAGAATATGGAGCAATCGGTACAGGAAGATGTGGAGCAAATCGGCGGGCAAGAGAATCTGACGGCTGCGGCCGAATTGCAGCAATCCCTTCCAAGTTTGAACGATCAGGATTTGCCGTCACCGGAGACCATTGGCGATCAGAACGGCGATTATTTTGTGGATGACCGGTCAGCCCGGTCGGTGATCGCGTCAAATATGGGAAGAAACACGATTACGAATTTTGAGCGGGGCGCGGGCGAAGCCTTGATCAACGATTGGGTGGAAGTACAGCGCCGCGCGTTGATGGGGCGGGGTGGCGCGACCGCGCAGCGGGCATCTGAAGGGCTGCCGGAACCGGAACTGACGCGTGAACCGGTTGGAACGCGGACGATTACGATGTCGTTGACAGCGGATTTGGCCCCGCCGGTACCGGATATGGAGGTATCCGAACCACCGATCGATTTGCCATCCGATACCGAACTGCTGCCTTCACCGGAAATTTTGCCGGATGATCCCGCCTCGGTTCCCCTCAAGCAGGAAGAACAAGAAATTGCCCAACTGCAGGATGATTTTGTGGCGTTGGATGATTTGGTGGATGTGGATGTAACGACATATCACCATATAGGCGGTGACGGGTATTTTATGGTGCGGATTCGTCCGAAGGCGGTGGATGAACGCCTCGATATTCTACACAAAGATGTGATTTTTGTGCTGGACGCATCGGGCAGCATGGGGCGGCTGCGGATGAACCATGTGAAGGATGGTATTGCAAGGGCTCTGAACCGCTTGCGGCCGGAAGACCGCTTTAATGTGGTTGGGTTTAAACAACAGGTGCGTTTTTTTACGGATACGTTTATTACAGCCACGGCGGAGAACAAAGAAGAGGCGGTGGATTTTATCGATTCGTTAAGCGCGTTCGGCAAGACGGATATTTATTCTTCGCTGGAACCGCTGGTGCAGTTGGAAACCGGCCGCGCGCGGCCGCTGATCGTACTTCTGTTTAGCGACGGCAGGCCGAATGTGGGGATTGTGGACAGCCGCAAGATCATCAATAACCTCAGCAAATTTCGCGGACCGAATACCTCAATCTTTAGCGTGGGAACCGGAAATGACATCAACCGCTATTTGCTGGATATGCTGACGTTTCGCAACCGCGGGCGGGTATGGTTTGAACCGGACCGGCATGATGTACCGGAACTCATCCTAAATGTGTTCCGTTATGTGGAGAATCCGGTCTTGATGCGCATTCAAGCCAGTTTCGCGAATGTGAACGATGAAGAAGTGTATCCAAAGATTCTACCCGATCTGTATTTAAACGGCGAACTGCGTTTGTGGGGACGCTTGCGGGGCGAGACGGAAATCCCTCTGCGGTTGGTGGGGGAAGCGTTTAATGAACGCAAGGATATCGTGTTTAACCTTGAGATTCCTGAATTTGACAACGGCACCTTTGAAGTCGCCCGCGACTGGGCGCGCAGCAAGATTTACCACATCGCCGGCAAGATGGTGTATGAAGGCGAAAAGCCGGTGTATCTGGAAGACATCCGCTTTCTATCGCAAACCTACCGCGTGCAAACCCCGTATTCCGAATAACATTGTATATAGACATTCTGTTGAATTATGATACTATTGGATAGGATGAATATCATAGGTTTGATCCGTTTTTTTTGAGGGATAATGATGGCCGTCTTTGAATTTTTAATACAAACGAATCTTATATTACTGCCTTTGTTTATTGTATTGGGTTTAACATTGGCCTGTTTTTTCTATGGTATTATTCGGGCTATTGCGTACAATTGTTTTCAAAAACGAATTCAAATCCATTTTCTCGATGTCGCGTCACAGTATCTAAGCAATACTGAAATGACAACCACTCAAACCATTCAATCAGAAAAACAAGATCATCCATCCATGAAAATATCATTGGATTAAGAGATCGCCTATGAATGATTTGGATTCCATTTCTCATTTTGAATTATTTGAGTTGGTTTGTATTGGTTGTTTTGGAAGTATCGCAATTGAAGTCGTTACGTTAATTAACCACATCATTTCAAACAAAATTCCTTCGTTTTACAAATCGAAACTATATTGGTGCCTTCGAATTCTCCTGGTGATAACAGCGGGTGGATTGGTTTATGTTTATGTTCGTTCCGGTATTATGATAAATCCCATAATTGCATTAAATATAGGCGCATCCGCACCTTTACTTATTGAAAAATTTTCTAAAGAATCTCAAGTAGTGTTTAATACTGATAACTGATGTTACGTAATCAATGATTGACTATTGCTTGAAAATGGTTTTTGATACAAGCCAACTATTCTAAGTCAAGCGCAATGTCTATCGTCTTCTCCCTTTGGGAGAAGATAAGAGATGAGGGCGATGAG
>CAYVAZ010000316.1:0-1090 GCA_964449065.1 uncultured bacterium
TCAACGCTTTATCTGAGGGTTCGGTGCTTGTCACGAATCACTGTTTTTAGGATAAATAACATTTTCAATGCAATTTGGTATAATATGGATGAACACAGAATCAATATAGATCATCAGATATAGCGTGACACTACACGAATAGAGACAATAACTTCAATGACATAAACAAATTGAGAAATTCAATTTTTATAAAATGATCTACTCAGGGTGAACAATCCTGAAAAAGTTTGATGGTTTTTTTTTGCGTTATGAAGAACACACAATCGCGCTTAACCATGTTGGGCTTGCTTTTCATAATTGGTATATTGGGATATGTCAACTACCAAAAGTATTTCTCTGCAAATGAATCAACTCTCTATCCTATGGAAATACAGAAATGGAAGGCGTTAAACCCATCTTCCTATGAAGGTGGTAACATGGTAACCGAAGACGATTTATCCGAATATTTTGGAGAAACTACCGGAATGGATTTTTCGCCTTCAAGTATACATTTGATTCCGTCTACTTCCACAATTATTTCTTCAACTTTTTAACCTGATTTTTAGTGCAACTTAGCCAACCGCCGG
The DNA here is from genome assembly GCA_964449065.1 of uncultured bacterium. Lineage (GTDB taxonomy): Bacteria > Hinthialibacterota > Hinthialibacteria > Hinthialibacterales > Hinthialibacteraceae > CAYVAZ01. The sequence continues at coordinate 567 of CAYVAZ010000316.1, forward strand.
AACATCAGCCCATAAATCATTTCCAAATACAAATGGGTCTCTTCGCGATCCAAATCAGATACGTATTTCCAAAAACCATAGACCCGCGCCAGCGTCATCAAGCGGTTGGCGTATAGTTTCCAGTTATAACGCTCTTCTACCCGCCGTATGGCCCCTTGCGACAATTTGGTCCAATGATTCGGGTCTTCCCGGCACGTCTTCAAAAACTCAACCATCTTTGCCGCCGCTTCTTCTCCGTGATTGGGATCAATATGGTAGCCGGAAATTTCATGCTGGATGATCTCCAACGGACCGCCATACAATGTCGCGAAGGTAGGCAGTCCGGTGGCCATCGCTTCCACGACCGTTAACCCGAACGCTTCAAACCAAGCGGGTTGCACAAACGCGCCTTTGTGGTCCGCGACAATGCGGTAGAGCTCCCCTCCAAACGGTTTATCCAACTGCATCCCCAACCAGCGCACATGCTCATCCAGCTTGTGTTCGTTAAACAGCCGGTGCATGGTTTGAATTTGCGCGGCTTCTTC
>CAYVAZ010000316.1:1190-6079 GCA_964449065.1 uncultured bacterium
CCAGCTTGTGTTCGTTAAACAGCCGGTGCATGGTTTGAATTTGCGCGGCTTCTTCAGAATCCTTGGATTCCTCTTCATTCACATACCCGCCGATGACCAAAACATTCGCCAATTCGCGCAGGTCTTCTGATTGAGCATACCATTCGACAAATCCGGTTAAATTTTTAATTTTATCCAATCGCGCCATCGTAAAGAGTATCGGTTTGTCGGGGTCGGCCAGATGCCCGCGGGTTTTTTCCCTGGGCTCCCCAAAAATCAAGTCATTGATTTCCGGCTGCAAATGCGTCAGCCGGTTTGCGGTTTTGGTATAGGGAAAATAGATGTTCTCATCCGCGCCCGGCGAAACAATGTTGAATTTCGGATCAAATACATCTACGCCGGAAAGCACCCGGTACAAACGGGGCAGCGTATAAAATGTATGGCTTTCATATTGCCCCACGCTGTTGTGATTGCCGGTGATTTCCTGGTAGGTACTGGTGATGATGAAATCGGCTGTGTTCATGGCGATCAGGTCAGCCGTAAACTGGGTGGAAAAATGATAGTTGTCTTCGTGGTCTTGCCAATATAGATCGGAAAACAGGTATTTGGATTTCTCCAGCGCGTGGGCGATGTTGCATTGCGTAACCCCCAGGCGCTTCGACATGAGCGACGCGACCAAATTCCCGTCCGAATAGTTCCCGATGATCAAATCCGGCCGGGTCCCCAAGGATGCCAGCACTTCTTTTTCGGCTTCAATGCTGAAACGCTCGATGTATTCCCATATCTGAAAACGCGAAATCCAATGCGGAACAATTTCTCCCTCCGGAGTGCGGAACGGAACCCGGATAATGCGGGCGTTTTTGGTTCCGTAAATCGGCTCAACCGCCTCATTGCATGTGGTATGGGCGTGTTCGGGTATCAACCGGCTCACGACCAGAATATTGGGTTCGATATCGATGCCTTGTTCTTGCAGCCGTTCACGCATTTCCCGTTCCAGCGCTTTGACTTGATCCAGAATATACACCACTTGCCCTCCCGTATCGGGCATGCCCAATACCCCGGATTGCGCAAAGTATCCGTGGGGGGATAAAATGACCACATTAAAGATCATCGGGATGCGGCTCAGCAGTTCACTTAAGTCATCGGGGTCGGGCGCTTGCAGGACAGCCGAAAATAACTCTAAGGTATCCCGTACACGGTCGGCGGTTCGTCCCCATCCCGCCTCAAAGCCTAAATCCTGCATCGGCTTCGCGATATCGCTCCATTGATAACCGTTTGGAGAGCTTTCCAGCATTTCGATCGCGCTATCCAGCGCGTCGCGCAACTGTTCACTGCTGGTGATCCGGTCATTGATCATCAACTGATGGCCGTTGATTTGATGCATCTTTAAAAAGTTAAACAGCAACAAGCTGCCGGTATATTTGTCGTTAAACACACGGTTGGATAGATGGCGGTTCAGAAATTCCACCCCTTTTCCAATCGAGCGAAATTCCTGCAAGCGGGGAAAGTCTCGGTTAAATGGGCGAAGGTCAACTTCCAAGACCCAATCGTCATCATGTTGATCGGGATGGATGATATGCTCTTTCATCTTCAAATAGACAGAAGGTGAAATCTCTTCCGCTTCCAGATGTTCCGTGTGAATCCGTACCCATTGCCATTTGCCGATTTTTGGCCGCACGGCAAACGCGATCCATGGAGACAGTATCGATACTTCCTGCGATTTCGAAATTACCCTGCCCAACGGGGTATTTTCAAGCTCGGAGGCGCCGTTATTCGAGCAAAAATCCTTGAAATGATCGCGAATTTCCGATTTTAAAACAAACGATTTTTTGAGCTCGATCAGCGAATGCAAGTAGCTGTATACCAAACTGCGGTTTTCTTCGATGGTTTCTTTTAAACCCGGAAACCCATTAACTTGCATCATCGGTTACTTCCTCCGGTATGCGTATGCTTCCTCGAAAATCGTAATAATCCATCCCTTCAAAAATACCCTTGGCGAAGGAGGCCTTCGCGAAATAGATGCGCGATTTCCCTTGCAGTTTCTTCAACTCCGGACTGAAGTTCCCCACCACAATACTCAACGCGCTGGTTTCCAGCATTTCTTGATCGTTGCCGGAATCCCCCGCAACCACGATCCGTTCCATCGGGATACCCCATTTGTTGGAAAGGTACCATACCGCCAATCCTTTGGAAGCCCGCATCGGAAGAAAGTCCAAAAACTGCCCGTGCGAGAATATCGTACGGACGGATATTTTATTCTTTCGGCAGTCGCGAATGATTTCTTTCACCGGTGGCGCGATCTCCGTATCAACATAATAACTTACTTTAAATTCACGCTGATTGTCTTCTTCCTGCAATTGAACCCCGTCATAGTTTTCCATCAATTCCTGAATGCGCTCCGGATGCCATCGGTAGTTGATATGCCGCGCCCAATCTTTGTCTGGGGATATGTCATGGCCGTAATGAATTTCCGAACCGACGGACGTGATAAAAATATCCGGCTGCGGCACGCCTTTTTCTTCCAAGATCTCTTGCGCGCTTTCGATGTGCCGGCCGGTGTTGACGCAAAAACCAATGCGTCTCTTGTCGCGCGTTTTCAACCAGTCGGATAACCGGTCCAAGGCTTCGTCGTCGCCTGTCAATGTGTTATCGATATCCGATATCAGCATCCGGTCGGCTTGCAGCAATTTCTTTCCGGATGTAATCCAAAACGGTTGCGTTTTCCCGGATTTGACCAATGGTTGTACCTCTTGCAAATAGGATTTGACATGGCTTTCCCATGCATAATACTTTTCTACGTTTTTTAGCCCGTTTTTCGAATAGGATGTCCACCGCCGTGGATTGGAAAGGATTGTGTAGATTGCGTCTGCCATCTCGGCTTGGTTTAACGGATCGATCAGGATTCCGTTGCGGCAGTTGCCGATGATATCGGACGGCCCGCCGTCATTGGTCGCTACCAACGGCAGACCGCTGGCCGTGGCTTCTATCAATGTGAGTCCGAACGGTTCGGTGAGCGCGGGATTGACAAACACCCCATGCGTCTTGGACGCGATCCGGTATATGCAGGGAACTTGATTGGCTTGATGATGTTTGGGATACGCAACGCTTCCATAGAGATCGTATTTATCGATTAAATGCAAAATGGATTGCAGCACCTTTTTGGAGCCGGAATCCAAATCCTCTATGTCATCCCGGTTGCCCGCAATCACCACCAGATTGGCCATGTCTCGTAGGGATTCGTGCTTGGCGTATGCCTCGATCAGCGTAGTAATATTTTTGCGTTCATCCGGCCGCGACAAGGCAAGAATGATGGGTTTTTGCGGATCACGCAAAAAGCGGTTGATTTCGGCTTCATACTCTTCGCTCGGATCTCCGGGAGTGGGCGGATAAAACTGCTTGAGATCTGTCCCCGGCGGCACCACCGCCTTTTTTTCCGGCGCGTAGTGTTGATAGCGTGAGTACTGTTCTTCCACTTCCTGGTTGGTGCTTGTAATGACTTTGTTGGCGGTCATCAACGCGAATTCTTCCGCTTCAATGCGTTCGGCGATGTTGTAACGCTTTTCAATTGTGTCTTGCAATAAACCGTTCGCCAACAGCCGTTCCTGTTTAATACGGCCCAACGAATGCCCGGTAAACACCATCGGGATACCCAGCAGCATCGAAAGCTTGGCGGATACATAACCCGCATCCGCGTAATGCCCATGAATCAAGTCGGGAATGCGTCCCATATAACGGAAATGTTTCAGCGCGTTATCCACAAACTCATCCAAATAGGGCCACAACAACTCTTTGCGGATATAGCGCTTCGGGCCGCATTCCAGCCGGATGATATGGCCGTTTTCGGAAAGCGGTTCTTTGGACGCGGCATAGATATCGTCCACTTTTTTATCCATCACTTTTCGCGTTAGCACATCCACTTTGCCTACCCTTGCATGTTTAGACAAAGCGGTTGCCATCTCTACCACATATTTAATCTGGCCGCCTGTGTCGGCATCGCGGCCTAGTTCCATGTTCTCACCGCGTAAAAGCCCATGTATGCTGACCATGGAAATGTACAGTTTTTTATTGGAGGTTTTTCTTATGTTCACAATTCATTTTCCTGCAAGCATTGTATCGTATACTTTTTCACGGCGGTTTTGCTGGTTAGACGAACAGGGTTAACATTTGCGTAACCTTTGATATTCTAATCAAATAAGATAGATTTCAATGGCAACGCTTGAATGAATTTGCATTAGGAATAATAATTATTCAAACCAATCGAAGGACCTATTATGATACCGGAGAATCTACGCTACACCGAATCGCATGAGTGGGGCAAATTGGAGGACAACATTTTAACGGTTGGAATCACTCATCACGCCCAGGAACAACTATCCGACATCGTTTACGTCGAACTGCCGGATGTGGGTAACGAACTGCGAAAAGGCAGCGAATGCGCGGTCATCGAATCCACCAAAATCGCCGCCGAACTCTACGCCCCCGCTTCCGGCAAAGTGGTTGAAATAAATGAAGACCTGCAAAACGCTCCCGAACTCATCAACCAAGACCCCTACGATAGAGGGTGGGTCATGAAGATCGAACTCTCCAACCTGGATGAGTTTCAAGAACTCATGGACGCGAAAAATTATCAAAATCACGTGGAACTGGAAGATCATTAACCGTTCCTATTTCTAATTGCACTTCGAATTCTCCCGGCAAATCAAATTATTTTCTGATGTTACGCAATCCATGATTGCCTATTGCTTGAAAAATGGTTTTTGTAGTGAGCCGGCTATTCTTAGTCAAACGCAGTGTCTATCGTCTTCTCCCTTTGGGAGAAGATAAGAGATGAGGGCGAAGAGAGCGATTGCTCCCCATGACGCAGTAGCGTAAATAGAGGTTTATTCCTCCCGAACCCTCACCCCGTCCCT
>CAYVAZ010000317.1:0-3019 GCA_964449065.1 uncultured bacterium
CTACGCTGAACTTTCCGCGGTTACCAGATTTTGCACAATCGAATCAATGATCATATCCGGTTTCATGCCTTCCGCTTCGCCTTCAAAATTCATAATAATGCGGTGGCGCAATACCGAATGAATCATGCTCTTGATATCGCTGTAACTCACATTATACCGCCCATCCAGCAGCGCTTTGATTTTGCTCGATAAAATCAGCGACTGCGCTCCACGCGGGCTGGATCCATACCGCACGAACTGTTTCGTTATTTCCGGAGCAAACTCACTGTCGGGATGGGTAGCCAGCACACAACGAACCGCGTAATCGCGAACATGCGTAGCGATCGGAACCTCCCGGCACAATGACCGCATTTCATTCACCGTATTGCCATCCATAATAACCGAAGGCTCGGCAAAATTATGATCCGTGGTTCGAACCAACACTTCCGTCAATTCTTCGCGGCTGGGAAACTTTACGATTTGTTTCAGCATAAAGCGGTCCAGCTGCGCTTCCGGCAGCGGATACGTCCCTTCCATCTCCAGCGGGTTTTGTGTCGCCAGCACAATAAAGGGCTGCTCTAACGTATAGGTGTTGCCGCCGGCCGTTACCCGGTGTTCCTGCATGGCTTCCAGAAGGGCAGACTGCGTTTTGGGGGTAGCGCGATTAATTTCATCCGCCAATAAAATATTGGCGAATATCGGCCCTTTTTCAAACCGGAACGAGCGCTGGCCGGTATCGGCCATATCGATAATATTTGTCCCGATGATATCCGCGGGCATGAGGTCAGGTGTAAATTGAATGCGGGCGAATTTTAGGTTCAATGCCTGCGATAAAGATCGCACCAACAAGGTTTTACCCAAACCGGGGACCCCTTCGAGCAAGGTATGTCCACCGCTAAACAAACAGATTAAAACGCCATCGATAATCTCTTCACAACCGACAATAATCTTGCCGATCTCTTCACGCAGTTGAATAAAATCCCGCTGAAAGGTGGCGGTACGTTCTTCTATACTCATCAAACTAACCTCTCTCAAATTTTTTCAATAATGTACTATAAAAGAAGCGTTCCAGTCAATTCTTTTCCAGAATGACAATCCTCATAGGGAAAAATATAATATCGATAAACATATCGCCGCCTCCCTTTATACAAAAATTAATGCCAGATAATTACAAAATGTATCGATAGATTAAGTGTGGAATCATTATTCTTAACACAAATTTAACATATAGCGATAGCCTGTTGATAAACTGTGTTAAATGAATCATGACTGTTTATGAGTAGATAGTAGAAAATGAACAACTTCTTGAATATGTTAGAATTATGTATGAATCAGGTTTTAAACATCTAAGAGAGATAATTCATAAGTCTTTTAAAATAAAACACTTATAATTTATTGCCCCATTCATTTATCAAGGAAATGTAATGTAAACATTTCATTTTAAATTAAATTATAGAATGAATTTTCAAAAAAATGTTAAATTATCTTACGATTCAGTCTGTGGATAACTTGTGAAGAAAGTAGTAAAAAATCAAAATCTTTCTGAAGTCTTTGCAAAATTTGAACATAAGCTTTTCACAAATGTATTGGAAAAGTTGCTGAACTAGTCTCCTTTAAAGAGTAGGAATATTAGATCATTTTCAAAAAGCAGTAAAGAGTGTCATCAATAATTTTTTATGCAACCATTGTTCTTTAACCATTTTTAATGATAATCCTCTTGCAAGCACTTTGGAGGGAAATTATGAAAGTATTGGTAGTCGGTTCTGGTGGAAGAGAACATGCGTTAGCTTGGAAATTAAAGCAGTCTCCCTTATGCACAGAAATGTGGTGCGCTCCCGGAAATCCTGGAATGACGGATGACGCTTCCGTTGTCCCGTTTGATATCAATTCAACCAGCAATATCGTATCGTTTGCGAAAACCTATAAATTCGGATTAGTCGTCATCGGGCCGGAAAATCCTCTCGCGGATGGAATGGCTAACGCTTTACGCTTGGATAAAATTCCCGTCGTAGGCCCGAATTATCAAGCCGCAAAGATAGAAAGCTCAAAATCATTTGCCCGCGATTTGATGAAAAAATACAACATCCCCTCCCCCCAATATGAGGTATTTGAAGATGCGGAGCAGGCAAAATCCTTCGTTAAATCCTTTATGGATCAAGGCAAACAGGTCGTTGTAAAGGCTGATGGCTTGGCAGCGGGTAAGGGAGCAATCGTCACTTCAACCTATGAAGAAGCCGAAAACGCAATAAATCAATGCCTTGTAGATAAATCTTTCGGTGAAGCGGGAAACAAAATTGTAATCGAAGAACGCCTTTCCGGTCCCGAATTATCCATTTTAGCCATAACAGACGGCAAAAATGTTGTAATCCTTCCGCCATCACAAGACCACAAACCCATCGGCGAAGGAGATACCGGTCTCAATACCGGTGGCATGGGCGCATACAGCCCGGTTCCTACTGTAGATGATCAATTGATCGATGATGTCAAGAAGAATATCCTGCTCCCAGCAATTCAAGGCTTGGAAGAAGAAGGAACCCCCTATTCCGGTGTGTTGTATGCTGGATTGATGATTCATGATGGCAAACCCTATGTCATCGAATTCAACTGCCGCATGGGCGACCCCGAAACCCAAGCGGTATTAACCTCGTTTGATGAAGATCTTCTTCCCATCTTCTTAAACTGCGCGAAAGAGAAATTGGAAGAAGACAGAACTATTCAAGCAACCAAACACTCCATGTGTGTGGTGATGGCATCGGGCGGCTATCCCGGTTCGTATGAAAAAGGCAAGAAAATCAGTGGCTTGGATGCTGTAAAGCAAGACTGCGAAGGCAAAGCCATCGTCTTCCGCGCTGGCGTAGCCAAAGAAGGCGATGATCTGGTAACCGCGGGTGGGCGTGTGCTAGGCGTCACCGGTATGGGAGAATCGTTAGAACAAGCAGCCTCAAAAGCCTATCAAGCTGTAGAAAAAATCTCATTCGAGGGAGCCTATTTCCGCAAGGATATCGGGTACCGGGTTCTCGGCAATTAAGGATGATGCTGC
>CAYVAZ010000317.1:3119-6074 GCA_964449065.1 uncultured bacterium
ATATAAAGTAATCCGATAAAATACCATCCGAATTTTGATTTTTGGATGTAAAATGTAAGGAAAATAAATGTGTAAGGAATTTGAACATGCATTCCTCTTTAACTTCCAAAGGCCAAACCACCGTTCCCAAAAAAAATTCGTGAGGTTTTGGATTTAAAACCAAACCAAAAAATACTGTGGGAAATCAAAAAAGATGGAATGGTAACCGTAAGATCCAAACCCAATCCCTTGGATTTATTCGGCTCAATGAAATCAAACGTCAAATATCCCGGTTTAAAACAGGAAAAAGAAGGAATGGTACAAGCGATTGCTGAAGAAGCGGCCCGGGAAGGATTAGACTAATTGCTCATGTCTAAATATATCGTTGCGGATACGAATCTTTATCCAATTTCCTAATTGCATGTGCATTTCTAATGAGGCGTGATATTGTATTGAAAAAAGGAATTGTAAATGAAGAATAAATCTGCATTCACCCTCATAGAACTCTTGGTCGTGGTGGCCATCATCAGCATTTTGGCTTCGATTGCGATCCCCAACTATCAGCACGCTCAAGTGAAAGCCAAGGCGACCGCGGTGTTGGCCGAGATGAAATCGCTATCCACCGCGGTGGAGGCTTACTATATCGATAACAATTCCTATCCGCGCGATGGCAACGATTTTCCCATGCTATCCGATGAACATTTTGATCAGAAGCTTGTGCAGCATGTTTTAACCACGCCCATTGCCTACATCTCAGAACTGCCGGACGACCTCTTCCATAGAAACGAAAACCATTTGGGTGATCCGTTGGTCGAACGCTATTTCCAATCCCGCCGGCCGCATCCCTATCTCTATTACAGCAATGACAACTTCAAACTCAACCGGGGTTCTCCTAAGGCCTATCACATTTTCAGCTTCGGGCCGGATCAGTTCTACAACAACGTCTCCAACAAACCGGGTGAATTCATCGCGTATGACCAAACCAACGGCGTGGTATCCGGTGGAGACATTTTTATCAAAGGGCCTTAGAACGCTGTCCGGTTAGCGGTTCAGCCACATCTTTATATTGCGCGATACCAAATCCGGTGCATCCTGCTGCACGAAATGCCCCGCGCCCGCAATCATAATGAGTGTTAAATCTTTCTCCACCCAATACCAATTGTTATTGGATATTGGATGCAGCAAGGCTTTGTCATCCAAAACCGTACCCGTTTTGGGAGGGGAAATTTCTCTTCAAACGGCAAATCTATTACAAAAGAAGTTTAAAAAGAATCATATTGGAATTAAATTGGATTGTGCGTGAAAGAAAATAACCGGCAAGGTAGGGCGAGTATTAATGCGGTGCGGGTTTATGGTGCCGATTTTTAGAGGAGGTGTTCCGGCCGGATGTAAACGCTGTTGCTTTCCCCAATGCTGCCGTGTCCGGTGCCGTATCAGCCGGAAATTTATTTATGCGATCCAACATACCTCTCTGAACGTGGAGATCGCCCAGCGGTGTTGAATACACACCTCGTCCTACCCTGCCAAATTGTTCAGTGAATCAATAAATACGTTGATGCCGAACAAGATGTTTAAAAGATTACTTTATCTGTTATTCTATATAAATAGGGCGGGGCTGTCAACCGGTCACACACAAAAAATAGGAAAATTTATGGAATTTTACCGCATGGAGGTTTCCGGCAGGTTTTCTGTTTTGATTTGATAAACCATTCCGCCTTGAATCGCAGGTATCCGTATCCCCTTATGGCCGTTCTCTTCCACCACAGACCAGGCAGAAACGGCTTCCACTTCGCTCTCATGTTCCCAACGGCGGGTAATTTCAATCCCTCTGCTTTCCCCTTCAAACCAGGATTGAGGAAGGTCATAAAATTCCAGCAAAAAGCGTTGCGGCAGCGCGTCAAATACCCAGAGTTCAAGGGAAGTTGGCGAAGTCCAGTTCACCGCAACATCGGCCTTTTGACTGTTGCGTAAAACCGGTTGCAGCGACCCGGTCTTGGTGAGTTCCGAGACACCGAGAGCGGTTATGTTTTGCTGCTTCGAAACCGCGCTGTTTCGAATGTAAACCATGCCGTCTGTAATCAGCGGCTGCACATCCAACAAAACCCCTTCCCGGCTGTGCAAAAAGAAGGAATCTTCCGTACGGGCTGCCGAATACTCTCTGCCGGCAAATGTTCCCGTCAAAGATATCAATCCGGTCTGTTCGTTTGCCGCCAAAAAGCCGTCTTCCTTGATGGAAACAACGGGCAGAAACGATTCCGGTACGCTCCATTCCTCCCCGCTGCGGTTTGAGTAGGTTCGCAATCCGTTTTGGTAGCGAATGACAACCCGCTGCAGCTGCCCTTCATCCTCCGCATCCAACGCTTCCGTTGAATTGAGAATGCTGCCATCCAGCGCATGATATTCAATCCGTTCAACTTTGTTTTCCGAATCAAGATATTCGGTTGCCAGTGGAGCCAGAAGAGTATAACTCTCCAACAAATACTTGCGTATTTCATGGCTGGTCCATGATGAATGGGTATAGAGGTTTGATAGGTAAGGAACACGCCTTTCCGCGATCAGCGCGCTAAAATACGAATCCAATGAATTCAGTTTGGCGTTGATATGGCTCCCATCCGAATCGGTTAGAAAAAAGTCGCTCATATCTCCAAAACCGATACGGTTGACTTGATTCGCTTGCTGAACTTCAGCATCGACGAATAATCGATTTTCCGTTTCACGTTTTGGGGGTACTTTAATACCCGAACTAAACGCGCTCCAAAACCATTGTCTCTCATCTTGGTTAAAATCCCCTTGCCAATACACCGGCACCCCTACAGAATCGATTTTGGATTGAATGAGGTCATCAATGTATTTGTATACGGATTGGCTATCATCATCACGATCCAACCATTGCAAGGTAGAAGCATACCGGTAAACCCCTTCCGGATGCGGCAAACCTTCCAAAAAAACTCCGTTAAACCGCATGGCATGGCGCAT
>CAYVAZ010000318.1:0-6042 GCA_964449065.1 uncultured bacterium
TGTCAACGATTAAATGACGGGTGTCGATCCCCCCCTCCCCCCTTATCAAGGGGGGGCAACAACGGATAACCAGCCGTCATTTTTTGATTGACAGACTACTAGATATTCTTGGCGGGCAGGGGCGCATTGCAATGCCCGCATATGGTGTTTTATCTTATTCTCAATCAGGATGTTTGTATGAGTGAATTATATGACATCGCCATTCAATTGGCGGAAAAAGCGGGAAATCTTACGATGGAGTATTTCCAAGCGAATGTAAATGTGGAGACCAAGGATGACGCGTCTCCGGTAACCATCGCGGACCAAAAAGCGGAGGAATGTATCCGCACCGAATTGTCGAAGCGCTTTCCGGACGACGGAATTGTCGGCGAAGAGCATGGGGTAGAAGAAAGCAAAAGCGGCCGGCGCTGGATTATTGACCCCATTGACGGGACGAAATCGTTTATTCGCGATGTGCCGTTGTACGGAACATTGATCGCGGTGGAATGGGACGGCAAGATGCAGGTTGGCGTGATGCGGTTCCCCGCGCTGAACATTACCATTGCCGCGGAAGTTGGAAACGGCTGCTTTCAAAACGGGAAGCCGTGCCGGGTATCCACTACGCCAGCCATAGAACAAGCCGCGATCATGCTTACCTCTTACAAAGATTTTATGAATCTCTGGGGGCAAGAAGCGGTTTTGAAACTATTGCAAACCTCTCTGATGCAGCGCACGTGGGGGGATTGTTATGGCTACAATCTGGTCGCCAGCGGAAAAGCCGATGCCATGATGGATCCAGGAGTGAAAATATGGGATGTCGCTCCGTTGATACCAATCATTCGCGAGGCAGGAGGAAAGATCACAGATCTTCACGGGAACGAATCGGAATATTTAACCAGTGTGATCGCAAGCAACGGGCTGTTTCATGAAGAATTGATTGCATTGTTCCGGTAAAGCGGATAATAGTTAAAGCCTACACGCATTATTTCCCGCATTTTGTCAAGCCATTTTATCAATTCCTTACCATCCTTCCAATCAAATCCATGCGCAATTTGCGCTATGGATACTCTAACGTTTTGATAAAAATACTTATTGTATCGAAATGTTGGTCGATGATTTGTCTGAGGAAGAAATAGCGCGTTTTAGAGATGATACACCGGGAAGCATCGGCATCTAGCCGGTAAATGTTTGTGCACTATAGACCTCAAGGAAAACTTGAATTGCGCTCGGTTTTTTTGATGGTGTAAAGGAAAACAAGATGGACCTCACTCCAACCAAACCCTACAATGAGCACCTGGCAATACGGAATGGACGTCTCATTATTCTGAGCGAGAGCGAATTTAAAGCGTTGCAAATTGCCGAAATTCGAAAATTTCAAAAGGCCGCAGGTACACACGACAACGATGCCGCTGCAATGTGGATTCAAAAGCATGCCCATTCTTTCCGTCAATACTGGTCACAATTCGTCTTTCGCACGGAAGAAATGAAAAAGGCCGCTCTTGATGAAATGCAAAAACACCGCTGGATCGAGTCGGAAAAGGCCGGGAAAGATTTAGGGGTATCGGCAGAAATGGACTGGTTAAAAAAATACGGCTGCATGTTTCAGGAAAAATAGGGGGATTGTAATTCACGCAGATCACGAAAACGTTGCATGACTACAGCATTTCAACAAAGTTGAACGGGAGGGAATTGATCTCATTACGAACGGAAGTCATAACGCGTATCTTTTTATAAGCGGCAGCGCGGGCGTCTTTAACATCATCAACCGCGGCTGCCTGCTGCAACATAATTCCGGCATCCGCAAACACGGGCTGAACACGCAAATTAAACACGTGGTGGAGATGCTGGATGACAAATCGTAGATCAGTTGTTACGTTAGTAAGTTTATTCCTACGTTGAACTTGAGTTTAAATTTTTACCTGTTTATCATGATAAAAAATATGGAGAGAAGTAAGTACAATTATCTTGTGAAGAAGTTAATTGTCGTGTAGATAAAGCAATACAAGTTTGCATAGAGGCGCAAAGTGTACATACATGTACCGGCTAGAAGACGAAACAACCCGGCTATTTAACTCTGGAATACGCAAAAAAAACAAATCTATGAGTAAAACATCACCTCAAATTCAGACACTTGCAATTGTTGTCGTTGGGAGATTTAATCCAGCGATTTTTCATCCCTTATGGTTTTCTAATATAGGCATATTTACAGAGACCGATATTAAAGAGGCTGCGGATACATTTGGAGTCGTTCACCCTGATATTTCAAGTTTTCAAATTGATTGGTGCAATATACTTGTTGAAGAACGTAGATTTATTGTGTCAACAAGAATGGACGCTTATTTCTCAAGGTTATGCGAATTGGTTCAATTGAGTTTTGATCTATTAACCCATACCCCTGTAATTGCAGTAGGTATCAATCCGGAAGCTGATTTCGCATTGGGGTCAGAAGAGAGATGGCACAAATTCGGTCATTTTTTTGCACCCAAAGAGTATTGGAAAGAGATTACGGAATCGCCCGGAATGCAAGAACTCCAGATAAAAGACAGCCCTAGAGACGGTGAGTTTAAGGGTTACACTTTGATCACGTTATGCCCATCGGAAAAAGTAGAATTTGGTGTAAATATCAAAATGAATGAACATTTTGAGGTGGGTCAAGCAGGCTCTGTAAAAGGTACAGATCAACTTTTAAATGTTCTTGAAAAACGGTTTCAACCAACCTTGGAAAAATGGGAAGAAATTTATACACATTTAATCAATGCGGTGGCTTAAAAATGAATCATTCATCCTTAGCGGAAATAACCGATTATGGCAGTAAAGGAAGCAATTCTTCTTCGGAAGTGCCTACCCTTCCCGATTTAAAGCCGTATTCAGAAATGGATATGCAAAACGAAACTCAAGGACAGTATAATTCCAATGAATCGCAGGAAACAGTGCTCTCGTTTCGGGATATTCAAAAGTTGAAAACGCCCCGGTTACCCCGATTGATTGAGAAGCGAGAGCCTTCGTTTAAAACGGTTTCACGATGGGAATGTGAAGTGGTTGAATTCACAGATGAAGAGAACTTTATCGCAAAAGTAATTTCTCCAGATTCAGAAAAGAAGAGTGGAAAAGATATTGAAGATTATATAGAATTTTCTTTATCGGAAGTGAATCCCGAAGATCGAAAACTGTTACAAGAAGGGGCGTTGTTTTATTGGCATGTAGGGTATGAATATACTCCAAAAGGGCAAGTAAAAAATACGTCACTTCTCATCTTGAGAAGAATGCCGGTATGGAAAAACGTTGAGCAAAAAGCCAAGAAAAAAGCGGATAAGTTTAAACGTTTGATTGAACAACATTCAAAGTGATATCATGGATTCACCGTCTGCAAATGAATTTGAAATTAATATTTTTGGCCGGGGGTATGGTGAATCGCTATTACTCCATTTAGGAAACAATGAATGGTTTGTGATAGACTCTTGCCTCGATGACCAAAACCAACCCTGTGTACTGAATTATTTGAACAAAATCAATGTTGATCCTGCTGCAATAAAGTATGTTGCTGCTACGCATTGGCATACCGATCACATCCGAGGTTTAAGCCAAGTATGCAAAGAGGCTGAACACGCTTATTTTATTTTCTCACAAGCACTGAAAACCCACGATTTTTTAACCTTACTTTTCGGTCATTCTGAGATTCCAGGTGCAATAAAATCATCCACTCAAGAATTTTGTGAAATCTTGGAAATTTATCGTGAAAGGATAAGATCAAATCAAAGTGTTGAACGATTTGTTTTGGCAAGTGAAAACAAAATGATTCACAAAGATTCTGCTAAAATCGGTACGGATCATATTCTGCGGTCAATTTTAGCTTTGAGCCCTTCTGAAGCGGCTGTTATGAGAAGTTTACAAGATATTTCAGCTCTTTTGCCCGGAAAACTTAAACCATTACGAAACTTACGGGGATTAAAACCGAACCACACCTCTATTGTGTTGCTGATAAATTTAGGGAAACTCTGTTTGCTTTTGAGCTCTGACCTGGAAGAATTGGGAGTAATGGATGATGGGTGGTCTGCGATTATCAATAATCGAATTCAACTGGAGCGTAAGGCAGAAGTGTTTAAAATACCTCATCACGGTTCAAAGAATGGTCATCATGAAGAAGTTTGGAAGAACTTTGTTTCATCTCAAAATGTCTCTTTATTAACTCCTTTCCATCATGGAAAAACTCAAATTCCAACTGAAGAAGACCTGAAAAGAATACGTTTATATTCACAATACGCCTATATTGCCGGGGCATCAAAGCAAATAAGTTATAAAACAGACAGAGAAACAAAGAATATGTTACGTAAGTTAGATAAAAAGCCTTATCGAGTAGAAAGAAAAATGGGGAGGGTTACCCTCAGGAAAAATATCCTCAGGAATGAAGATTGGTCTATATATCTTGAGGGAGAAACCTGTAACGTAAATAATTTAGTAAATTGAAGAATACGCAATCTCGCCTTTCATACTTCCACTGTAATTCTCCCAATCCCTGCTAGAATATCCAATCCAAAATTGTGTATCGGATGAATCGGTATGTATGACGTAATCGTGATTGGCGGCGGCCATGCCGGGTGTGAAGCGGCGGCGGCGGCGGCGAAGATGGGATGCCGCACGGCCCTACTGACCTTCAGCAAAACGGCTCTCGGCAAGATGTCCTGCAACCCCGCAATTGGCGGGGTGGCCAAGGGCCAACTGGTGCGCGAAATCGACGCCCTGGGCGGTATCATGGGGCGGGTGGCTGACCGTGCGGGTGTGCATTTCCGCATTCTTAACGCTTCCAAAGGGCCGGCGGTGCGCTCTCCCCGCGCGCAATCCGACCGCGAACTTTACTCGAAAATCATGCAACAAGAAATCGCCAACATCTCCAATTTGGATGTCGTCGAAGGCGAAGGCACATCCGTCGTGACCGAAAACGGCAGCGTCACCGGTATCGCCGACCGCAACGGCAACGTTTTGCCGGGCAAAACCGTTATCATCACCACGGGGACATTCTTGGGCGGTGTGATGCACTTTGGGCTTACAAAGAAATCCGGCGGCCGCGTGGGCGAAAGCCCGGCGCAACTGATGGCGGACTCGCTGCAATCCCTCGGTTTCAAACTGGGCCGCCTAAAAACCGGCACCCCGGCCCGTTTGGATGCAACTACCATCGATTTCTCGCAGGCGGAAGTCCAGCCGGGCGATGAACCGCCAACCCCGTTTTCATACCACCCTGATTATGAAGTCAAGAATCAAATCCATTGCTACATCACCCGTACCAATCAAAAAACGCATGATGTAATCCACAATAATTTGGATCAATCACCTTTATACACCGGGCAAATTACGGGCATTGGCCCGCGCTATTGCCCTTCCATTGAAGACAAAGTCATGCGCTTTCCGGACAAAACCTCGCACCAAATCTTTTTAGAGCCGGAAGGCACCAACTGCAACATCGTGTATCCCAACGGCATCTCATCGAGCCTACCGGCTGATGTGCAATTCGAGTTTATCAAAACCATCCCCGGTTTGGAAAACGTGAAGATGCTGCAAGCCGGTTACGCGGTTGAGTATTACTTCTCCAACCCGCAAGAACTCCACCCTTGGATGGAAACCAAACGGGTGCCGGGCCTTTTCTTTGCCGGGCAGTTAAATGGAACCACCGGTTATGAAGAAGCCGCCGCCCAAGGTATCATCGCCGGGATGAACGCCGCTTTACATGTAAAAGGTGAAGAACCATTCATTTTAGGCCGTGATGAAGCCTACATCGGAGTGCTCATTGATGATCTTGTCACAAAAGGGGTAGAAGAACCTTACCGCTTGTTCACTTCATCCTCCGAGCACCGCTTGCTGCTGCGGCAGGATAACGCGGATTTCCGCCTGACCGAACACGGTTACCGCTTCGGTATGGTCCCGCGTGAATGGCATGATGAAGTCGAACAATGGAAGCGGGATATCCAAACCGTCAAAAAAGAACTGAGCGAACGGAACGTCAATCCCAGCGAAGGTACCCAAGAGTTGTTCAACCGGCTTGATATCGGTGCCATCTCACACGGCATTCCA
>CAYVAZ010000319.1:0-6027 GCA_964449065.1 uncultured bacterium
AACCCTCACCCCGTCCCTCTCCCGGTGGGCGAGGGCGATAGTTTCAGCGAAAAATCAGAAAAACGGGCATATCAAAATGTAGTGCGTAACATGAGTTATTATAAACGGTTTTTTATGTTGTGTTAAGAACGAAATTGTGTTGGATTGCTTGGGCTAACGGTTTGGCACTTTCCCGTATTACATCAACAACGGGGAGATTGAATTTTTGTTCCAACTTCTCTTTTTCTTCCAAGTATTGCTGTTTGGAACAATCAACAGTGTTTAATGCAATGCCGATGATTTGTGTTGGAGAAATCGGTTCGCATAGTGTAAGACAAAGATCGATATGCGTTTGTAACGGCGCAATCGGGATGGTATTGCCGCGTGTGGTTTTTCTTTCCACATGATGGCAAAGCACTATGCCGTGCGGCAGCGAGCCGTGCAGCAAAGAAAGCGTTACCCCGGAGAACCCCGGATGCAGCAGCGAGCCTTGCCCTTCGATGACCAGCACTTCTTTATCCTGCTGTTGCAGGATCATTTGTTCAACCGCCCCGGCGGTAAAATCCGATATCACCCGGTCGATTGCAATCCCGGATTGCGCGATCATAACCCCTGTCTGTCCGGTCGCGATGAATCCCGCGTTCACTCCTTGTGATTGCAACGCCTTGTAAATTTCCAATGTAGTCACCATCTTGCCGATGTTGCAGTCGGTGCCCATTGTCAAAACGCGAACCGCCTTGGTTTCCCGTACCAGCGCTTTGGCAACCGGCAAGTTTTCAGGGGCTTTGCGCACATCCCACAGGCGCACGCCGTTTTCTTCCGCCAGAGAATGCAGCACTTCGTTCTCATTCAGCATCACATGCAACCCGCTGTAGATATCCATCTTTTGCCGAATGGCTTCTATTATGATGTTCATCCAATCGCTTCCAACGGTTCCCCCTTGCGGCGCCACTCCGATAACCAGAACATTTGGCTGAACCGATTGTGCTTCTTGTAAAGAGGTGAATATTGGAACGTCTTGATCGATGCCCAATAGCGTTTTTGTACTTTGCCCGGCAAAATGGCTGTCCAACACCCCAACCACTTGTTCGGGCACATAGCGCATCAGCGATACGGCGGTTTTCGAGTTGAATACTCCCAAATTCCCTTCTGTTAACAGCAATAAACGTTTCGGCATCGATGATCCTTCTTTGAATCGTGGATGAATAAAAATGAAGCAAAAACTATGATACCACTTGCGGTTTGAATTCCCGAGTATACGCGGCGTGATTCCAGCGTGAAAGGAAGACGCTGCGGTTTCATACACCAGACTTCAGATTCGCATCGGGATCAATGGAATTCTACCATTTGCAACGCGTGAGTTTCTTACATACCGTTGTGGAAATGAGCCGTTACCAATCAGAAGAATTGGGGATTGGCTCCAGTAGAGCAGTTGAACTTTGCTATTTTACTGAATGTTTCAAGTATCGGGAAATAGTTAAATAAAAATCTTACTCTACCCGAAATAAAACAGTTTCATCATCTCCAATCCTCTTCCTTTTCCATTCACAGCAGACAAATAACCTCATCCAATGGCAAAATCGAAATGATAAAAACATCATATCTTATTGATGAAATCGAAAATCATCATTTGCAATCGGCTGAAAGGTGAGAAGATGAATCCAATTTATCAAGTTAGGGGAGATGCAAAGGAAAGGAGTTACCGACTAATAATGAATAAGATATATTTTTATCTATTATACTTGAAATATTTTATTGCGTAGATAAAATTTATGTGAACGGTTCACGATCCAGCCTGCGACGGAGGCAGACCACTTTTCTGTTCGTAAACCGAGGGCAGTGGAAAAGGAATTTTTCTTATGGAAAAGGTTATGCAAATTGATACTTCCCCTCCCGAACTTCCTTCCGACGACAAACGCTGGAAGCGAGTGAACACCACCATGCGGAAATACGGCTACAAACCGCATGCACTGATTGAAACGCTCCACACGGTGCAAGAGTTGTTTGGGTATTTGGATGAAACGGCCTTTCATTTTGTCGCGCGGGGATTGCGGGTTCCGCTCAGTCAAATTTATGGCGTGGCAACGTTTTATCATTACTTTAATATGAAACCGCAGGGCGATCATACTTGCGTGGTCTGCACGGGCACGGCTTGTTATATCAAAGGAGTACCGGAAATCATGAATGCGGTGGATTCCAAATGCGGATTAAAACCGGATGAAACCACACCGGATAACAAAGTGTCGTTCTTGACCGCCCGGTGTGTTGGTGCGTGCGGCCTGGCGCCGGTGGTTGTTTATGACGAAGATTTAATCGGCTATCAAAACCCAGATGACGTGGTCAAACGCATAGAAGAGTGGAGAGAATCATGACACCGGAAGAACTGAGAGAACAAATCCACAAGCACGGCAAAAAGCTGAATTCGTACAAACACCATGTCAATGTGTGTGCGGCGGCGGGATGTGTTTCGGCGGGCAGCGGGCAACTCATCGAATCGATGCAATCGACGGTGAAAGAAAAAGGCTTGCAGCACGACTGTCTGGTTCGGGGCGTGGGCTGTATGGGGCTCTGCTCGAAAGGGCCGCTTGTCTCGGTTGATCACGATAAAGTGATGTATGAGATGGTGAAATCCGAACATGCGGACAAGATCATCAGCAGCCTGGATAAAAAACCAGTATCGTCGATCGTGTGCGATACCTCCATCCCGTTCTTCAGCAGGCAAGAAAAAGTGGTGTTGGAGAACAGCGGCTGCATTGATCCCGAAAACCTGGACGATTATTTAAATGCCGGCGGTTATGAAGCCTTAATTGACTGCATCTCCGACCGCGGTTCCAATGAGATTATCGACATTGTTACCGACAGCGGTCTGCGCGGGCGCGGCGGCGGCGGGTATCCCACCGGCCTCAAGTGGGGAACCGTTGAAAAGGCGGATGGAAAAACCAAATATGTGGTCTGTAACGCCGACGAAGGCGACCCCGGCGCGTTTATGGACCGCTGTATATTAGAGAGCGACCCCCACCGAGTGATCGAAGGCATGGCCATCGCTGCCATGGCTGTCGGCGCACAGTACGGCTATGTATACGTTCGCGCGGAATATCCGCTGGCGATTGCCCGCCTGCGCAAAGCCATCAACCAAGCCAGACGATACAATTTGTTGGGAGACAGCATTTTAGGCTCTCCCTTCAGTTTCTCAATTGAAATTCGCCTTGGGGCGGGGGCGTTTGTTTGTGGAGAAGAGACCGCGCTGATCGCTTCGATTCAGGGATTAAGGGGAACGCCGCGGCCGCGCCCTCCCTACCCGGCTGAGCTTGGTGTATGGGGTTGCCCAACGCTCATCAACAATGTGGAAACCTATGCCAATGTCCCTCCGATTTTACGAAACGGGGCCGAATGGTACGCCGGTAAAGGAACCGACTGCAGCAAAGGCACCAAAGTCTTCGCGTTGGCCGGTCAAGTTAAGAATACGGGGCTCATCGAAGTGCCGATGGGAATCACGCTGCGGGAAATTATTTTTGATATCGGCGGCGGGGTACCGGAAGGCCGCAAGTTCAAAGCGGTGCAAACCGGCGGTCCATCCGGCGGCTGCATTCCGGAAGCGCATTTGGATATCCCCGTCGATTATGAATCGCTGCGGGAGTTTAAATCCATCATGGGTTCGGGCGGGATGATTGTTATGGATGAAAGCTCGGACATGGTGGATGTCGCCCGCTTCTTCATGGAATTTTGTGTATCCGAATCCTGCGGCAAGTGCGTGCCATGCCGGGCGGGCACGCCGCAGATGTTAACCCTGCTGGAAACAATCGCGGCCGGCAATGGCACGGACGGCGATTTGGAAATGTTGAAAGACTTATGCGAGATGACCCAAAAAACCAGCTTGTGTGGATTGGGGCAAACCGCGCCCAATCCGGTGTTAAGCACGCTGCATTTTTTTGAAGATGAATACACGGGAAAACTGATTAAAACCAACGGCAAAAAGAAACAAACGGCGAAGAGTAAACCCCGCGGAAAAACCAAATCCTCCCGGCCGGGAAAGAAGGTGAACGCATGAATCCCAGCAAAGTTAAAACCCTCACGATTGATGACCGTCCGGTCAGTGCGCGTTCCGGCACCACTATTTTACAAGTCGCCCGCGACAACGGTATCTTTATCCCCACACTTTGCGCCCTGGACGGTTTGAGTTCAGTGAGTGCATGCCGGTTGTGTTTGGTGGAAATTAAAGGCTTAAACAAAATGGTTCCCGCCTGTGTCACGCAGATTTTTGAAGGCATGCAGGTGGTGACCGAATCCGAAGAACTTTCAAAAAACCGCAAGATGATTTTGGCGCTGCTGTTTGCGGAACGGAATCACATCTGCTCGATTTGCGTCTCGAACGGGCAGTGTGAATTGCAATCCATGGCGCAAAAACTTGGGCTGGATCACGTGCATGTGCCCTACCGCTTCCCGGTGCATGAAGTCGATGCGTCTCATCCGCGTTTTATCGCCGATAATAACCGGTGCATCTTATGCACCCGCTGTGTCCGTGTATGCGAAGAGATCGAAGGCGCCAACACATGGGGTGTCATCAACCGCGGGGAGAAATGCAAAGTCGTTACCGATCTCAACCAGCCGTGGGGCGAATCCGAAACCTGTACTTCGTGCAGCAAATGCGTCCAAGTTTGCCCGACCGGCGCGCTGATTGAAAAAGGCCGGACATCTACGGACCGGTACAAAAAGAAAGAATTTTTACCCTATCTGACTATGATGCGTAAGGAGCAATCATGAGCAAACTCCGCATTGCAACAACCTGGCTGGACGGCTGCTCGGGCTGCCATATGTCGTTTGTGGATCTGGATGAGCGCTTAATGGTTTTGGCGGACAAAGTGGAAGTGGTGTACGGGCCATTGGTGGATCATAAAGAAATCCCCGCCAATATCGACCTGACAATCGTAGAAGGCGCGGTAAGCAACGAAGATGATCTCGAAAAAATCAAACTGCTGCGTGAACGGACAAAGGTGTTGGCTTCGCTGGGTGATTGCGCGGTTACCGGCAATGTTCCAGCGATGCGGAATCCCTTTCCGCTGGATGATGTGCTGGACCGCGCCTACCGGGAAAATGTGGATATCAGCGCGCAGATTCCACAGGTATCGATACCAAAACTTTTCCCGAAAGTGCGCCCGCTGCATGAGGTAGTGCAGGTGGATCTCTTTATCCCCGGATGCCCGCCCTCATCCGATGCGATTGATTACATATTGACCGAATTAATTGAAGGACGGACACCGGAAATCAGCCAAGTCACACGCTTTGGTGCATAAACGCTTGATTCGCATCTGAAAAAACAAGGAGATAAGCAATGGCAAATGTTATCACCATAGATCCCGTTACCCGGATTGAGGGACATGCCAAGATCACAATTTACACCAACAAAGACGGTTCCGTGAAAGATGCCGTCTTTCATGTCACCCAATTTCGGGGATTTGAAAAACTGATCGAAGGCCGTCCCTTTACGGAAATGCCAGCCATCATGGCGCGCATTTGCGGCATTTGTCCGGTTAGTCATTTGGTGGCATCGTCTAAAGCTTGTGACGATATTCTTGCCGTGCGCATTCCCCGTGTAGCCAAACAATTGCGGCGTGTTCTTAACCTGGCGCAGTTGGTGCAGTCTCATGCGTTAAGTTTCTTTCACCTCAGTTCTCCGGATTTGATCTTGGGGATGGATAGCGACCCCAACGAACGCAATATCTTCGGCTTGATGAACCAAAAGCCCGAACTGGCCAAAAACGGTATCCGGCTGCGGAAGTTCGGCCAGCAAATTATTGAGTGGCTGGGCGGCAAGCGCATTCATCCCGCATGGGTGGTAGCGGGCGGCGTGAGTCATCCGCTGACGGAAGACAACCGCCGGCGCATAATAGAGGGCATTCCGGAAGCGCTGGATATCACCCAAAAAACAGTGGGCTTTTTTAAAACGATATTAGACGATTACGCGGAAGAAATTCGCACCTTCGGCAATTTTCCCTCTTTGTTTATGGGACTGGTGAATGACCGCGATGAATTGGAACATTACGACGGTAC
>CAYVAZ010000320.1:0-3029 GCA_964449065.1 uncultured bacterium
TCATCTGTCAACACGTTACAAGCCAATCCATGGTGGGCTACGCTTCGCTTTGAGCCCACCTTACTTATTCTTCGTCACTCACCCGTACCAATGTCGGTGTGTTCTTCTCCTGCTGCCCGGCCGCGAAGTCGCTCCCGCCGAACATGCAGGATAAATCCACTTTGGTATGCTTGCATTCCACCGGTTTTTCATCTTCTCCCGGAAACTGAATCAAACTGCGGATGAAACTCTCAAAATATCCATCTTCTTTATGCTTCGAACGCCCGCATTTACCGCAGTCATGGATGCAGGCGTGAGAGACAGGCTCTTTCTCAATCTGTATGGGTTGTATGGGCAATCCGGTTTCCATTATCGTTACGGCTGCTCCGCGAGTTTCTTGGCTTTGGCTTGGATTTGATCCATACTCGGCAGCGATTGCAACACCGAATCGGGGATATCCAAATCCTTCTGCAATTTTGTAAGACAGCGCTTCCGTTCTTTCAGCGCTTTGTCTTCGTCGCGTTCTTTTGAGAAGCGTGTTTTTGCACGGTCACGCCGTTCGCGCAACGACGCGTAGATATCTCCGCCCAGCAACGATGAAATATCCACCTTCATTTTTTCGCGCTGCAAATCTTCTTCGCTGACCTCATCGCCGTTGATGGGGCCGCCGCGGTATTTTGGAAAGATAATCGCCACTTCAGGGCATACCCGTGAGCACGCCGGGCAATCGGTTTTGCAGTTGGTTGGATTTTGCACTTGAATCTGCTGCTTGTCATCCATGCCGTACACATCAAACAAGCAAAAACTCAAGCATTGCAGACAATTGGTGCAGCGGTCGTAATCTATCGCTGGGAACCACGGTTTCCACTGCCCCGGCTTTCGCATATTGATGGATTCGCGTTTTTCCTCCAGCGTTTGCGGGAGCGTATCCAAACTGATATCTTCCAGCGATTCAAAAAAGAAGGACGCCCCGTCATTCGATTGCTGCAAGCGGTCGGGGTGCCCGTTCGGGAATTTGCCCAACACAAAATACGAATAGCCTTCATCCAATTCCAACAGCGAATCGCTTCCGGTAACGACGGTTTCATAGCCATTGTCGATTACCGCACGCAGTGCCGATATCCGCTCTTCTATCGAAAGCGGAACCGCGCCTTCTCCTTCATACAAAACCACTTTCATCATCGGTGCCGTCATGAGTCCTCACTCCCAACTGTGGAAGTCGATTCCACGCCTACGTTGTTCAAAATCTCTTCCGCGGATTGTTCGCGCATGTTGTGTATGGTAATGTCGTCCGGATATTCAAATCCCGCTTGCTTATAAAGCGCTTTTACCGCGCGGGGATAGCAGGCGATAATCTGCAATTCACCCGCCTTGGCACGTTGATCCATCATCGGGTCTTTGCGCGATGCCATTTCGCACAGATCGGGCGCCGCGTGAAACGGTTGGCCGGATGCCGCCAAGCCGTCCAATACCTCATCTTTCACGTTTTTATCGACAACCCGCGCGTACTTGCAATGGCAATATAAAATATTCTTTTTCTCTGTCATAGTTGACCAATTTTATCAAGTTTAGTTTATAGTAGAGATTGTAAATTCACCGTCAAGATTATATACGTTCTATATTCGTTTCTCTATCGCAGGATGTTTTACACGATATTCACAATTCTATGTTCCGGCTCCGGTTTCGCGGGTTGAAAGTGCTCAATATGGTCTATTGTATAATCAAATTGGAATTGGTTACCACAAACCGCCATCGCCTGTTCCACGATTCGGTTTAAATCACCGGATTCACTTTCCGCTCTCATGTTTATGATCAGTTGCCCGTTTTTTACCGGTTCTTCCAAGCGCTCGGATAATTCCGGCACATAATCGTTCCGCACCAGATTGATGGACGCGATATCGCCCAATCCTTCATGCGGAACCAGTGTCATCTTCAAATGCGCGATCTCGTTTTCCTGCTGATTGGATGCTTGCTGCAAAAATTGCGCCGCGGCTTCCAAAAAGGTATTGCCGTCAAATTCGCGGTCCGATTTCAATGCAACCGTGGCATTCAGCCATCCAAGCAATGCCTCACCCTCGGCGTAAATGTCATAATCCACATCCATGGTTTTGCGTTCATTGATTTCTTCATTGAGAACGGTATCAAACCATTCCAGCAAGCCATCACCGTTGCGTGCGGAACAGATAAAGATGCCTTTGGGATGAAACCGCGTTTCCAACTCAGACCGCAATGTCCGCAAGAGTTCCGCGTCGGCAATATCGGATTTGTTGATGACGATATAGTCCGCTTCTTCCAACTGCTTATTGTAGACATAGATAACTTTTTCCGAAAACTTCGGCCCGGGCTGTAGGCCCATAATGCGGCCGGCGCGTACCGGATCAATCAACACACTTAGTGGAGAAATCACATACTGCTCACCATACATCCGGCGCAGAGGATAACTGACGGTCGCCACCAAATCGGTGCAGCTGCCCACCGGTTCGGCGATAAACACATCGGGAATTTCTTGCTCGGAGAGTTTTTTTGCGGCTTCGACCAACGAATTAAATTTACAGCAAAAACAGCCTCCGGGAATCTCTTCCACATCAAAACCGCTCTTACGCACCAACGCGGTATCAACCAACCCGGTGCTTTGATCGTTGGTAATCAACCCGGTGTTGACGTTATGCTCATTGAGGTATTTTGCCAACTGAATCACGGCGGTGGTTTTCCCCGAACCCAAAAACCCCCCGATCATCACATATCGCGCTTTACTCGTGGTCACGCTGCATCTCCTCTTTTTCCTGCATTTTGTCGATGGTGGTATTCAGCAGAAGGATATAATCATCCACGTTCATGCACCGCTCATCCGGTGTGCCTTCCGCCATGTACAGCCACCCTTTATCATACGGGAAATCCGAAACCTGGCTGTAATCTTCCAACAAGACCGGATTCATCCCCTGAAACGATCCATCAACAATCGCATACAAATCACTAACCGCTTTAAAGGCTTCGATACTCCCCAATACATCGCCGGTCTGGATCGCATCCCCCTCTTTAACTTCAAACTG
>CAYVAZ010000320.1:3129-5976 GCA_964449065.1 uncultured bacterium
TTTGGGGAGAATGAGAATGAAAAATGCGTTTACATTAATCGAATTGTTAATCGTTGTTGCAATCATTGGCATTTTAGCAGCCATTGCGGTTCCCAACTTCTTGAATGCGCAGGTCAAAGCGAAGGTGTCGCGGGCTGTCTCGGATATGCGCAACATTGAAACCGCGCTTGAGATGTACCAACTTGACCAAAACGGCTACCCCATGGCGCGCTCAAACCCCATCACCGGGCAAACCGGGCAGATTCGGCTTTCCGAACGCTTTTATCCTCTCACAACACCCGTTAGTTACATGAGCACAATCCCTTCCGACCCCTTCTTCAACGATTTGGCGGAAACCGACCCCGATTTCTTTGATACCTATGATTATTTTGACAATTGGTCTTCAACTGTATTTCATGGTGGTACTCCGGGAGACGGCACCCGCGGCTTCAGTTGGCGGCTGGCCAGTTCCGGCCCGGATGGAATTATGTGCTGGGGAGGTCTGAACTGCAATAAAAACGGCCATACCGGCATCGATTACGCCATCACCAACGGCATGATCTCCGACGGCGACATCGTCAAAGTCGGCGGAACCATCGTGAATAGCGATCTGACGGTAACCTATCCTCTTCAATAATTCTAACGATCTCAATGTTGAGAAATTTCATCTTTAGTTTTTCTTATATAGATGTCTTTGGATTGTTTGGATATTGTTAGCGGGCAGTTAGATTTCAATAAAATGATTTACTCCCTATTCCAATCGTCAATACTTTCGGTATGATTTCCAACCAGAAGATCAACTCTTAGATGTTTCCCTAAAATTTCACGGAATGTTCGTATATTTTTGATAAACATATATGCATAAGTTTTCTGTGTTAACGTAGAATAAAAAAATTAAATTAAATGAATTTTAAAACCAAACGAAAGGAAGAAACCATGAAAAGACAATTATTTTTCTCTGTAGTTGCAATTGTTTTGTTGTCTGCTGTACCGGCATTGCCGCAAGTTATTTTGTTGCAAGAAGACTTTGAAGGGTTGCCGCTCGGTCCGTTTATTAATGAAACCGCGGCCGACCCGGGGACGATTGACCCCAGCCAAGTCTGGACCAATGTTCCTCCTGAAGGGTGGGAAATTGAAGATGTAACCCCGCTAGGAGGTGTAGCCGATTGGCGTGCGTGGTCGTTTGCAAATCGAAATGCTTGGTCATTCGTTGCCGGAGATCAGCGCCGTTCTGAATTCACCAAAGGTGTCGGCACGATAGCTGTGGTTGATCCCGATGAGTGGGATGATAGAGAACATGAACCCGGTACTTACAATTCGTTCATGAATACGCCGCCTATCGATATTTCCAGCGCCCTGGCAAATTCAGTGGAGTTGCAATTCGATTCCAGTTGGAGACCGGAAGACAACCAAGCGGCTCTTTTAACGGTCTCGTATGACGGCGGCCCCGAGCAGGATGTTTTCTTTTGGACATCTTTCCCGGATGGCCCGTTCTTTAAAGACGATAACTCCACCAACGAGACGCTGGTTTTTCCGTTAGAGAACCCGGATGGCGCATCGGAAATGGTTCTAAGCTTCCAAATGCTGGATGCCGGCAACGACTGGTGGTGGGCCATTGATAACATCTTCGTAACTTCAGAAGGCAATACCTTGTTTGCAGAAGATTTTGAAGGGTTGGAGTTGGGGCCGTTTCAAGATGAGAATCTGCCGGATAACGTAAATGAAATTGATCCGGATAAAGTTTGGACTGCAACTCCACCCGGAAACTGGCAGGTGGAATTTGATGGGTTAGAAGGGGGAATAACCGAATGGATGGGTTGGTCCTTTGCCAACAGCTCCGCTTGGGCGAATGTTGACGACCAACGCCGTTCTGAATTTACCCGCGGCACCGGAACCATTGCCGTTGCCGACCCGGATGAATATGATGACGGAGTAGTCAAGATCGACCCGGACCAATACAACACCAACTTAATCTCTCCTCCGATTGATCTTTCCAACTCGGCACCGAACGCATTGGAGGTGACCTTTGATTCCAGCTGGCGTCCGGAAGATAACCAAAAAGCACGCTTGGTTGCCATATACGATGGAACCCGCAACGATGTTTTTGTTTGGACCTCCGACGCCAACAGCCCCGATTTTAAAAATGATGAATCGACGAACGAGACGCTGACATTTGACTTGAACAACCCGGAAGGCGCTTCTGAATTGGTTTTGAGCTTCGAAATGTTTGATGCTGGAAATGACTGGTGGTGGGCGATTGATAATGTTCGAGTTGTTGACCGCTCGCAAGTCCCACAGCAAGGCCCTGCAAGATTGCCGTTTGTAGAAGACTTTGAAGGCTTGGTTTTGGGAGACAGCGTGGAAGAAGAAGTGGCGGCCTCTGCGGTATGGACAAAAACGCCTCCCCCAGGCTGGATGATTGACGACAGCGGCGTGGTTGGCGCGGATCAAGGCTTGGGCGTGGATGAGTGGATCGGCTGGTCGTTTGCCGATAAAAACTGGTGGGCGCAAACCGCCGGCGATCAGCAGCGCACCCAGTTCACCAACGGCAGCGGAACCGTGGCGGTTGCCGACCCCGACGAATGGGATGATATCGACAGCCCCGGCGATCAAGGTGTGTTTACATCATTCTTAAGTACACCGCAAATTGCGTTAGAAAACGCCGCGCCAAATAGCGTAGTCTTGACCTTTGATTCCAGTTGGAGAGACGAAGATACCCAGGCGGCAAACATCACCGTTTCCTATGACGGCGGCGCCCCGGTTGAAGTGCTGCGGTGGTCGTCTGACCCCAATAGCCCTAACTTTCACAATGATTTCCCCAACGAATCTGTCACTGTCCCGTTGAACAACCCGGCGGGCGCATCCACC
>CAYVAZ010000321.1:0-5971 GCA_964449065.1 uncultured bacterium
GCAGGGGCGCAACTTCTGCAACAAGATGTGGAATGCCCTGCGCCTTATCAAGGGTACCAGCTTTGATACCGCGTTTTTTCTCAATACCACGCCAAATTTGTTCACGCATGGAAGTCTGTATGATGATCTGAATTTGCGGTCAATTTGCTGGTTTGTGGATAACCCAAAACGGTTTGTGGTTGATGATTCAATGGATTTCCAAAATTGTGATGGTATCGGAGTCTTTGATAAAACGTACATCCCGTATTTAAAAGAACGGTGCAATCGCCCCGTCATTGAAGTCCGTACTGGATACGGCATTGACCACACCTGCGGGGATCCCTCGCTGGATTTCTCAAATATCGATATCGCATTCGTTGGCGAGTTGGGAGCCAAGGCCACGCAAACCTTTGAAGAATCTTACAAAATGATCGATCCATCCATCGTCGATCTATCCAACGAAATCTTGTCATTGGTAGACTTAAACCAACCTTTTGCGTTGGATGAACTGGTTCCCGGTCCTTTGCAGGAACAATGCGATTTCGAATACCGCGGCAATCCGGTCACCTTCTTCGAGAACAAAGCGGCCTATTGGCGGCGCAAGCATTTTTTAAGCGCGATTGCCGGTGAAAAACTCCGCGTCTTTGGTGATGCCGAGTGGGCCAATCCGGCTTGGTCGGGCAGCGCATCCAACTGCTATGCCGGAAAGCGTCTTGACTATACCGTGGAACTACCCCGATTGTATGCCACTGCTAAAATCAACCTCAATATCTTTCACCCGCAGTGTGTTTCCGCGCCCAATCCGCGGGTGTATGATGTACTGGCCTGCGGTGGATTTTTGCTTTCCACCCACAATCCGGGCTTGGAAGATGAATTTGTTATCGGTGAAGACTTGGATGTATTTCATTCACCGGATGAATTACGGGAAAAGATCGAATATTACTTGGCGCGTCCCAAAGTGCGGGAGCGCGTCGCGCAAAACGGAAAACGCAAAGCCCTGGCGAAATGCGCCTACAGCGACCGCATGACATTGCTTTTCTCGGCATTATGTGCGTCTTAAAATCAGGGCGTTGTTTTCTCACCCCTTATACAAGGGGGTAGGGGGGTGATTAAATAAACCCTCTGGATAATTGAAATATCCTATAGGAGTATGGCATGGCGATTTATGTGGATGAGAACACAAAGGCAATTGTGCAAGGCTTTACTGGAACGGAAGGCAGCTTTCACGCCCAGCAGTGTATCGAATACGGCACCCAAATTGTCGGCGGCGTGACCCCCGGTAAGGGCGGGCAAAAACATCTCGATCTGCCGGTCTTCAACACGGTTGCCGACGCGCGCGCGGAAACCGGAGCCAACGCGTCCGTCATCTTCGTCCCGCCTCCCTTCGCGGCCGACGCGATTATGGAAGCCGCCGACGCGGGCATTGAACTCATCTGCTGCATCACCGAAGGCATCCCCGTGCTCGATATGGTGAAAGCCAAAGAATTCGTCTCCAAACGCCCGAATGTCCGCCTGGTCGGCCCCAACTGCCCCGGCGTGATTTCTCCCGGCAAATGCAAACTGGGCATCATGCCTGGGTTTGTGCATCTGGAAGGCTGTGTCGGCGTGGTTTCCCGCAGCGGAACGTTAACCTACGAAGCCGTGCAGCAGATTACCGATTCCAAACTCGGCCAATCCACCTGCGTCGGCATCGGCGGCGACCCTATCAACGGCACCAACTTTGTCGATGTGCTCAAAGCCTTCAAAGATGATGAGCAAACCAAAGGAGTTGTGATGATCGGCGAAATCGGCGGCTCGGCCGAAGAAGAAGCTGCGGACTATATCAAGAACGAATTCAAGGAATGCGGCAAACCGGTGGTGGCCTTCATCGCGGGGAAAACCGCCCCTCCCGGAAAACGCATGGGCCATGCCGGGGCAATCATCGCGGGCGGCAAAGGCACCGCGGATGAAAAAGAAAAAGCCCTGCGCGACGCCGGAGCCATCGTCTGCGACAGCCCCGCCGACCTCGGCAGCAACATGATCAAAGCGCTGGGGTGAAAGAGTGTGTATAGAGTGAGCCGCGGCGTTATGACTCACCGGATTATGTATTTACACACGCATTTTTTTTTGCGTGTTTTCTTCTCTAAGAGGATAAGAAACAACATCCTTAACATCCACTTGTTGTTTGGCTTGCCATAGGTTATAAGATTTTTGTAAATTCAACCAATAGCCAGCGGTCGTATTTGAAAACGCTTTTTCCAACCGGATAGCCATTTCCGGGCTTATCCCTGTACGTTCGTTAAGAAGGTTGGAAAGGGTTTGTCGTCCTACCCCTAAATCTTTAGCAATTTGTGTGATGGATAGATTTTTGCCTGCATCTATCATGGGCTGAATATAATCTTCCCGCAATAGTTCACCGGGGTGAGGAGGATCAAACATCAGCATTTCTTTTGGCATCTAATTTTCTCCTTAATAGGGATCACCATAATCAACGTCATACGCATGTCCATCTTCAAATCGGAAAAATACCCGGTAATTTCCACTCACATCCACTGACCAAATCCCTTTCCGCTCTCCTTTATGCTGATGCAGACGGTACCCCGGAATATTCATCGTTTCAATAATTTCAGCCGCATTCAAATGAGCAAGAATTCGCCGGAGTCGTTTCGCATGTTCCTGTTGAATTCCGGCAGTTGATCCTGTAGTGAAAAACAGTTTAAGCCCTTTGTGCTTGAACGTTTGAATCATGAATTATTGTATGCTGATACATTCGAAACGGCAATATATTTTGATTAATGCTTTCAGATATAGACTAATTTTCAATTGTTGCTTGTAACAACTTTATGCTGAATATATTTGAAAATGAGATAATCGGTTTGAGGGTATTTGTAAAAGAAAACAGGATAGTATCCCTCTTGAATTTCCTTTTCCGTAAGTAATCGGTTGAGTTCTTGATTATCCAAGGTGAAGGGTAACGTTTCTTGTCCATTCAAGAATAACCAGACAACACCAAACAACAGCAAAAAACCAACAAGTAGGAATCCGAATAATTTCAGAAAAAATTTCATCAAACGCCCTTAAAATGGTTTTTCACAAGGCAGAGGTTCACCCTTCCACATCCAAATCCACAAAGCCGTCCGGGGTCCAGGTGCAGGGGCAAAACTCCATGCGGTAGCGGATTTCATCGCGGATGTTTTCGAGGGCTTCCTCGCGGGTGGTGCCGGTCGCGTTGCATTCCGGCTCGCCTAGTGATAGGGCATAAAACCCGCCTTGCCCGTCTGGATTGACTCTGACCCGAAACTTCATAAATCATCTCTCTGCGTAGAATTTGCGTTTCCTCCCCCAATGAAATGGGGGAGGTTAGGTGGGGGTTAAATGCTATCCCCCAAAACTCCAAAATTACTCGGTTTCTATGTTATTCCGAGCCGTCGCACTGCCTCTAGCAACGTTCAATTTTCCTGTTTGCAAGATGTTTCCGCTGATGACATTTGATCCACTGCGGCTATCCACGCGCACTGTTTCTAACATGGTAGCAGGAGTTTTCCGGTCGACGATGGTACAATCCGATACCCGGCAGCGTTTCGAGTTCTGAATCTCCACCCCGCGAAATTTCGGATCCAGAATCTGGCACTGCGATACCGCCACATCCTCGCTGTCATAAATTTCAACCGTGCCGCCCTCTTCTTCCGAACCGTGGAACGAGTTTTCAATGATATTGCCGGATATCTGTACACCCTTACTGCGCTTGATGGTGAATCCATCCACCATCTGCTTGCCTCTGTGGTCGGGGTTCCAATCAATCGTGTTATCGCCAAGTATGATGTTAGCGCTGTCTTCCACGACCACCGAGCGGTCAGCCGCGCTGTAGATCGTGTTTCCGGTCACCGTCACGCTGCGGCAATCCACCAGATGGATATTATCCGTCTGGCTGCCGATTAAATTCCCCGTGATCGACAACAGCCCGGATGTGCGCAATCCTTTGCCGCCCAATACGCGGATATTGGCTCCATTGGGGCTGGGGCGCGCCTGGATGGTATTGCTGGCAATCGTCCCCTCACGAAAGGTGCTGCCCTCTTCGCGCGAATCAAACAAAATATCCGCTGAATTTTCAATCTCATAATCATAATTATATTCGATATCATTTCCGGTAATTTGAAAGTTGCGGATTTCGCCGCCTTCAATATAAATTCCGGCGACCCTGTTGTAACTGATGTGGCTGTCGGCAATGATGAGTTGATGCAGGTTTACGTGATCAAAATGGACGCCGATATCGAGATTGTGATAAAAATGGCAGTGTGAGATGATCAAGTTCCGGTTGCGGTTGACCAAATGTACGGCCTTTTTGCACCGGGTAATAAACACATTCGTCAGCGTAGGCTGCATCACCCGCTCAAAGCGGATGCCGATGGATTCCGGATGTTCCCCGCGAATGCCGATCCCGGATATGAGCGGCATGCGTTCGTTTAGCCAAACCTGCTCTTCAAATGAATCCGGCCCGGCCGTGCCTTCATGTGTGCCGATATAGTGGAACGCGGGGCCGGGGCCGTCTTTAATAATTTCGACCGTACCCGCTCCCATCAACGAGGTATACCCAACCTTTTGCAGATCAATGGTAACGGTCCCATTAAGCCGGTATGTTCCTTTTGGGAAATACAGATTCCCTTCGCCCGAATCCACCGCGCGCTGCAATGCCTCAGTGATATCGGATACCCCGTCTGCAACCACGCCGAATTGATCAACGGATACCGCACCGGCCGGCACCGCGGCAATCGCGCCGGTAGCGAGTGTTGTCCCCATAAAGGCTCTGCGTCTCATATTGTCCTCCCACAAAGGTACGGATCGTTTTTAGAAGTATGTCCTGATTGAGCGATTGTACAAAACGGGTCATTTGACTCGGCGGGAGCCTCGCCCTCCCAAAGAAAGCATTTAGAAAGCATTTAGATGTTGAAATAAATAAACACAAACGCGTAAAAGATTGCGGTCAAAATCGCCGCATACAGCAAGGGAACTTTGTGGAATTCCCACCCATACGATTCATACTGTTCTTGCGGCTGCTCGTTTTGTTTTTCTTGTTGTGTATCGTTCATCATGCTCTCCCTAAGGTATTTCTGCTACTAGTAGTCTGTCAATCAAAAAATGACGGCTGGTTATCCGTTGTTCCCCCCCTTGTTAAGGGGGGCTAGGGGGGATCGATACCCGTCAATAAATCGTTGACACAGTACTAGATAGAATAATCAAAACAAGAATTTTTGATAATAGAACCGCCTTCGCCCGCTTGTTGATACTCTTTCATCCTCATACGCAAGCATTTGCCGATCACCGGATCATCTGCCGTGGCCCATTCCGCGTCGGTGGTATCATTCATATTGGCGTGTGGTTCGGATAGAAATGTTTGCGGCATTCCAATCGAAAACCAGTGCACCAAATAATTCGTTTGGGTTTGCGGATTGATCGCGTAGCCATACGCAAACAACTTGGATTCCCCCAATTTTTGCGGGATAAGGGCCTGCGAGTTCACATAACTGGCCACAGCATAGCTCAAATCTTCATTTTCTTCATTTTTTGAGCCATGCGATTCATTGTACACCGGCCCGCCGGGAAAATCCCAACCTTGCCTTCTATGCTTGACCAGCAAATAACGGTCTCCCAATCCGGCGACACCATACACATATTCCTGTCCCGGCCAGTTTTCCCGCCGCGACCAATGCGCCTTTTTGTTGATCTTTACGTCGAACTCAGAGTTTCCTCTGCCCATCCCGGCACAGGAAGCAAATAACTGCGTAATCAACAATCCTGGTGCTGCCAGCAACAATTGTCTTCGTGAAAAAATCCGAGCCATAATATCTTAATCCATAGTTTATTTTAAGTACGGTTTACGCTTCGATTCGTTATTCCTTAAACCAAAAACATTGTGTTACTTACTGATATTCCGCATTCGTTACGATATGCTTGTTATTTTAGTCAATCGCTGAAACGATCGCCCTCGCCCACCGGAAGAGGGACGGGGTGAGGG
>CAYVAZ010000322.1:0-5969 GCA_964449065.1 uncultured bacterium
AGTCAAACGCAGTGTCTATCGTCTTCTCCCATTGGGAGAAGATAAGAGATGAGGGTGAAGAGAGCGATGGCTCCCTATAACGCAGTCGCGTAATTAAAGGTTTATTCCTCCCGAACCCTCACCCCGTCCCTCTCCCGGTGGGCGAGGGCGATAGATTCAGCGAATGATTAGGAAAACGGGTATATCATAATGTAGTGCGTAACGTGAGGTACTGATATGGAAACTTACCGTACTCAAATAACAATCCAAAAAGATGGCGAACTAACCCTTCAAAACTTACCTGTTGAATCGGGGCAAGAAGTAGAAGTTGTGCTTTTGATCCCAACGACTTCATCTTCAGGGCGCCCAGGTATGACAGCCAAGAAATTTCTGGAATTCGGATTGGTTGGAATTTGGAAAGATAGAGAAGACATCACAGACAGTGAAGTATATGCACGACAATTACGCGAAAAAGCCCAAAATCGTCACATGGATTGATTGACGAATGATCATTTTGGATAGCGATATCCTTGATATACTGCGGCAATATCTAATTTGCATACCGTTGAACCTTACACCAAATAATTGAATTGAACTAAATCCCACTAAAAAACACCTTTAACTCATCTCGAATTATTGTGACTTGCTCTTGTGTCATCGATGGATAAAACGGCAGCGTCACTTCCGACTCACTGATCTGCCCGGTGATGGGGCATTCGCAATTCGCGTAATCCTTAAAGGCGCTGAATTGATGTATGGCCGGATAGTGGATTGAGGTTTGGATTCCCTGCTCTTTTAACGCTTTCATCAAATCGTTGCGGATTCCGGCATTCTTTAAGCGGATGGGAAAGATGTGATATCCAACGTTGGGATAGTTTAAATGCTGGAACGGCAAATGAATTTCTTTCATGTCCTGCAACGCTTCCACATACCATTGGTACACCTGTCGTCTTCGGGATAAGAAGTCATCCAAGCGCATCAGCTGGCTTAATCCCAAAGCGCTGCGGATTTCATCCATGCGGTAGTTGTAGCCGTGTTTTACGACATCATAGCGGAAGGCGCGGCCTTGGTGGCGGTCTAGCGTTAACGTGGTCATTCCATGCGAACGCAGCAAACGGATTTGTTCAGCAGTGTCATCACGGTTGGTGACCACCATGCCGCCTTCGCCGGTGGTCATGTTTTTATTACTGAAGAAACTGAAGCAGCCCACATCCCCCCAGCAGCCCAAATAGGTATCTTTGTGCTTGGTCACCAACGAATGAGCGCAGTCTTCGATCAGAAAGAGATTGTGTTCTTTCGCGACCGCCGTCAGATCATCCATCAAACAGGGAAAGCCCGCGTAATGCACCGCCATCACGGCTTTGGATTTTGCTGTAAGTTTTTTCACCAAATCATCCGGCGAAATCGTCCAATCATCCAAATAACAGATATCGACAAAAACCGGTTTGGCACCAATCTGGATAATCACATTCGCGCACCCAACAAACGTGAGCGATGGCAGCAGCACTTCATCGCCTTCTCCGATTCCTAACGCGGCGAGAGCAAGATGCAATGCGGTTGTACCCGAACTCACCGCATAAGCATGTTTCGCGTTGATCTTTTCTTTGAACGCGTTTTCAAACGCTTGGGTGCGCTCTCCCATCGTCAACCAATGGTCACGGATCGGCAGCGTAGCGGCGTTGATATCGGCTTGATTGAATTCAGGGGTAAAAAGAGGGATTTTCCAGTCCATAAGACATCCGCTTACATTGATTCATTTGGGAGATAGCGTTCCGCGTGGGTTAAAAATTCTTCGTTGGCTGCATCCAAATCTTCGTGGGTTCCCATATCGAGCCAATGGCCATCAAACTCATACGCGGCGATGATTTCATTCGCCGCCAGCAGGTCAAACATTAAATGGTCAAAACCATAGGGATGGCCTTTGGGAATATACTCGAACACACGCGGCTCGAATAGATAAATACCCATGCTGACATCGTAGTGATATTGCGGCTTTTCTTTGAATCCATATATTCGGGATGGATAGGCTTCATGGTTAATATCCATTACCCCGAGCGAAAGCCGCACATCTTTTTTGTAGCTTGCAATCGTGGCAATGGCTTGTGAGTCGCGGTGGTACCGGATCATATCCTGATAGACAATGTCGGTCAGCAAATCACCGTTCATCACCAAAAAGGTATCGTCCAAGCCATCCACCAAGGTCAATGGGCCGATCGTGCTGAGAGGCTCATCCTCGTTTGAATAATCGATTTTCACGTTCCATTTGGAACCGTCCCCGATCACTGCACGAATCATATCCGCCTGGTAGCCGGTGCAGATGGTGATGTGCTCAATGCCTTGCGAAGCCAACTGCCGCACCACAATTTCCAATATCGGCATATTGCCCAAAGGAACCAACGGCTTGGGGATGACGATGGTGTAAGGGTACAGGCGCTTTCCCTGCCCCCCGGCTAAAATAACGGCGCGTACTGGTTTTCTCAAATCGTATACCTGCCTGTCTTATAGTTCGCGATGGATTCTTTGACGAATTCCAGGGTTTCCTGCAAGCCTTCTCGAAGGCTGTATTTCGGCTGCCATTGCATGAGTTCTTTTGCTTTGTTGTTGCAGCTGACTAACGTCATCACTTCACTGGCGGATGGACGTACACGTTCGTTATCGGCAGCCACCGGCTTGGTGGTTCCGGTGATGGATTGAATTTCATCCGCCAAATCTCCAATCGATATCCCTTCTCCCACACCCAAATTAATGGTTTCCCCGATGACCTTCTCCGCGCACGCACCTGCAATCATGCCATACGCTGTATCTTTTACATAGGTGAAATCCCGTACCGGAGATAACGCCCCAAGTTTGATATCGGCCTCATCCGATAGGGCTTGTGTAATAATAGTAGGAATGACCGCTCTTGCCGATTGACGGGGGCCGTAGGTGTTGAACGGGCGGATGGTTACCGCAGGCAGACCGAACGATTTGCAATAGCTTTCCACCGCTTTATCGGCCCCGATTTTAGACGCGGCATAGGGGGATTGCGCTTGCAGCGGATGGGCTTCATCGATGGGTGTGTATTGCGCTGTGCCGTAGCATTCGCTTGTCGATACCGCGACAAGTCGTTCTAGGGCATGTTCACGGCAGGCTTCAAGAATATTGATTGTGCCTATTACATTGGTTTGAAAATACGATTGCGGGGCGTGATAGGAGTATGGGATAGCAATCAACGCGGCAAGATGAAAAACAACATCTTTTCCTTTCAGTAAGCGCAAAACAAACCCGGAATCGGTGACATCGCCGCCGGTGACTTCTATTGAATCCAGTTTCTCTTTGGGAAGGGATTCCAGGTTGCCCCAATCTGAACGGGAATCGTAATGAATAAGCGCTGTGACCTTACCACAAAGCGGAATGAGTTCTTCGACTACGTGCGAGCCGATGAATCCGCCTGCCCCTGTCACGACTACCGTTTTGTTTTTGAGAAATTCATACATGCGTTATTCATTCAATCGTGTATCAAGGTTGAGCCGGGGCGCATTGCAATGTTCCCCTTCAGCATTCATCACTATCCTAATGAGATTAAATCCCCCTGCCAACCTTATTAAAGGGGAAAACATAAACAAAAAAAACGGGGGCGTTGATTACCCCCGTTTGCTTGATTTATGAGAAGCCTTAATTTACGCGGTTCCCGGTACCGGGATGTTATCCCACGGAAGTTCAGCGTATTGGCTTAAATCCGGCGGCATGAGATCAAGGTCTTCGTTCCAGGCTTCGTCCCAAGTGTAGCGTTTGCCGGTGTAGGCAGCCATGCGCCCCATAATGGCCGTAAAGGTGCTTTCGCAAACTTCCACGGCTTGGTTCCATTTTTTGCCGTTGCCGGTAATGCTTTGCTGTAGGTTGATATGCTCTTGGGTGTATGGGTTTTCGCCTTCGGATCCCATATCGCGGCAGTTGCTGGTTTTGCCTTTGGAACCGATCACCCATTCGTTTACATCGTTTTTGGAATTGTCCCAATGACGGCAATGGCTATGCATGTGCAAGCCGCCGGGATACTCGTAATCACAAGAGAAGTTATCCCAAATATTGCCGTATTTTTCGATTTTCGGTTTCCACGCCCTACCGCCAGAAGCCACGACTGCGACCGGATGTGCTTGAAACACCCAGTTCATGATATCCAAATTGTGGACGTGTTGCTCAACGATATTGTCGCCGCAGTTCCAGCAGAACGAATACCAGTTGCGAATTTGATAATCCACATCGGTTTCATACAATTCGCGCTCACGTGCCCACGGTAATGTTCCGTTCCAATACGCGCGGCCGGAAAGAACTTCACCGAGTTCGCCGTTATGAATTTTGGCAATGGTTTCCACATATGGTTTTTGGTGGCGGCGCTGCAATCCGCTAACAATATGCAGGCCTTTTTCTTCGGATTTCTTGGCGGCCGCGTAAAAACGCCGGGTCATCGCGGGATCGGTGGCGACCGGCTTTTCACAAAAGCAATTTAGCCCGGCATCCACCACGGCTTCAAATTGCTCTGCTTTAAAGCCCGGCGGGGACGCGATGATGACGTAATCCAAATCCATATCGAGCATTTTTTTGTAGCCGTCCCGCCCGGTAAACATGTGATCCTTCGGTACATTCACGCGGCCTTTAAATTGTTCAGTCCGGGTTAAACGGTTCACACTGCTTTGCACACGGGATTCAAAATAATCGGCAATCGCGACTATTTCCGCGTTGCCGGATGCCTTCATCGCGTCTTGCGCCGCGCCGGTTCCACGGCCGCCAGAACCAATTACCCCAATTTTCATTTTGGGGTTTTGCGCATCGGAATGTTTTGGATTTAAAATATTGAATGCGGTAATGGCTCCTGCACCCAATGCCGCTTTGCGGGTAAAATCACGGCGGTTCAATGGTTGTTTTTGATCTGACATTGGAAATTCTCCCCTTTCAGAATTGTTTCTCTTTAATTTAACTTACACGATCTTGCGGGTTTAATAAAGCCTTAAAATCAGACAGCATGGA
This sequence comes from uncultured bacterium, assembly GCA_964449065.1. GTDB lineage: Bacteria > Hinthialibacterota > Hinthialibacteria > Hinthialibacterales > Hinthialibacteraceae > CAYVAZ01. The sequence goes on from CAYVAZ010000322.1 coordinate 4,984, forward strand.
CTTTCATACGGATTTTCTTTCCCACTTGATTGGACATTCCTTGCTCATTGCTAGATACCTTTTTAGGATAGATACACAATCTGTTCCCGGTTCGTTGCCGCAGCACTTCACCGGGCTATATAATGCGGACAAAATTCACCACTGGCAGTTTGAACTCTTTTGATGAAGAATCATTCTATGACCACGTTCAGCAACATATCGATTCGACGGGCAACCTTAGAAGATTTGCCAACTGTTACCCGTTTGTGGAAAGAAATGATGGTGTACCACCGTTCGTTTGACGCACGGTTTGAGTTGGTACCGGATGCGGAGGATATATACTTACAGCATTTGACATCCAATCTATCCAACTTTGATTATGGCCTGTTTGTCGCCGAAATTGATGAAACGATTACCGGCTATGCTATCGGGATGATTCTTAACAATCCGGCGGTGTTTCAATTGGACCGCTATGGGTTTGTTTCCGAAATGGCAGTGGATGAAACGTATCAACGCCGGGGCATCGGCGGAGAATTGTGGAAACACCTGCAGCGGTGGTTTCAGAGACGCGGCGTGCAAGTCATGCAGCTGAATGTTTCGCCGCGAAATACTAAAGGGTTTGAATTTTGGAAAAAAATGGGATGCAATGAGTTTTTAACCATCATGTGGCATGACATCCCCAGAAAATCAGGCAAACCATAAAACAATGAATTCATTTGCTGGTACAATAATCGCATTGGTGGAACTGGGCAGGCCGAAACAATGGGTGAAAAACGCGTTTGTGTTTGCCCCGCTGATTTTCGCGGAACGGTTGACGGACTTCCCTTCCGCGGGAAAATCGTTTTTGGCTTTTGGTTTGTTCTGCCTCTTTTCTTCCTGCGTATATATGCTCAACGATATTGCCGACCTCAAGCGCGACCGTGAGCATCCGGAAAAACGCCACCGCCCGCTGCCGTCCAACCGCCTGACGATTCCCACGGTAATCATCAGTATGGCAGTGTTATTCG
>CAYVAZ010000323.1:0-5960 GCA_964449065.1 uncultured bacterium
GGGTTTTTCGATGGGTTGAAACGACCAGAACTTTCGCCCTTCTTCGATATCGATTTCCCGTTTAGCGAGTACTGTTCCGGTGCGGGGGTCGGGGGCTCCCATTTCCACCCACATTTCCAGCGTGTGGATATCGTCATCACTCATTTTTCCGGTGGGCGGCATTTGCAGCTCAGGATCTTCGTAACGGACCAATTTGATTAGCAGGCTTTCATCCACATTCCCCGGAACGACCGCCGGGCCGGAGTCGCCACCGGTGCGCCAGCCTTCGGCCACATCCAGATTCAAGCCGCCCATGACATTGTTCTTTTCTTTTGAGTGGCAGGATAAGCAGTTGTCGATCAATAGAGGACGGACACGCTTCTCAAAAAACGCAATTTGCTGAGTGGACAACGGTTCGTTCTCTACCGCTGCCGTTTCAACCGTTTTTTTGTTTTGAGGTACTTTTTGCTTCGGTTTGTTTTGCGGGGGATTCTGATTGGCTAAATACTTTTTGAGTTTTTCAAGTTCATGCAACCGGGTTTTTGAATCTTCGATCTGTTCTTCCAATTGGGCAAACTGTCTTTCGATTTCTTGCAGACGGGTTCGCATCCATTGCGAAAGCGCGTCCATCCCGTTGGGGTCGGCTTGCAGCGTCTGGATGCTGTTGAGCAGTTGGTCGACAGATTTTTGCTGGTCTGTATTTAACCCGGCGGCTTGTAGGTATGATGCGCATAGCAATGAGGAAAAAACAATTCCAAACATAGACCGCCAAACATTGCCGTTGAAGATATTCATAGACAAATCCATCCCCAAAAAAGTTAATCAATATTATCGACATAATTTCGGGTTCTGTCAATTCATTCTTAACATTCATTCTTAACGGCAGGGTGCATGTTATCTCGCTCGGTAAAAAAAGATTGTTCCAGAGAAGCAATAAGATTGAAGCGTATTGACAGCCTATCAATCCCCCGCTAGCCCTACGCGATTGACGGAAGGAAATTAACCTGAAAAACAACGCTTTGTCTTCCCCCAATGCTTTGGAGGGGCTGTCCGACGCAAGGAGGACAGAGGGGGGTGCGAAGAGAACCATAAACCATAAAGATTCAATCTATTTTTAGAAGTATTGTCCTTGGCAATCAAACGAAGCAATCGGTTAAGCCGTTTTGATTTGAGTGAACAATCCTAATTGCAAAAGGTATAAATAAACCGGGGCATGAGATCACACCCCGGTTTCGTTTCGGTATAGATGAATCGGGTTTACTTACGCGGTGTACGCTTCCATTGTCTCGGGATTCCACATTACCTTCTTGCCGCTCTTGAATGACATAATCGACATGTGCGCAATCGCCGCGCCGTGGAAACCGGCCAACAGCGGACAGGTCGGTTCTTCGCGTGACTTCACGCAGTCATACCAGTTTTCGATATGATCGCGTACGCCTTGGTCCGTGGCTTGCGCGATGCTTTCTCCATAGGTGATTTCTTCTTCTTCCACATCTTTATTGCGCAAGCCCGGCTCTTCTGGAATCACACGCAATTTGTTATACAGGGTAATCTCAATCGTGCCTTCGCTGCCGAACATCGATATCCCGTATTGGCGGCTGTTATCGGTTGTGTTGGTGAAGCGGGCATGATAGTTCACTTGGAAGTTATCAAATTCCATAATGGTGCTCCATACATCCGGCGTTTCGCGGTGGTCTTTCCAGCGGTAAATATCGCCGGAAGCAATCACGCTTCTCGGCATGCCGGTTTCCATCACGGTATTGATCGCGTCGATTTGGTGCACCATCAAATCGCTGCCGATACCGTTGGAGTAATCCCAATAGCAACGCCATTGGAAATAGCGCTTCAAGTCAAATTCGGTCTTGGGAGCCGGTCCTAAAAAGCGTTCCCAATCTACCGTATCTTCTTCCGCGTCTTCCGGGATATCATACAACCAGGCGCGGTTTGGGTCGTTGTTTTTAAAGTTGCGGTTCCACCAACCTTCCACAAAGGTAACATCTCCAATTCTGCCGTCTTTAATCATTTGCCGCGCGTTATAAAACAAAGGAACACTGCGGCGCTGGGTTCCGACTTGCACGATGAGATCTTTGCCTTCCGCTTCTTGCAGCAACTTTTTTCCCTCTTGGTAGGTATGCACCATGGGTTTTTCCAAATACATATCCAGGCCGGCCGCAATGCAGTCGGACGCGTGTTGGTAGTGCAAATGCTCCGGGGTGGCGATGAACACGCCGTCTAAGTTTTTTTCTTTTTCCAGCATTTCTTCATGGTTCGGATAGCCGTTGCATTTTTCGGTCATTCGCTCGGCCAAGTCCATGCCTTGATACATCCAGTCTTCGTACGTATCCGCTACCGCAACAAATTCAATCGGCTTTTCTTTGCGCTGCCCCAAGCGCATGGCTTGGTTCATTAAATAGCGTCCCCGCTTGCCGGATCCGATAATCCCGACACGCATGACTTCATTCTGTCCCAACACGTTGATCGCCGGGGCGGTCATTGCCGCACCCGCGATCGCGGCTATTTGGCCGGATTTGTTGATAAATTCACGGCGGTTGGGATTGGTGTTTGTATGTTGTGTTTGGTCTGTCTTTTGGTTTGACATCGTGACTCCCCTTTTAAGAATTCGGTTTTGGCTTAGAGCCTTCCTGTTTTGATTTTTTTTTCAACGGTATCGTAATCGTTTGAATCTGAGCTAAGTATAACGTAGAATTGTAACGAATTGAACACCTGCTGAGTATCGCTATTTGTTTCGGGAACTTGTTGTATTGCCGGCGTGATTTTCTATTTCCTCCACAACCGTTTGTCCCCATAAGGTTTGCAGGATATCCGCAACCTCGGGGGATAATTGACTGGTTTTCTTCTTTTTATGATTGCAATGAAATTCATAAGCGTCCTGATCCACCCCAACTATTTCATTGGGCGGGTCCGATATCGATAGCGGCCAAAGGATACATACCTGCGGTTTTACTGTCTCTAACGGGATATTCAATTCCAATGCCACTGTATGCAGCGAACACAAGGTTGCTCCATCTTTGCGGTATCCAAACACGCATAGACCGTCATCTTGCGTCTCGATACTGACTAGACCGTCACCGGTATCGTCGAACACATTTTCAAGCGAGCCGTCTTCATCCACAATATGCGGAACATACTCCGCGGCCAGCGGCATAATTCCGACAATCCGCTCGACTTCTTTCTCGGTAATGCACACATCAAAACTCGAACAGCAATTGCGTTCACCTGTTAGGCACATGTCGCACTTGTGTTCCAGTTCCAAAATGGGCAAGGCTTCTTGGGTCATGTCAGGACGAGTCATAAAGTTTATCCGAAAGATGAATCCAATGGTATATTATTATCTCACCTTACGCGTTCGTTATGATATGCACGTTATTTTAATCGTTCGCTGTATCTATCGCCCTCGCCCACCGGGAGAGGGTTGGGGTGAGGGCTTATGGAGGCTATGCCCTTTACGGACACAGTTGCATTACAGGGAGCAATCGCTCTCTTCGCCCTCATCTCTGATCTTCTCCCAACGGGAGAAGATAATAGACCTTGCGTTTGACTGATACCAGGTTGTAAAAAGTAAGTGAACTATTCCATTTTTTATTTTGAAGGGGTAACCCCCAGTGGTTACCCCACAGCAGGGCAGCCCCTACAGTCGTATGGAAATTTATCCATACCATTTTCACTGCAACTTAGTATTGGAATAGTTGGCCTTTTACAAAAACCATTTTCAAGCAATAGTCAATCATCATTTGGGTTATCATTTGCGTCATTATTTGCGTAACTTCAGGTATTCATATAAACCATAGATCAAAAATAAAAGTGCTAAAGGATACCGTTAGGATTCACCGCTGAAATTTTTTTAACTTGTTTCCATCCTTTGCGCCGCCACGATGGCATGCGCTTACGTGCAGGCGGGAACCGGTACGTGGGGGACATGGTTAACTTCCCTAAATTGGACAAAACCGGTGAAGAAGTATTGCAGAAGCTGAAACGTCGTAATCTACCTTTGCAATGCCTGTCAAAACCCAAGTTGACTTGTATAATCAACAACTTATTGATTTAAGCGTTTGCATAGTGAAGTGGTCATTGCGCGGTATCATGCTTGGTATTCAAATGAAGCAATCTACCGAATTCGAATATCTTCCCCGCTAAGTTTATGCGGACATTTGCAGTGTGGGTTCAAAGCGAAGCGTTGCCAGCCACGTGTGTCAGCGAGTCTCGTTTGAATTGGATAACAATATGGAAAGACACCTCAAAAGCCAAAATATACTAAGCCTTTATTCGCGTTGATTCGCGTGCATTCGCGGTTAAAAAATGCGTTGTATCAGTCCATACAGGAAAGAAGTAAGGGAATTATCGCATGAAATCCAGCCCGTTGCTGATTGTCTTTATCACCGTATTTATTGATCTTCTCGGTTTTGGTATCCTCATTCCCCTCGCCCCGTTTTTCGCGGTTGAGTTTGGCGCGGACGGCATTACCTTCAGTTGGCTGATGGCGGTCTACTCCATCATGCAGTTTATTTTTTCCCCCATGTGGGGCCGGCTCTCCGACCGTGTGGGACGCCGCCCCATCATGCTGCTCAGCCTTGCGGCATCCACCACCGGCTACATCATTTTTGCGCTGGCGGATTCGCTATTCTGGCTGTTTATTTCACGCATCATTGCGGGATTCGGCGCCGCCAATATCTCGACCGCCCAAGCCATCATCGCCGATACCATGCCCCCCGAAAAACGCACCAAAGGCATGGGCATCGTCGGCATGGCTATCGGATTCGGCTTTACCTTCGGGCCGGCGTTGGCCTTTGGATTTCTCTTCTTTTATCCCGAAAGTTACGCCCCCATCTTTTGGGCCGCCGCCGCGCTATCCGGTTTCGATTTATTGCTCGCCTATTTTATCCTGCCCGAAACCCGTTCTTCCAGCGGATCGAAGGCCGTGCAGGAAAAGCGCTTTTCCCTGTCACGGTTGAAATTGGCTCTATCCGTTCCGGTCGTGTCTACGCTGCTGATTTCATCGCTCACCTTCTATATCGCCTTCTCGATGATGGAAGTTATGCTGGGATTGTTTGGCGAAAAAGCCTTCGGGCTTTCGGCCTTTGGGTACAGCGGCATTATGTTCGGGGTGGGATTGATTTTGGCATTCGTGCAGGGAGGCCTGGTGCATCACGTGGCCAAACGCATCGGTGACTTGAATACCCTGTGTCTCGGCTTATTCGGGATCGCGGTGGGGTTATTGACTCTGGGATACTCAGGTTCCATCACCACCATGGTGGTTTCCACCAGCATTCTGGCCGCATTCGTTGGGCTATCCAACCCCGCTCTAACCAGCCTCATCTCGCAATACAGTGCAGCCGATATCCAAGGCGGTATGCTGGGTCTCAATCAATCCATGGCCAGTTTGGGTAGAATCCTTGGCCCCATCATCGGAGGACTTTGCTTTGACTACATCCACATCCGCTCCCCCTTCGCCGTCGGAGCCTTCATGATCTTCGTCGTCTTTGTCATACTTGTTAAACTCAACCCGCCTCCACCTCAAACGGAACAGCAAAGCAGTAAAACATGATGGATACAGAGCCGTGCCTATTCTACGAGACGGATTCGTGAGCGATTGCTGAAAGCGAAAGCCGATTAGAAGCATAGGAAGAAAGATAAGCCATAAGAACGTTATCGAAAAAGAAGAAAGCAGCGGCAATGTATTTTTGGACATCGGTTTACCGAACGCGGAGCAAGATTTGGTCAAAGCCCGTTTAACGCTGCAAATCCATACCCTCATCAAAGCACGTGGGTTAATCCAAGACGAAGCAGGGAAGATTCTCGGCATAAAACAGCCGCATATTTCTGAGTTGATGCGCAACCGTTCCGGCAATTTCCCGGTCGGGCGGTTGCTGGAATTTTTAACCGCGCTCGATCAGGATGTGGAAATCACCCTCCGCCCCAAACGCAAAACCCACGCGGAAATGTCCGTTGTGAGGGAGGGGTAG
>CAYVAZ010000324.1:0-5934 GCA_964449065.1 uncultured bacterium
AAGGCCGGTCAGGGCCGGCATTTTCCATTGCATCAAATCCGAAACGAATGATGAAAGCGCAACCGGTTTCGCCATCCGTTTTAACGAAGGCAAATGAACATGAGGAATAATTCGGTTTCCCTGCTGAATCTCCCGCCCGGTTACATTCTGCAAGGAGGCTATTGTACCCCACCGGTTCGGGTTAATATCTTCAGCCGACTGCAGCGAAGCCGCGGCATGAAGGTCCCACTCACGTAAACTGTAGGCAATATCATTCAATCCCAAGGCATGAAGTTCCTGAAAAAACAAGTCAGCGGACTCATACGCGTTCCCTTTGGCACCCCGTCTGGCGGCAACGGTATCCTTTGCAATATACGACCGGGTATCCGGGCTTTGCCATTGCTTTGCTTGTTGATTCCAAAGCATAAGGGATGAATAAGGGCCGCGCTGCTGCTTATAATACCACCCTTTGTATCCCTGTTGATCAGAAAAATCCTTGATGGTGCTGTAGCGTTTATTATTCAACGTAAATTCAATATTGACGCCCAAATGCCCGCCTTGCATCACTGCTAAAGAGGAAGTGACGAACCACAATTCATCCCCTTTTTCGACCGGAAAATTCCCTTCCAATCCGGAAACGGGTTTTTCCCCCGGATTTAAAAGTTGCGAAAACATCACAATCGGTTTTGTGCTGTTTACCCGTTTGATTCGAATTTCAAAATTACTCTGCATTCCATCAAGCAATGAAACCGTGCCCTTCAGGCGGACCTGGCCGGAAGCGGGTGCAAACCACTGACGCGATATTTCTTGCGGCAGATAAGGCCGCTGCGCCATCGGCAGGTCTCCCAAGTTCAGCATAAAATTTAGCGGCTTCTCTTTTTTGGAAGAAGGTACTTTGGGGATGACATCTTGCCAATCTTCACTCACCGTTAAATAAGACGTTAATTGCAGCGGCGGCAGCTTTCCATACAATCCTTCGATCAACCAGGCAGGCGTATTAGAAACCTGCGTGCTGCGGCGGCTGAAAATTTCAGCTGTTTCTTCATAGCGTGCTGTTGTGCTGAGGAATGGATCAACATACGAAGTTAAGTAGAGTGAATTAAAGGTTTGCAATACCGGCATGGGACTGCTGGAAAAATTCAGGATTTCCGCCAGCGGTGTGTAAGTCGATTCCCCGAAATCAAAGCCGATATAACCGGTGGTTGCGTTCGATACGGTATAAGATGAAGCACCGATAATCATCGTCTTTCCCTTGATGGAATAGGTGTAATCTTTGTAAAGAAGGCGGTCGCCCAGTGTCTCTTCAAATGAAAAAACGGCTTGATTATGTTCGACATAGTGGGTTACAAAGCGGCAGGCTCCGCTGACATTTAAATCGGTGGCGGAATAGATTTTCCCGCTGGCATCACGCACCAGCAACCCCGCGCGGCGAAGCGGTATAATGGTTCGCTGATCGTTTACCCGGGCACGAATACTGATCATGCCGTTTTCGATCAATGGATCATTGGTGCGAAGGCTGTATTCAATGGCATCGTGTTCATCCCGGTATTCAAACGTATACATTTGCTGGTTGGGATTGTAGAGCATGGAATTGTGTTCCGGCGAAAAATCACCGGTACCCTTTGGTTCCAAATTGATCTCACTCTTTGCCGTTACCGCCAGCAACAATCCACCAAATAGCAACAAAAATCGATTAATTAATTTCACATCCAACCTCATTGGGATTCTTTTGGGCCGTATTACAATAAAACGGTTAGCAAACAAAACGTGTAACAAGTACAATAACCCAATTCATTTATGTCTGAAGAACTGAAGCCAACCCATTCTCTTTTCGAAAGCAAAAAACGCAATATCCGTTTGGATATTGAGTATGATGGCCGGAACTATTGTGGATGGCAATGGCAGCCCAATGAAATCAGCATCGAAGAAAAAGTAAAGCAAGCCGCGGAAGCGATCGCGAACGAACCCATCAAACTGCTCTCCTGCGGGCGAACCGATGCGGGCGTTCATGCCGAGCAGCACGTTGCGCACTTCTATTCAACAACAAACGCCCCTTGCATCGGCATCATGAAAGGCATCAATACCAGGCTGCCGGATGACATTTCCGTCTATTGCGTCAGCGATATGCCTCCCGGTTGGAGCGCCCGCTATGACCCTTATGAACGTGAATACCGCTATTCGTTTTTTTGCAGCCCATCACCATCGGTGCACTTTTTTCACCGTACCTATTGGGTACACAAAGCGTTGGATGTTAATGCCATGAATCAAGCCGCTTCGTATTTAGAGGGAGAACACGACTTCGAAGCCTTCCGCAGCACGCATTGCGATGCCGATCATGCCGTACGCTGTTTATTTGAATGCAGGATTATAGACCGGGCACCATTGGTGCATCTTATAATTCGCGGCACGGCGTTTCTCCGCCATCAGGTACGAACCGTTGCCGGAACATTGCTTAAAGTCGGGTTCGGCTCATTTACACCGGAATATGTTCAAGAGATATTGGACTCCAAAGACCGCTCCATGGCCGCGCAGACATTATCCCCAAAAGGCTTAACCCTGGTTGCGGTACGCTATAAGGAAGATGAAGGTTTAAACCTGGTGCGCCCCTCGATTTTTTCTGTTGAATAACAGATGAAATCCCAATCCGCAAAAGCCAAAGGGAATAATAAACCATGACAGCAATAGTGGGTTTTCTTGCGCAAAGCGGATGATCAATAAATCCGCACCGTTATTCATGACCTCTTGCGTATGCAAAACCGGCGAGGAAAACTGCGGAAGATAGACGGTATACTGCTGTGCCATTGATTTAATCACCGGCTGCATTTCGGTTGGATAGCGCTGGGCGAATTGATCCAAAAAGCCGAAGATAACTTTCACCGGATCTGCCGATAAACCAATGATTTGAATTAACACGGATATAGAAATCAGCACCACCCAACCGGCTTTCTTTATAAAACTATCCCATACTTTTTTGCCATCGAAAAAAGCCGCCGCGAAGATAAACAACAGTGGTGTGATCTGATAAATATGCCGCGGCCCCCAATCCCAACCACCGGCCCAGTTTTGCCATTTCGACATCACCACAAGATACAGCAAGCAAAGCAGACTTAATCCAACAGTAAACCAAGCGTCTTTTTTGTAGAGTTTCATAATCCCCCACGGGAAGAAAATCAATAACGGTGAATACAAAAACAAACTCCTGCCGGGGGTAAAGAAAAACCCGTGCAGTCCCACCAATAGCGGAGTAGCGAACTTCACGCCTTCGGTTTGATCTTCATATCCGGAAGAGAAAAATGAATCAAAGCGGAACTGGTTGTAGAGCAGGATTGTAAGAAATACGATGACAAACGGAGCGGCAAACGATAAAAACGCTTTGGGGCGAAAATCCAATTGAAACTGTTCACCTTTTTTGATGAAGAGAATAAACCAAGCCGCGGCAGGCCCTGTTATCAATGTATCCAAACGGGTTAACACCGCATACGCCCAAAACAAACCGGCAAACAAAGCCCATTTGGTTTCGGCAGGATCATCCCGAAATTTGAGGAACATAAATAACGAAGCGCTTAAGCAAAACGCAGTAAGCGGTTCGGTAAAAAGCGTGCGTCCGTGCGGCATCATGTATGTACCAAATGCCAGCAATAAACAAACGGGGATCGTAAACGGATTTGATAAACCAATTTTCAGCAAGATTCGCTGAATAAAAACCACGGTCAATGCGGTTATGATCATGGTGAATATTGTCATCCACCAACGCAAAAATGGTGTTCCTTCATCCGTGCCCGGCGTGATGTTTTCTAAAGAATTCAACGACGTATCTTCTGATGGATCCATCCATCTCCCCAACTCACACCACGCGGCATAGGCCAAAGGCACCCCCAATCCATACTGCGCATACTCTCTGCCATCGATCCCGGTTTTGCTGGCGAATCCACCTTGGATGGGAGGGATTGCCCCCTTTTGGCCTTCCAGCAAAGAAAGCGTTGTGCGCAGGTTGATCCGCTCATCCGGCGTGGTTAAAAAATGCGCGGGCGACAGAATGAGATAGACACCCAAAATCAGCAAAAAAAATCCTATAGATGAAATCCGGTTTTGATTCATAATAGATTCGGCAATAAATACGCTTGGTTGTGTTGTATTGGAGGCAGTGATATACTTTTTCCCCGCAAGATATACATCTTTTTTTATATCTGCATCATAGACACATTTCAGTAAAAAGGAAATTCACATGGCAGGTCATTCAAAGTGGAACAACATCAAACGCAAAAAAGAAAAGGTTGATGCCGCCCGCGGTAAGGTCTTTACTAAAATCATAAAAGAAATCACCACCGCCGCACGCTTAGGGGGAGGGGATCTGGAAGCCAATCCCCGCTTGCGCACCGCTGTGGAGGCCGCTAAGGGCGCCAACATGCCAAAGGACAATATTGACAAAGCCATCAAAAAAGGCACCGGTGAACTTCCCGGTGTCAATTACGAAGAAATGACCTATGAAGGCTATGGCCCTGGTGGCGTGGCCGTGTTTGTGGAAGCTTTGACCGACAACAAAAACCGCACCGCCGGTGAGCTTCGCCATCTCTTCAGCAAATTCGGTGGGAACATGGGTGAGTCCGGCTGCGTGGGCTGGATGTTTGAGCGCAAAGGTGAAGTGACCATAACCGGCGACTCGTTCGATGAAGAAAAGGTGATGGAAGACGCCATCGAAGCGGGAGCCACCGATGTGCAGTTTGATGACGGTGCAGCATATATCTATACGGAAATGGAAGAATTGTTTGAGGTATCCAGTTCCATCAAAGAAAAGGGCTACAATGTTGACGGTGCCGAGCTTACCCGAATACCCGAAACCAACATTAAATTAGAAGGCAAACAGGCAGAATCCATGCTGAAAATGATGGAATTATTTGAAGACCATGACGACGTGCAAAACGTGTTTGCTAATTTTGATATTCCCGAAGAGGTATTTCAAGACGCGTAATTGGTTGCCGCTGTTGATGAGATAAATATAAGAGCACGTGCCAGGCGTGCTCTTTTGCTTTGCAGGATAATTATGAACGATAAACCCTATCGCGTGTTAGGAATCGACCCGGGCCTGCAAGCCATGGGCTATGGCGTGATTGAAGCGGTTGGACGCAATTCAAGATTGATTACGTATGGTGTTATAAAGACCAAAGCGGGCGAACCTTTCGAACAGCGGTTAAAGCTTTTGTATGATGGAATCTCTGAAGTGATACAAAATCACCACCCCCACCATTCCGCGTTTGAAAAGTTAATCTATGCAAAAAACGTAACCATAGCATTGCAGTTGGGGCAAGCCCGTGGGGCCGCTATCACGGCGGTCGCAAACCACAACCTGCCGATGAGTGAATATAACCCGACGGAAATCAAATCGGCTATCGTTGGAAGAGGACGCGCGGGAAAAGATCAAATCCAACACATGGTCAAAATTCTCTTGGGCTTGCAGGATGTCCCCGAACCGAACCACGCAGCCGATGCCTTGGCGGCAGCGTTAACCTATGTGCACACAAAAATCGTGGATGAGAAACTTATGAGGTAGACTTATTTTCTTTTTCCCAGCCATTTGGCAAACGATGACGGGCTTTCATTGGATTGTTTGCCTAACAATATACCTTCTACTCCCAAATCTTCATCTAAGTCCGGCCAATGAATGCCATAACCTGCACCGCTGATTTTAAAATTTTGACGTTCATCTTCCGTTCCATACGAAAGACGGGGATACCAACCTATCGGAACCGATATAGTACGTCCATCTTCTAAATCAACCGTTAACGTTTCATCAGTAATAGCGACACCAATTATCTTAGATAATTTAAGCGCTTCCGCTACAGAAAGAGTCCCACTCATTTCTCAATAACTCCATATGATCTTTTACGATTTTTTCTATGTCCCTTAATTCTTTTCTATTAAATCCAAAACTTTTTGATACGGAAACATCTGGATCAA
>CAYVAZ010000325.1:0-5900 GCA_964449065.1 uncultured bacterium
TTAAAGCTCGCAACAATACCTACCGTATAAAATTTTGCGTAACATGAGTTAATAATCAATTTTGGTTACCGGTTCTTTAGGTATTCTTTTTGATTTTTCAAGGACTACACTTCACAATAGGAAGGCGAACCTGATTCGCTCATCCTGTTTCCCTTCGTTATAAATGTTGGCAAGATCGTTAGAGCAATTTTCGTTTGTATAAAGGCCGACATTGCGCGTACTTACTCGCTGTAGCCGGTGCTCTCCAGCGATTCAACTCTGAAACGCGCTAATACAGTTCCCAAGAAGGTACGGCCGAATCTTCGATTGCGTTGTTCTTAAATACATACACCCGGCCGCTAACGGCGTTCTCCGCGCGCGCTGCATCAAGAATTGTGCATAAAACAGCAAGGTCTGTGTCGCCGTCTCCGTCAAAATCATCTTTCACGGAAAAACGCGGTTCTTCCTCGATTGCCAAGGCTGCAACTTCAGTAAAAAATCCATTATCGTTCTCAAATAATTTCAAGCGGGGTACCAGCAGCGCCCCTTGTTCAACCTGCTGTACTTCTTGGACGGATACTAGCAAATCCACATCGCCATCCATATCAAAATCTTCCGCCGCGACCGAATAGGCGATTCCAACCAAATCGATACTCTGTGCCGGGGTTAAGGTATCACCGGTATTGAGCATGATCTCGACCGATGCTTCCTGCCCCAAAAAACTTAATACATTATCGGGAGCGGACTGCCCGACCAATGTCACGGCAATGTCGGTTAAGCCGTCGCCGTTAAAATCCGCGGTATCTAAATCCCACGGGGCAAAATCCACGGGAATCGTGACAAAGGGATTCACTCCCGCGTTCGAACCCAAAAACAGTGTGACATTTGTTTCTTCTAAAATGAGATTTAATTCCGGAATGGTTATCGTCGGAATCCCTTGATTTAAGCCTACTACATCCAAAAACCCGTCATCATTAAAATCAAAGGCGAGTTCATCGACAACACTGCCTTGTACCTCAACTTCCTGTGCGGTAGTAAAATTGCGGTTGCCTTGATTTTCAAAGAGATCGATGCCGGAATCAAATGTTATGATGCTGGCTAAATCAAATGCCAACTCTCCATTATTGCCCACAATCACATCATTCATTCCATCTTGATTAAAATCGGTGATAATGACGGAAGAGGGGACACCGCGCATCCCGATGGATTTTTGTTCGTAACTTCCATCTCCGTTGTTAAAGAGCATCACAAAACGGGCATTGGTAAACGGAACATTGGTGTTTTCGATGTTTTGCAACTGGGCGGCCGCGATGTCATCCAGCCCATCGCCATCCAAATCGCCCACGCTTAATGCCACCGGGTGCAGCAGGTCATTTTGCAATGGCAGTTCGATAATCTCCGTGAATTCTCCGGTGCCGTCATTCAAGGCGATCGTGAACGCGTGGTCAAAAATATCCGCGATGACCAGATCAATATCTCCATCGCCATCGATATCACCGGAATCAATGGTGCTGCTTTGCAATCCCGTAAAAAAGATTTGCGACAATTCGATTTTGAGTTCAGCCCAAGTTGGCTGTGTGGTCATTACAGTGGCCCATCCAATAAGACCGATTGCCAAAAGTACATGTTTCTTCATATCTTTACCCTCGAAATGGTTAAATTGAATAAACGAATACAATAACAGTAGTACAGTTTCTCATAGACAAAGTAACAAATTTGTGAAAATTTGTCACAAAAAAATAAAATGGTTGCTAAATCACTTCCAAAAAACTATATTGATAGAAAAAAGTGGAAATGTAAGTCCAATGAATAAGAGAACCCAGGCGTTTACACTCATCGAATTACTCATTGTGGTAGCCATCATCGCCATTTTGGTGCTGATTGTGGTGCCGAATTTTATTACCGCGTTGGTGAAAAGCCGAGTCGCCCGCAGCCAAGCTGATATTAACTCTATCAGCAACGCCATCATGATGTATCGTACGGATAGCAATCGGTTACCGCCGTTATTGTTACCCGGAGAAGGCACGCAAGTTGTTTTAAAGCCCCAACATATTTCGCAACTCTTTTATTTGACTACACCTATATCTTATATAAATGCCAGTTCAGTCGAAAGCCCGTTTTCGTTTACGCACGGCTACTGGTATTACAATTGGGAATTTTTTGTCGAAACCACCGGCAAACCGCGTATGTTTTATTGGAACAACCGCAACAATCCCGAACCCTCCACCTGGATGATTTCGACAATCGGTCCTAACGGTATCCAATTCCCCTACCAAGTGCTGGAAGACAACATTCTAATGTTTCACGATTACAATCCCACCAACGGTATTGTCAGTGGCGGCATCATCCAAAAACATGGGACGTAACCAAACCCTCATCAACTCGTACTTAAATCCCGGCACGAAAAGTTGTTGATTGATCCCGGTTTGGATACACTATCCATGCGATCAAGATTCTATATAAAGGGTTAGAATATGTTTCGATTATATCTGCTAGTGCTTTTCATTTCTTTGGGGTTTCTAACATATCCTCTCTCCTATTCAAAAGCACCTGTCCCAACAAGCAATGATCAAAACCGCATAATCGTTGTTTTAAAAGACCAGCCCGTATTGGTCTATCAAAAAGAACTTTCCGGCAGCAAAACGATCCATTCCGCGCGATTTCAAGCCAAATCGGCCGCCGCTCAACTCTACGCGGATGGCATCGCCGCCAAACAGCGTAGCGTGGAAACATCGATCAAGCAAATCGATCCAACCGCAAACGTCCTCAACCGTATGGCGCATGTCATCAACGCAATGGTTGTATCGATGGATGCATCGCTACAAGATCAACTGCGTTCTATTCCGGAAGTCAAATACACAGCTCCCGTTACCAAAGTCAGGCCCTTCTTAACCCGCAGCCATACCGTGATGAATGTTGAACCGGCTTGGGAGCAAGTGGGTGGACAGGAACAAGGCGGAGAAGGAATCTTCATCGCGGTAATCGATACCGGGATCGATGTGACCCATCCTTCTTTTGAGGACGAAGGCTACGAGCGTCCCCAAGGGTTTCCCAAGGGCAATACACAGTTCACCAACAACAAAGTCATTGCCGCAAGAACCTTTCCCCCACCCGGCACACCACAAGACGATGTTACGCCGGATGATACAGATGGCCACGGAACCAATGTGGCTTCGATTGCCGCGTCCAATCTGGTTTCATCCCCCTTGGGGTTAATGTCTGGCGTTGCACCCAAAGCATTTTTGGGGAACTATAAAATATTTTTTAGGGATGGGGCAGGCAGCGACCAAGTGATTGCGGGCATCAATGCCGCGGTACAAGACGGTGCCCATGTCTTGAGCATGAGCTTCGGTTCCGAAGAATATGCCGATCCCCAGCATGACCCGCAAGTCGAAGCGGTCCAAAACGCCATCGATATGGGGGTAACCTGTGTATTTGCAGCCGGAAACGAAGGCCGCCCCCTCATGATCGGCAACCCGCAACAAGTTGAAGACGCCATAGCCGTGGCCGCTTCCCAAAACGCGCACAATTCATCCGGGGATCCCAATACCTTATCATTCTCCGCCATTATTGAAGACATAACACAAGTATTATCCAATGTAAACGCCAACTTTGGCTTTGGTATCGATCGATTGATTGAACCACACATTGGGACATTTCGTATTCAAGATGTGGATGTGCTGGATGGCGGAGAATTCGGCGGGGAATCGGACGGATTGCTATGTGAAGACCTCCCGGAAGATGTACGCATCGACGATTGGCTTTTGGTGCGCCGCGGGGATTGCCTATTTACCGATAAGGTCAACCGGGCACAAGCGGCTGGTGCGAAAGGGGTTATTTTTTACGACAACAACTTTAATCAGGATTTAAATACCTTTCATGGTGTAGAAAACACGCAAATCCCCAGTTTAATCATATCCAATGTACATGGCAGGCAATTAAAAACCGCGATAGCCACTGGAAAAGAAGTTTTTATCACCATCGAACCCCGTGTTCGTGAAACCGATCCCAATAAAATGGCCTCATTCAGCAATCTCGGCCCTTCCGTCAACTTCACCGTTAAACCGGATATTTCAGCAATCGGTTTGGGAAGTTTCGGCGCCACGCAAAATGATTTTAACAATTCCGGAGAACAAAATGAAAACGGGTTTGCCAGTTACACCTGGCTGGATGGCACCAGTATGGCAACCCCCCGCATCTCCGGTGTGGCGGCACTGGTTAAGCAACAACATCCGGATTGGCCCCCCGCTTGGATTAAATCCGCCATCGTGTTAAGCGCAACCCGAAGATTAACCAGCCCGTTTAGCGACAATCCGGCGGAAATCATCAAGCAAGGAGGTGGTTTGGCGGATACCGGTGCGGCATTGAATATTGACACCTTAGTGGTTCCGCCTATTGTAGGATTTGGGGCGCAATCGGTGTTTGCCAATTCATCTGTATCGCGTTGGATTGAAATAGTCAATACTTCCGGCCAAGAATATACGTACTCATTATTTCAAATCCAAACGCCAAACAAACCGATATTGATCCCATCCATATCACAGTTCATTTTAAGCCCAGGTGAATCCATCCACTTTCCCGTTACCATGCAGCTGAACAACCAAATGCTGATTCAAGATCATGAAGTGGTTCTCTTTCTGGAAAATTTAACGACCGGAGAAAAACAAGTCATTCCAACTTGGGTTAGATTATCAAACAATGTTCCGCCTTCCGGTGATATTCTGCTGGTTGATGACGATGAAGGCCGCACCTTTGAGACCTTCTATTCCCAACTGCTGTCAGAATTGGGTGAATCGTTCACCCGGTGGGATGTGAATCTTCAGGGAGAGCAATATCCAAACCTCAGTTATCTCCGCAACTTTAAAACTGTTATATGGTTTATGGGGGAAAAAAGTTTAAACACGCTGGGAGATGAAACCTCCCGCATATATTTAGAAGCCTTCAATTCCCGCCATTTGTATGAAACCGCGATGGCGCAATATTTGGCGGAAGGCGGCACCCTGTTCCTTTCCGGCCAGGATTTTATGGATGACAAAGAATCCGCCATGATTTCCCGCGAGGTGTTGCACACGTTCATACGGGATAACAAATTCACCTTTCCTACCATTGATCGTGACGCTACCGCGAACACCATTCAAGGCGTTGCCGACAACCCGGTGTTCAATGGTCTTGGGCCGTTTGAATTATCGTTTCCGGATAATTTTGAAGACCTAAGCGACCGTTTGTTTCCCGATGACGATACCGCACAACCTGCGTTCTTCTCCAACGGATCACAACGGCGTTTTGTGGGGATGACAGTAGATGCCTGCTCTTACAAAGCCGTGTTCTTGGCGTTTCCTTTGGAAGCGCTGAATGAAGCCGATGCCGGGCAAGTCTTATCCCGTTCTTTGGATTGGTTTGATGAGGGAGTCGTGCGCAGCCGTCCGAAATTGGCGTCAATTTCTCCACAGCAAATAGAGTTGAGCGATGCCCCCCAACCGCTGCAAGTGGAAATCAACGGAGAAGGATTTGCCTTGTTGAACGGCTACCGTGCCTATTTGGGAGATACCGCGTTGATGGATGAAGCACGGCAATCCTGCAGCCTGTTAACGGCAACCATCCCCGCTGATATGAAAGAAGGGACATATACGCTTCGAGTTGTAACTGGTGCAGGGCATCAACTGGTGCTGCCAAACGCGTTTGAAGTGATTCATACGCCGCCCGTTACAATTGAGAATTGGGAAGTGTTGGATTGAAAAGATGACGAAAATAATGATGAATCTGAGTAGTGGGGAAGTAGAATAGTGTTCAACCCATCATGATCCATTAAACTTCTGTCATTTGTAATTAAATAACTCACGTTACACGCTACATTATGATATGCCCATTTTTCTCATCGTTCGCTGAATCTATCACCCTCTCCCACCGGGAGAGGGACGGGG
>CAYVAZ010000326.1:0-5873 GCA_964449065.1 uncultured bacterium
CGAGATTTGTAATTTGTACTGTTTGTATCTTGTGTTTCATACCGTTTAGCGCCATAAACGCCGTAACAGATGACCTCAAAGAACTCAAGAAATTGCTTCATGGCCGGATGGGCCGGGAAGCTACGGTGGTAACATTTATGGGAGTTTCATGCCCGGTATCCAACCGTTATGTACCCCGCTTGAATGAATTGTCCAAGACTTATGGCAGCCAAGGGATTGCCTTCATTGGGTTTAACTCCAATCCGGGTGAAACGGCTTTAGAAACGGCTCTTCATGCGGAAAAATACGATCTCCATTTTCCTGTCTATAAAGATGTTCATCACAACGCCGCGGATTATTTTGGCGCCCAAAAAACACCGGAAGTCTTTCTCATCGATAAACAGGGCGCGATTCAATACGAAGGGCGGATAGACGGGCAATACGGTGTCGGGCACGCCACGCTGCCGAAACAAGGACGTTATGACCTAAAGGTCGCGATCGATGAAGTGCTGGCGGGCAAAAAAGTCAGCCAGCCCAAAACACAAGCCATCGGTTGTGTATTGACCCGTGATTATGATTCACAACCCGAAATTACTTACAGCAAGCATATATCCCGCATCATGCAAAACAACTGCCAAACATGCCACCGGCCGGATGGCGTCGCCGAATTTTATCCCTGGATGGATTATGACGATGTGCGCGCTATGGCAGGGATGATTAAGCAAGTTGTGATCGAAGAGCGTATGCCGCCTTGGCACGCCGACCCCCGGTACGGGGTGTTTTCCAATGACCGCAGTATGAGCAAGGAAGATAGAAACGCTCTCATCGCCTGGGTTGATGCCGGCAGCCCGGAAGGGGATACAGCCAATTTGCCGGAACCGAAAACCTACCCATCCCAACACTTTACCATTGGTGAACCGGATCATATCATCAGGATGCCGCAAGAATTTGATGTCCCGGCGGACGGCGTTGTGGATTATCAATACTTCATGATTGAGCAAGAAGTGAAAGAAGATTTGTGGATTCAAAAGGCCGAGGCCATTATGGACAGCCCCGCCGTGCACCACATCATTTTGTTTTGGGTTCCGCCGGGTGGCGATCCCCGCAAAAACCGAAACATGTTAGTCGGTACCGCGCCCGGAGATATGCCGCTCGATTTGCCGGACGGCATGGCGATTCATGTCCCAAAAGGCTCACGGTTTTTGATTGAGATGCATTACACGCCCATCGGCCGCCCCGTGACCGACCGTTCGTTTATCGGCTTGATCAAGGCAAAAGAAGAGGTTGACCGGGTTGTGTATGGCAATCCGATGGGGAGACACGACTTTTCCATCCCCCCGGGGAAAGCCGATCATAAAGAAATTTCCAAATTCAACGTTCTGGAAGACATTGAAGTGGTTTCGTTTATGCCGCACATGCACGTTCGGGGCAAAAGTTGGAAGTACACGGCTCTCTATCCGGACGGCCGCGAAGAGGTTTTGCTGTATGTCCCCAACTACGATTTCAATTGGCAAAGCGTGTACATGTACGAAAAAAACCCGGTGCTGCCCAAAGGCACAACGATTGTTTGTGAAGCGGTATGGGATAACTCAGCGGAGAACCCCTACAACCCCGACCCAGCAAAGACCGTACGTTACGGAGAACAAACTTGGGAAGAAATGATGTTCGGTTTTATGCAATATGTTCACGTGGATAAGAAGTTTCAAGACAACCGCGCCCTATCGAGGATGGATGGCAAAAAGAAAAGAAAGCGGTCGTAAACCAAACGATGTAAGTTGAATCGTCTTGTCGTGAATAAGGATGAATGTAGATCATTGGAAAAAACGCGGATCAAAGATTAGCGGATCAATATTCGGATGTCTTCCAGAGACTTGGCTTGTCTGCAAAGACAGGCAAACCGTTTTGGAATGCCCTACCAAACCTTGATATCCAGCGTGCTGCACCGCTACGTCACCGGGGATTTAAAAGAGAAGTAATTTTCCGGCCAATCTTAAAGGCAGACTTTGCTTGCCTTTGGCAGCCAAACAGCCTTCTTGAAACTTTCCAAATTTATCCACGTAATGGTTGATTTTGATCACACCAACTACCGCAACTTCACCTGCTTCATCAATTTCCGCAGGGATTCAAGGTTTTGCTTCCGCTCAGGATCAGCGAAATGCTCGCGGACGGGGGCGAGCAAGTCGATCAGGCTCTGCGAGACCGCCGCTTTTAAATCCATGGGGTGGAGTTCTTTCTTACCAAAGCAGTCGGTGAGTTCTTCGTAGGTCTCAAAAGTCAGGTTGCCGCCGTGTTCTTCCTTACGCTCAATATGCAGCGGGCCGCGGTGCAGCCCGAATACCATGCGCTTGGTCCAATCCAGTACCGGGTTGAAGCCCACTTCGCCTTCGGGGCAGAAGGCCTTTTTGATTTTGCGCTTGATGTCGTCCGGCTCATCGGTGACAAACACAGCCGTATCCGGCTTGGATTTGCTCATCTTCATCTTGGCCAGCATGTCTTTAACCTTTTCAGGCTCAATCGGCCATACCGGGGGCTTGCCCAGCCCCACCAGCAGCGGGTGATGAATGGCGACCGGCGTGATCTTTTTGCCGTCGTGCGTCAGCGGCAGGGTTTTCATCTGGTTCGCCACATTGGTTGCCAGCACATGCGCTTTGCGCTGATCCATGCCCGCGTGCATGATATTCACCCCCAGCGCGTAGACATCGGCCACCTGCATGGGCGGGTAGATCAACTTGGCGAAATCAACCGCGTCGCCTTCCTCACGTCCCATAATGGTAATCGAACGCAGAATCCGCTTGAGCGAAGTGTTCTTGCACACTTCAATAAACGCCGTCCAAAATTCGGGTTTGTTGTTGTAGAGTTCAGAGCCCAGCACGACATTAAGTTGCTCCGGGTCGCCGCCCAGCGCTTTTAAACAGGCTTTGAGGCCTTCGGCAAAATAGCCGTATGCCACGTTTCGAATGGTTTCAACATCGCCGCCCAGTTTGTCGTTAATCCAACTGTGGTAATCGGCCAAAAACAGCGTGCATTCCACCCCCGCCTTTTGCAGGTTCGCCACCACCGACATGCATTGAATGCCGGTGCCGAGATGAATCTCGCCGGATATCTCAAAGCCGATGTAATGGCGCAGGGGAACATCTTTCTCCAAATACTCTTGCAGGCGTTCTTCGGTCAGAATTTCTTCGGTGAATTCTTTGATCAAGTCAAAGCGTTCTTGAGTGCTGATGGCCGTTGTTGTCATCGGTGATCGCCGTCAAATGGGATTGGGTTTGTTAAAAAGATAAAGTCCAGGGGGTAGGATTTGAACCTACGTACTCGTACGAGAACGGATTTACAGTCCGTCGCCTTTAACCACTCGGCCACCCCTGGATTTTGGATATGCCGGTTAAAATCCTGAAACAATCAGTATATTTACAAAGCCTAAAAGTTTCAACTGGTGGAGTATTTTCTTTGGCAATCCCGGATTGTCAAGCCGAAGGTTTATCCAACGGCTTACGTGGCGGTTTATGTGACAATCCGGGAATTGGTGACTATACTGCCAGTAGATCCAAACCGAACGTGAAACGGCAACAATATGAGTAACGTAGACCGCGGAAAAATATTGGTCGTTGATGACGAAAAGGGCATGTGCCACATCCTGAACCGCATGCTGACCGACGAGGGCTATGACGTGCAAACCGCCGTTTGCGGCGAGGACGCGCTGAAGATTTTGGAGAAAAACACCTTCGATGCCGCCATGGTGGATATCCGCATGCCGGGGATGAGCGGGCTGGATTTGTTGGAGCATATCCATAGGGATTCGCCGGATACATCGGTGGTGATGATGACCGCGTTCGGCACCATTGAAACCGCCGTCAACGCCATGAAACGCGGGGCGTATGAATACATCACCAAGCCGTTCAACAACGATGAAGTCATTCACATATTGAACAACGCGCTGGAGCGCAAGCAGCTCATCGACCGCAACCGCTACCTCACCGAAACGCTGGAAGAACGGCATCAGCTTTCGGGGATCATCGGGCAGAGCGATGCCATGCAGTCCTGCTTCCGCATGGTGGAAAAGGTGGCCCCGACCGGCAGCACGGTTTTGATTCTGGGAGAAAGCGGCACTGGAAAAGAACTCTTCGCGCGCGCGATCCATCAGCATTCCAACCGCAAGGATGAGAAATTCATGGCGGTAAACTGCGGCGCCCTGCCCCGCGACCTGATCGAAAGTGAACTATTCGGGCATGAGAAGGGGGCGTTTTCCGGAGCGCATAAACGCAAGATCGGGCTAATGGAATCGGCGCATAAGGGGACCATCTTTCTGGATGAAATCGGTGATCTGCCGCTGGAACTGCAAGTAAAACTTTTGCGCGTACTGGAATCGCACGAAGTACGCCGGGTCGGCAGTGTGGAACCCATCACTATTGACGCGCGCGTGGTGGCCGCCACCAACCGCGATTTGCAGGATGATGTGCAATCCGGCACCTTCCGTGAGGATTTGTTCTTTCGCCTGTCGATTGTGGATATCAGCATCCCGCCATTGCGCGAACGGAAGGATGACATCCCGGTATTGATCGACTATTTTATCGAAAAATTCAATGACAAGATGAACCGCAGCGTGACCGGGATATCCGAAGAGGTAATGCGTGCGTTTATGCAGCATCACTGGCCTGGCAATGTGCGCGAACTGGAAAATGTAGTGCAGCGCTGCATGGTGCTGCGCGAATCGGGAGTGGTTCAACTGGAAGATTTGCCGTCATCCATCAAAGCGTCGCAGGAAACCGAGGCCCCGCTGGACATTGACCCTCAAGCCATCTCGCTGCAGGAAGCGCGGGAAGCGTTTGAGAAGAAGTACCTCAAAAAACTGCTGGAAATGAATGATGGGAATGTCACGCAATCCGCCCAACTCGCGGGCATCAGCCGGCGGCACTTGCAGGAATTGATGAAAAAGTACGGTCTGCGCCCGAAAGATGAGTGATGAATTATGAACACCAGTTCTCAACTTGAAGGTTTGTAATGCGGCGAAAATGAGATTCGTTGTTTGTTACGATAACCAAATCATGTGTGATAGCAGTAGCGGCAATTAAAATATCAGCATCACCAACCAATTCACCTCTACGATAAAGATCTGAGTATATTTTGGCTGCTTCTATGATGGTGGAGTCGGACAAGGGTATGATGCGGCTTGTAGAGCATAATTTATCAAACAATTCTTGTTGTTTGATTGCTTCTTTGGCAAGCAGCCCCCGGTAGATTTCGTATTTTGTAATAATGGAAAAAGTAAACCGGCTGTAATCGTTTAAATAGGATTGAGCATTGTCTAATACAATGGGGTTTTTACGCATTACCAGCGACAAAATGTCCGTATCAAGCATCACTGGCGCAAGTTTTGTCATGGAGCAATCCTTTTGTCAAAGAAATTTTCACGCCTTTGAATATGTTGTTCAATCGCATCAATCTCATCTTCGCTGAGACCTTCATAAACTTGCGTGGCTAAAGAAAGTACATTGTCTTGTTTTTCCAATGGTTCTACTACAATACGTACCTTTTGCCCTTCTTCAAGAGTGATACTCTCAGGAGTAACCGGGCGAAAACCACCATGCTCATAGACAGCTTCGATTGTTTCTGTTGTCATTTTTTTACCTCATAATATTTAGATTATCCAGGCTAAACGACTTGAATCAAGAGATAACTCACCGCTGGTAGACACATACTTTTCCCACCATGCGCCGAGCCATTTCCTCTTTACTAAGGAGCATGTCCGACATCTTCTCACTGATGTGCAAAGCGAAGCAGCGCTTAACCGCCACAGCCGTCACCTCTTCCAAAACCCTTCCTCTTCAAGAAAATCATCGGAACGGAACGTGTCAAGAGTTATGAGACACCTCTTTGTCGAAATTAACGAGCAATTC
>CAYVAZ010000327.1:0-5855 GCA_964449065.1 uncultured bacterium
CAAAAAGCGTTAGACCGCTGCCATGTCGCGCTGTTAATGATCGACGGTTCGACCGGACTCACGGAAACCGACGCCAAAGTCTTCGGTCTCGCCAAAGATGCCGGCAAAGCCGCCATCATCCTTGTCAACAAATGGGATGTCGCCTTAGAAGACGAACACACCGCTGGTGAGTTCGCCAAACAAATCCGCAAAGAAATGCCCTTCTTGCATTATGCCCCCATCGAATTCATTTCCGCGATGACCCACAAACGCGTCCACCGCATCTTCCCCCGCATCCAAAAGGTATTGGAAGACTATCAACGCCGGGTATCCACCGGGAAACTCAACGACTTATTGGAGGGGATTATCGCGAAAAATCCTCCTCCAATTCACAAAGGCAAATCTCCGAAAATCTACTATTTAACCCAGGCCGAAACCCAGCCGCCTACCTTCATCGGGTTTGTTAATTACCCCGATGCCATCCATTTTTCCTACCAACGCTATTTGGTGAACCAGCTGTATGAAGCGTTCGGCTTTGACGGAACGCCAATTCGGTTATTCTTACGAAAACGCGGAAAACAAACGGAAGAATGAACAGCCTTCTCGCTATCGTGATCGCATACATGTTGGGTTCGGTTCCCTCCGCCTACTATGCCGGAAAGTGGATCAAAGGCGTCGATCTGCGCACCGCCGGCAGTGGCAATTTGGGCTTCACCAATGCGCTTCGTGTCTTGGGGCTCAAATGGAGCATCCCGGTTTTGTTGTTTGATGTGTTAAAAGGCGCGGCAGCCATATTCATTGCCTTTCAACTGACTTCTTTTCCCATCAATTTCGTGACTGAGATCTCGTATGAAGAAGCCCAATACAAAGATTACGTAATTGTCTTCAGCGGACTCGTTGCAATCATAGGCCATAATTGGACGATCTTTCTCGGCTTTAAAGGCGGCGGTAAAGGAGTGGCAACATCCGCGGGGGTATTTTTGGCGCTGACACCCATACCGTTCTTCATCACTCTCGCGGTCTTTCTTGTGATCCTGTTTTCCTCCCGCTATATGTCGCTGGCATCGATTCTTGGGGCTGTGACATTGGCTGTTAGTTGCTATGGTTTATTTTTCTTGGATTCAACTTTCGCTCCCAATAAAGTGACTTTGGGATTTGTATTTATCGCGGCGTTGCTTGTGATCATTCGACACACCGGCAACATGAAACGTTTGCTGGCTGGGACCGAAAACAAGTTCAGCCTGTCAAAAAGGAAAGAGGCAGTCGATGGAAATCATTCCGGCAATTGATTTGCGCGGCGGCAAAGCTGTTCGCTTATATCAGGGAGACTACGACCAAGAAACCGTCTACTTTGACGACCCGGCCGATGCGGCAAAGCAGTGGGAGTGCGAAGGGGCACCCCGCATCCATTTGGTCGATTTAGACGGGGCGCGTGACGGCGTGATGAAAAACCGCAAAGCACTTATTACCATCCGCGAAAGCGTCAATGTACCCACTCAACTCGGCGGCGGCATCCGCACGATGGAAGATGTGGAGCGCGTGCTGGAAGACATCAAAATCGACCGCGCCATTCTCGGCAGCGTCTTATTGGAACATCCCGCTTTTGCCAAAGAGGCGGCAAAAAAATACCCGGATCAAATTATTCTCGGCATCGATGCCCGCAACGGCTACATGGCCACCCGCGGCTGGCGCGAAGACAGCACCATCCTCGCCGCCGATGTTGTCAAAGAATTTGAAGGCTACCCCTTCGCGGCAGTGATTTATACCGACATTGCGATGGATGGAACCCTCAAAGGGCCTAACTACGACGCGCAGGTTGAAATGGCGGGTGTCTCTCCCTTTCCGGTGATCGCGTCCGGCGGCGTTGGGACCTTAGAGCACATTAAAGAACTCGCCTACCTCGCTTGCACCGAAGAAGGCCAAAACATCTGCGGCGTCATCACCGGCAAAGCCCTTTACGAAAAAAAGTTCACCATGAAAGAAGCCCTCGAAGCCGCCATGTAGCATAAGACCAAACTGCATATAAAAAGTGAGTGATCGTTCACGCAACCATACGGGATCATGAAACGGTAGGGTGAAACTGTAGGGATCAAAGCGAAGCGTAGCCCACCACTCGCGAAGCGCAACCCTAGGAGGGCGAGGCTCCCGCCGAGCCGGAAGAACGCTTTTCTTCCCCGATAAGCCGAAATAATAATGGCGTTAAACTTTTATGACCTGAAAATGCACCCGCTGTTATTCGCGTGAATTGGCGTGTATTCGCGGTTATACCATACCCAATTTGGATTGTTCACTAAAATCAAAACGGCTTAACAGATTGCTTCGTTTGATTGCCAAGGAAAAAACTTCTTTAAAACCGGTTGAATTTTTATGGTTTATGGTTCTCTTCGCCCCCCTCTGTCCTCCTTGTGTCGGACATCTCCCCCAAATGCTTTGGGGGAGACACAGAGGGGATTGTGAAAAACACAATCCCTGAAATTTATTACAAAAAACGCAAAAAATTTTATGAATTCAATGACATTGACCCTTAAGTGGGAGGGACAACAACAAATACTGTCTTCTCAATCCTGAAACGCTCTTGCAAAAAATCCCCCTCGATCCTCAACGGGGCGGCAGTTTTGGATTTAAAGAACTTCCTCTTTTCTGTTGTTCTTCTTTATAAAGTTTCAAATACTCTTCCTTGGTGATGTCATCAATCGGCGGATACCAATTGTCCGCAATCTCTAAAGCCGATGAAGACAATACATGATAGGTATACGGCTGCGCGTCAATTTCCGGCGAATCGTTAAAACGCGATAGCTGCTTATTGAGTTTTCCTTTCGCCAACAAAAAGATCAGCAAAAATTCCGGCGGACTTTGCGGATTCTTCACCTTCTTGATCGAACGGAATCCCTGGTTTTCGTCGGCATCTCCATACTGCTTCCACAACACATCGCCTTCTTTGGATACCACCGCGGTTCCCACGCTGTATTCCAAATGGCCGGTGGCATCTTTCACCACATCTTCCGCGTGAAACTCGCCGGTCACCGCAAAATAAAAACCGTGTTGGCGCATATTCACCAGCCCAAACGAAATGTCCGTAAAACTGTACGGCTCCACATGCAGCATCACTTGTGAAGATTCAACCGCTTCGCCCTCCGGCACTTCAAACCGCAAACGCTTTTTATCCTCTCCCAGTTCGGTAAAGGGATAAATGATGGAGAGAGGATTGAAATACGTCTTTCCAAGGTATTCAATGGGTTGATCTTCGTCACCCGGTATCCCCCCCAATTTTGCCCGCTCTCCAATCGCGCGGCGCAAGCTCGGATACAGCCCTTTATAGTCATTGCCGTATTTAAACATATACGAGCCGTTCAAATTGATG
This sequence comes from uncultured bacterium, assembly GCA_964449065.1. Lineage (GTDB taxonomy): Bacteria > Hinthialibacterota > Hinthialibacteria > Hinthialibacterales > Hinthialibacteraceae > CAYVAZ01. The sequence goes on from CAYVAZ010000327.1 coordinate 3,341, forward strand.
AATTCCCGCCCCGCGGCTTTGGCCTCGTTTACTTCCTCAAGCGTTTTGCAGGTGGCAATGTCATAATCCTCCGGATTCGGCCGGTCTTGCGCCATGACCGAATGAGAAAGAGTTATGAAAAGTGCTATGGTAACACTTAGGATTTGTCGTGCTTTCATGGTTTTTCCTTTTACTTGATACGTTATAAACAATATTGGATGTTTTGTATATTCATGTAGTATATCGTAAGAACGCTAAACTGAAAATTACCGGCATATTCCCGTTTAGAGCAGTTTCCAAAAGTATGTTCGTATTGGGGAGCATCGGCTTCCAGCCGGTACAGGATAAAACGTTTTGTAATCCGAACGTATTTTTGGCAATCCCTATAATGATTTGATGGAGTCTCTCATCAATGGAGCATTATGAAAAACCAAGCCTTGTTTCAAAAGAACATTTCCCTCATCAGCCAACTCTACCCGAACTATTCATCCATTATCCATTCCGCCCCCGATAGCGGTACTCTGCAAATCACCGCCTTGGGCCAAAACGCGTATCTATGCGAAAAAAAAGATGGAAACGCGAACGATGACAACAATAAATGGATCCACGGCCCCGATGACCCTTGGAAAACCGCCGAAACCACCATCAAACGGACCGATTGGCAAACCACCGATACCTTTATCATCATCCGCCCCGGTTTGGGATATGTTCCGCAAACGCTCTATTTAAATCTGCGCAAAGGCCGCAACGCCCAGCGTATGCTGCTGGTTGAAGACAACATCGAACTCTTCCGCGAATCGCTCTATCTTTTCGATTGGACCGATGTTTTGCGCTCCGACCGCACCATTCTTCTTCTTCAAGAAGACCCCATTGCCGCCTGCCTGCACTTTTTTCAAACCAACCCGGTTTCACTCTTACCTATAATATCCGCCGTGTGCGGTGTCGAGGTCGGTGTAGACGAACACCGCATCATGCAGGAACTCCAGCAAAAAATGACACCGCTGGCGCACACGGTGACACAGGCCTCCAACAACTACCTGCACGAGATTCAACAGCATTACGAACAGGTAAAGACAGACGAGACACATAAAAAAAAGATTGTCCTGGTTGAGCCGGAACACGATTATCTCGCCAACGGCATTACCGAAGGCTTTAAGCAAAGCGGCTGCGAGGTTGAAACATTTAAAGGCAACCTGCGGCTGCTGCGCTTTTTAAAACCCTATGCCTGGCTGGTGTATACCCGTGAACTCTATCCCGATGTGCTTCTGTGGATGAACCGCTGCTCCCTCTCCATCGAAGGCGCGCATCATCTGAAAGATCTACCCATCGCAAAAGTCTTGTGGTTTTTAGACAGCCCCAAACGCGTGGAAACCACCAAAGAAGAAATCGAAGCGGTCGATGCCTACTTCTCCTTTGATCCGACTTATCTGGACTTCCTCAAGCAACTCAGCGGCAAAGAAGGGCACTACCTTCCCACCGCCGCGGGCATCAAACCGCTGCCGGAAAACCTGCCGGATCAACCCCGCAATCCCCGCCAAGGGCCGGAGGTCGGCTTCTTAGGCTCGCTCGCGGTATCCCGCTTTCAAAGCGTCCGTGATTTCTGGCAGCAGCGCGACCCCGAATTCATAACCATCCTGGACGGCATTGTGGAAGACTACCTGCAAGACCGCTCCATCTCATTGGAGGACCGCTTTAACCAATCTCCCGGAAAACAACGCATGGATTACCAAGGCTTCGTCGTGCTGTATCTGGAAGAACGCGCTACGTACATGCACCGCTTGCGCACCCTGCAAGCGGTGAAAGATTACGGACTGAAAACCTACGGCGCCCCCGAATGGGGCAACAGCCAATGGGCGGAAGATTTGGTGTCATGCTACGCCGGATTCGCCCCGCAATATGAAGAAGAATTGCCAAGTGTGTATTACAACACCAAAATCAACATTAACGCTTTTCATGTGCAATGCGAAAACGCCACCAATCCCAGAATATACGATGTCCTCGCGGCGGGTGGGTTCTTGCTCACAGAATACCGCCCCGCCATCGAACAAGAATTCGAAGAGGGAAAACACTTGGCGTGGTATAAAAATTTGGATGAACTCAAAGAAAAAACCGAATATTATCTGGAACACGAACAAGAACGCGAGGCGATTGCCTTAGAAGGGCAAAAACACGTTCTTCAACACGGCACCTACCAAGTCCGCGTGCAAAAGATTCTGGATGTGCTCAATGAATTATAAATGTGGTTATGTTGGCTAGGTGAGTGAAAAGGCACTTTCTCACAGAGTCTGATCTATCCTACCTGAACTCAAATGTTATTGATTTAAGCAATCAACCTTGAATCGCATTATCTTCTCCCCCAAGTCTGGAAGACACAGAGGGGGGAGTGTGGAGTAACCGGGTAGCACCGGCTTCCAGCCGGTGTGTCAACCCATACAACTTCATGAAAATAAGTAACTCATGTTACGCAATGAAGAGACTGTTGTTGTTATCCCCCCTTATTAAGGGGGGGTAGGGGGGGATCGAAGCACGCTTTCAA
>CAYVAZ010000328.1:0-5852 GCA_964449065.1 uncultured bacterium
ATGCAGCGTGATGGGACAAGCCGCTGGAACAGCGGCCGCGTTGTGCGCCAAACACCAATGCGCTCCAAAAGAATTGCGCCATGACGCCATTAAAGAGTTGCAGCAAACCCTGCTGAAAGACGATGCCTATATCATCGGTGTGGAAAACAGCGATCCGTACGATCTCGCCCGCAACGCTTGGGTCACCGCATCCAGCGCCATGCCCGGTTGGTGGGCTGCGGACAATGTGATCAACGGCATCCACCGCGGCGTCAAACGGGTAATGAACCGCTGGGGTTCGCTGCCGGATCAAGATATGCCGCAGTGGATCGAATTGCGCTTTCAAGAACCACAGCGTATCCGTGAAATTCATCTCACATTCGATACCGGTCTCAACCGTCAGCTGACCCTTACTCACGCGGATGGACACCACGCCAAACAGGTTTGGGGACCGCAGCCCGAAACCGTCCGCGATTACGAAATACGTCTCATGCACGGCGAACAATCCAAAACCTTGTGCAAAGTAGAAGGCAACTATCAACGCAAAAAAATTCACACCATAGACGCGGAAACGGTTGATGCTATACGTGTGGTGGTTCATGCAACCAACGGCGATTCGTCCGCGCGAATCATGGAAATCCGCGCCTATGCCTAACCCAACAAGATAGAAAAGGTAAAGTAAGAACCATATGGTCGAACTGCCGTCTTCGTTTGAGAAAATCGACACCGTCATTTTGGATATGGACGGTGTGCTTACCAGCGAACAAGCCTATTGGGACAGCGCCGGACTGGTCATTCAAGATATCCTCGAAAGTCCGGCGTTTTTGGGGTTAAATCCCCACGCTTTCTCACCCGTGCTGGATGTTTTTTATCAGCGCTTAATTCGCGGATCCCGGATGGAATGGCGCAAGTATTTGCCGCCGGATATCATCACTCACTTTAAAACCAAAGGCATCAACAGCAATTGGGATCTGGCCTATATTGTTCTTGGGCTGTATTTGGCACTGTTATACCGAACCCCGATAACGGCTTTGTTTCATCATGTTAACCAACCGAATGAACAAGAACCCACCGATGCCCGGGACATTCCCATCGATGTTCCCGCCGAAATCAACATGATGCAATCTTCATTAGAGCCGGTTTGGGAAAGCGTGTTGGCCAGCGTTAAGGAGAAACGATGGCAAGATATTCTGCGTTTGGATCAAATGTATCTGTGGGGAGATTACTTTCGCCGCAAAGGGGTACAGGTATCCCCCATATCGCATGTCGATCTGCGCATTATGGATGACTTCCACCCCGATGTACGCGGGCTGGCCCTGTTGCATGAAGTCAACCACCTCATCGACCGGCAGCACCGCCACCGCATCGAACTCTTCGGTCGCGAAAGCTTGTTATGGGAAGACTGCCGCTTGCTGTTTCAAACCTGGTATCTGGGAAACAGTCTCTATAACGAATTCTACGACACTTCATTTCCCTACAACAGCAAACCCGGGTTAATCCACGGAGAAATCCCCTTGCATGGAAACGAAAAAACGCACGAATGCCTATCAAAATTGCGGAATGCTGAATTCACACTGGGGATCAGCACCGGCAGACCCAAACGGGAAATTTTCACCCCGTTAGAAGGATGGGACATGCTGCGTTATTTTTCTCCAAACCGCATTTCTACATATGACGAGGTGGAAGCCGCCGAAATGGAACTACAGACAACAGGGTATTCAAAAGCTTTGGGGAAACCCCATCCTTTCATATTTCTGCGTTCCATCTATCCCGGAACGGATACAAAAACATTATCCGAAATGGAATCCTTGATTCCCGACGCGGAATCTGTTCTGATAGTAGGAGACTCCTTAGCCGATATCTGGGCGGCGAAAACCATCGGTTGCCGCACAGCGGCTGTGTTGTCGGGCGCCATCGGCCCATCCTCGAAAAAAGAGATGGAAGCAGCCCATCCAGATGTGATATGCCGCGATATGATCGAACTGACCGAAGCCCTGATCCAAATGAAACAAGCGAAAGGAAACCCCGCCCCATGAAACGCAGAACCTTTGTTGCTTCCACGACCGCAGCCCTAACGGCTCTTCAACAAAACGCGCAAAGCCAAGAACCAAAATACCGCGTGGGGATATTGGGGACGGATAACAGCCATTCCGGCGCCTTTGCCAAGTTGATTAATGTCGACAACGCTATCCCCAATGCCAGGGTTGTCGCCATGTACGGCCAAGAACCGGAACGCACCCAGGAAATGGCTACCAAAGGGCAAGTCAAAACCATTGTCGAGAACCCCGAAGACATGATGGATTTGGTGAATGTGGTATTCGTGGTCTTTCGCCACGGTGATTTGCATAAAGATTTTGCGATGCCCTTTATCGAAAAAGGCATCCCGACCTTTGTCGATAAGCCTTTCGCGCTCAAAACCGATGACGCGTATGAAATGTTGTATGCCGCGAAAGAATTTAATACCTATATCAGTTCTTTCTCTACCGTGCGTTGGGGAAGCGCGGTGATGGAACTAAAAGCAAATCTTGTGGATGGAGACCCTGTCATCACCGGCGGTACAGCCGGGCCGGGTTCTGCCGAGAGCCAATACGGCGGCTTCGGCTTTTACGGCATCCACGCGATTGAACTGTTAACCCACACCATCGCCGACCGCGTTACACACGCCAGCGCCATTCGCGAAGGCAACCGGGTGGCAGGGACGGTAGTAACCAACTCAGGCAAAACCTTTTCCATCCATATCGCGGAAGGCTTGAGAGGATTCAGGCTATTTTATTGTGACAAAGAAGGCAACCACCAGATTGCAACCGGCGGCGATTACCACAACGGGCTCCAAGCATTCTTCGACGGGTTGGAACACAACAAACCGCCGCTCTCGTATGAAGACATGTTTGAACCGGTTGCCATGATCGAAGCGATGGAACAATCCATGCGGCAAGATGGTAAACGCATGGAAGTGAAATGCTTTTGTTAATCTGTTGAATCAACCGTTGATTCAAGCGTGTCGTCTATTGGCTGGGATAAATTCGCATAATCCAACCATTCCACTCCCGTGTACGCGTTGCTGTCGATGGAGATAATCCCCATCGCCAAAAGCAGCCGCGCCATTAGTATCATGTAGTCATACCGGGTTGTCACCACATCGGTTTGTGCTTCCACCAGTTCGGTGATGGATTGCGTCACATCCAGCGTATCCGCCAATCCTTCTTGATACAGGTTTTGGAAGCGCGCTTGGTTTTCGCGCGCCACCTTTTCCGCTTCGATGGCGATCTGCAAATTGCGAAACTCTTCCTGCACCGCCAGAGCGGATTGTTCCACTGATCTCTGCACCATGCGTATCGTATCTTCCAAACGCCGGCTCTGCGCGCTGCGTTCTTCTTTGGTGCGCCGCATTTTGGCAACCCGCCGCCCGCCTTCAAAAATCGGGACATCAATGGCGGCGAAGATGCGCCATTCTTCCTCTTCAAAGTTCAATTCATTTTCACGAAATCCCCAACTGCCGCCGATCCGCGCGCGCGGATAAAATTCACCCTTCGCGATTGCGACCGCTTCATCCTGCTGCTGCAAGACAAGCGCAGCAACTTTGATGGCGGGATTTTTCGTTTCAGCAATATCAAACAACCGGTCGTATTGTTTCAGTTGATTCAACATTTCTTCCGGGGGATTGTATTCCACCAACATTGTGTTTTGCAACTCACGGTTCGCGTTCACGCGAATGCCAATAATCTCATTAAAAGCGACAATAGCTTGATCACGCGCGATTTCCGCCGAGACAATATCCCGCATCGCCGATGACCGGGTCAATTCCGCCCGCAATACATCCGTACGAATCCGCATCCCCACTTCAAAATTGGTTTGCGCGGTGTCCAACTGCTTTTCCGCCAATTTCAAACGCTGCTGCTGTACTTCCAGCAATTCGTTGGCACGAAGCACATCCATAAAGGCGGCAATGGTATCGAACACCACCTGCTGTTCCTGCCCGATTTCCTGCCATTGCGCCGCTTCGTCCCGCAATTCGGATAGCGTGATTTCTCCCAACACCGACCGGTCGAACACCAACTGGCTGAATTGAAACTGGTTGGTAAAAACCTCCCCCGTAAAGCCGCCAACATTATCAAATGTAAAAACGTCTTCCAAAGCCGGGGGCAAATCCGGCGCCTCAAACTCAAACAACTCCGATTCCGAATTGCTCGATTCGCTGTTGAACGAAACTTGCGGCAAATACGCGCTTTTCGCTTCCCATATACCGTGCGTGGATGCCTTGGCATTATGCCGCACGGCGATTAGTTCGCGGTTGAGTTCCAACGCGGTTTCCACCGCTTCCTGCAAGGTGATTTGGGCGGGTAAAGAGACCGGAAATCCAATAGCGATCAAGAATACAAGAAAATAAAACCACACAGCGTTATACATTTGATATCCCATCCTATGAAAAGAATTGAAGGTTTTCTTTGTCGGATCTAAGTTGAGTATATTTTTTCGTTGGAATTATATTAGGGATACTGCTATTTTCTTATTGGTGAATCATACGTTGTTTTTACCGTTTTTGCCCTATGGAATAGAGTAACGGTACCAGTAGATAAAGTTGAATATCTGCTGTTTACCGGCTAATGTATTCCGGCCACAATCATCTCGTATGCAAACGCCATTCAAGAAAATCAGCGCATCATTCGTCTAATCGGAGATACAATACACCGCTTTTTCAGACCGGATAAACAATTTCCCATCCGATACCGCTATGGAAGCCTGGCATTTTTCCCCAATCGAATTGGAAGCGATTTTCTTGAACTCATCACCATCTTCAATAATGGTGGTTACACCTTCCATCGACAACAAGTATATTTTTCCATCCACCCACACCGGAGAAGCATAATGATTGCCGCCAACGCGTTCCCGCCAAACAATTTCACCCGTACCGGCTTCCCGGCAGGCCGCGATCCCGCCATCGGTTACCGAATACAGATAGGGCTTCACATACAGCATGGACGGCACATTCGGCGTGGCCGTGCGGTCTTTCCAAACCACATGAGAATCCGTCACATTGCCTTGCCCGCCCGGCTTCACCGCTACGATGTAATGATCCATAAACCCGGTATGGGCATAAATCAACTCATCCCCAATAATCACGGAAGGCACAACCCCCTCCCCGCTGGTATCCACCGTCCAAATCCGTTCGCCGTCATCCAAATCGAACGATTGAATTACATCCCCCGCGGCGCTTATCAGTCTATCGTCTCTATCGTCTCCATTGTCCCCATAGAGAATGTTGGGTGTCACATGGCCGATCCGCGACAGCCCCCGGTCGCCGATCCATTCTTTTTTTCCGGTGTTCTTATTCAGCGCCAAAATGAACGACTCATCCCATGGAATCTGCCATCCCACTTTGCGGTCACCGGTTTCGGCGCTGTGGTCAAAAGGTATAATCAGCAAGTCTTCATACAAACGCGGAGAAACACCCAAGCCGTGCTGGCTGTAATAAGGGTAATCTTTGTTGATCCACACGATCTCTCCCGCGTAATCAACCGCGGCAACAAAGCCATTATTGTATAGCACATACACATTTGTACCATCGGTAACGGGTGTTGGTGTTGCATAGGAATTTTGACCTTGGATACGTTTTAGTTCTTGCCTGAAGATCTCTTTATTCCATTTCTCTTTACCGCTATCCCGGTCCAAACAAATTAACCGGCATGACCGCCCTTCTTCCGTAGCGGTTGTAATGAACACGTTCTCTTCATAAACGATAGGAGATGACCAGCCATTGCCGGGGTCTTCATATTTCCACAACACGTTTTCCTTCGCGCTCCATTCGGTGGGGACATTCGTCTCAGCAGAAATCCCTTGCCCTGTCGGCCCGCGAAATCCCGGCCAGTTTTCCG
>CAYVAZ010000329.1:0-5813 GCA_964449065.1 uncultured bacterium
ATGATCAAACATCATCTACATTGTGAATCTTTTCTTCGTGTAAGGCTTTCACGTACTGCTGTAACTGAACCAATGTTTGGTCGTTTTCTTTCACAATCCGGTTCGAGCGTTTTTTATACCAACCTCTATCTTGTTTCGCGTATTCTTTTGGGTTCACTTCCAATTGCCGCATGATCCCTTTTTCTTTCGGTTTGACTTTTTGCCTTTGGATTGGGTCCCACAAATACACAACGATAATGGCTGCTAAAAGCAGGAAGCAGATTCCAATCTTTACTTCCGGAGAAACCGCGTACTCTATGTACTCGAACACCCGCATCCTGATTGTCCCTGTTCTACTGATGTTGCTTTCTCTATTAGCAACCAGGATGCCATTTCATTTTAAGAGGCGTAATTTATTGATATATATAAAGTTATGCGTCTATAATCATTATAAGAATCAATTTGATAACTCCGGCAATATCGTCCTTTCCATGGGAATGCTAGGAAAATTATACCTTATTTAATTGCTTTCGGTTGTTTCCGGTTCAACCATGTTTTCTTTTGGTGTTTGTGTGGCTTCTGGAAGACCGCCGATGGCGCCGACTTCATCGCCTGAATCCAATTTGATCAAGCGCACTCCCTGTGTATTGCGTGAAATCATGCGGATACCGTTTACGCTGGTGCGGATCGCGATGCCTTTTTTGGTAATCATCATAAACTCGTCATCGTCGAATACTTTGAGGATGCCGATGACATCGCCGTTGCGTTCATTGGTTTGGATATCTTTGACACCTTTGCCGCCGCGTTTTATTTTTCGGTATTGCGAGACTTCGGTACGTTTGCCATACCCTTTTGTGGTGACGGTTAAGAGATGTGCTTCTTCACGGCAGACGACCATACCGACGACTTTGTCGTCTTTCGCCAACCGGATGCCGGTCACACCGCGTGCGGTGCGTCCCATGGGGCGTACGTCTTCTTCTTTAAAGCGGATCGCCATTCCCTTTTTGGTGGCCAATACAATTTCATCGTTGCCCGTGGTCATCCACACGCTTAACAGGCGGTCGCCTTCATCAAGGCTAATGGCATTAATGCCGGCTTTGCGCGGATTGGAGAAAGCGGTCAATTCAGTCTTTTTAACAATGCCGTTTTCGGTGGCGAAAATAAGGTAGCGGTCTTCCGTGAATGCGGATACCGCGACCATCGTGGTGACCGTTTCACCTTTCTCCAGTTCTAGCAGATTGACGATTGCCTTTCCTTTGGTGGCGCGCCCGCCTTGGGGCAGTTCAAAGACTTTTTTCCAATGCACACGTCCCCGATCGGTAAAGAAGAGGATGTAATGGTGAGTCGAAGCGATAAACAAATGCTCGACAAAGTCTTCTTCCTTGGTATCCATCGCGGTGATGCCGCGGCCGCCACGTATTTGTTTGCGGTAGACCGATGTGGCAATGCGTTTCACATAGCCGCCGTGTGAAACCGTGACAACCATGTTTTCTTCCGCGATCAAGTCTTCAATTTCCAAATCATCGGCATTGGCGATGATCTCGGTGCGGCGGGCGTCGCCGTATTTCTTTTTGATTTCAAGCAGTTCTTCTTTCATGATGCTCATCAAGAGTGAGGCATCATTTAAGATTGTGCGGTAGTATTCGATATCTTTGAGAAGTTGCTGATATTCTTCTTCCAGTTTTTCACGCTCCAACGCGATGAGACGCTGCAGTTGCATTTCGAGAATGGCTTTGGCCTGAACTTCCGTCAGCTCAAAGCGGCTAACAAGTCCGTTCATGGCTTCTTCACGGGTTTGGGAGGCACGAATCAGAGCAATTACTTCATCGATGTTATCAACCGCGATGCGAAGGCCTTCGAGAATGTGAGCACGCGCTTCGGCTTTTTGCAGGTCAAACAGGGTTCTGCGTCGGATGACCTCACGGCGGTGGTCGACAAAATGCGCCAGCAATTCCCGCAGGGTGAGGTATTGCGGGCGGTTGTTCACCAGCGCCAAGAAGATGATGCCGAAGTTGGACTGCATGCTGGTGTGTTTGTAGAGTTGGTTGAGGATGACTTCGCGGTTTTCGCCGCGTTTGAGTTCGACCACCACGCGCAAGCCGTCGCGGTCGGATTCATCGCGGACCCCGATCATGCCTTCGATTTTCTTTTCACGCGCGAGTTCGGCGATTTGCTGAATCATCCGCGCTTTGTTGACCATATAGGGGATTTCGGTGATCACAATGGCTTCTTTGCCTTGCGGCAGCTGCTCGACTTGGGTGACGGCCCGCATCACCACTTTGCCGCGTCCGGTGGAGTAGGCTTCACCAATGCCTTCCCGCCCGCAGATATAGGCACCGGTAGGGAAATCGGGGCCTTTGATGTGCTGCATCAGTTCGCGGGTTTCGATTTCGGGGTTGTCGATCATGGCTACGGTAGCGTCGATGACTTCGCTGAGGTTGTGGGGCGGCATGTTGGTTGCCATCCCGACAGCGATTCCCGTAGCCCCATTGACCAACAGGTTCGGAATTTCCGCAGGGAGAACGCTGGGTTCTTCGAGCTGGCCGTCGAAGTTGGGAACAAAATCGACCGTATTTTTCTCGATATCCGTTAATAGGGTTTCGGCTATGGAGGATAAGCGGGCTTCGGTATAGCGGTAGGCCGCCGCATTGTCACCGTCGAGCGAGCCAAAGTTGCCCTGGCCGTCTACCAACGGGTAGCGGTAAGAGAAATCCTGCGCCATCCGCACCAAGGTGTCATAAATGGCCGAGTCACCGTGGGGGTGGTATTTACCCATGGTTTCTCCGACGATACGGGCGGATTTTTTATAGGGGGCGCGGTGAGTCAGCCCTAAATCCTTCATGGCATAGACGATACGCCGTTGGACGGGTTTGAGGCCGTCGCGGACATCCGGCAGGGCGCGCTGCACGATGACGGACATCGCATAGTTGATATACGATGTCTTCATTTCGTCTTCGATATTAATGGGGCGAATGCGTTCGTTTTGGGTGTACATACCTTCTCCAGCGCCTGGCAAAAAACCAAAGACAAATCAGGCGTTCATTGATAAACTATATTCGAAAAGAGGTTTAGGAGGGTTTTGGTTTTTATTTGTTTCATGAATGCTACTGTAGCCTCAACCTAAACCCGTTCATGTTAACGAGTTTATTCCAATATACAAATTTTACGCTATTTTGGATAGAAATTCAATGGTAAGATAGTCGGTATTTGCATCTAAATGTAATGTTGATAGCGGGTTTGCAATTGTCAATATTTTGTGAATATTCTGTGGAGAGATAGATGAAAACAATAGGCTTATGTCTTGTATTATTTGCTGTATCGATTTTACCTGCAAGTGCGGATTTACCGTTTTTTGACGATACCTCAATCCAATCGCTGCAAATGGTGAAAGAGATGCACTCGAAAATGACCAAGGATGGAGAACTTTTTACCTTTGAGTCTCCATCGTATGGCATTGAACGCGGCGGGGAAAAAACCAAGTGGATATCGATGTATATCGATATCCAGAATGAGCGTATTGCGGTGCGTTGGGTTGATGGAGTAAACCGGCCGGAAAATTTTCTACATCCGGATCAACTGCGGATTTATAAGGATCAAACCTTCTATGATATATCGCACCAAGCCAAGCGGGTGTATATCGATACCATCGATTTTCGACAACTGACTTCATATTTTTCTCTTGGCGGCTGGTTTTATGATGGGATCAACTTGAGCAAAACGGTATCATCGCTTTCATCCGGCCAATTGACGCAGCATGAAGAGGGGATTGCCGGTTTTTGGCTGCGGAAGCCGCAAACGCAATATCCGGCGCAAATCTTTATTAACGAAGAAACCCAGCGTGTTGTAAAAGTGCAAACGGTGAATGATGATCCGCGATTTGGTGGGGATAAGATTGAAACGGAAGAAAGCTTTGAGTGGGCCAACGTTCCGGAGACCGATTTTTGGTACCCCAAAGTAATCCAATCCCACACCGATGGGACGAAAGGGATTGTAACCGTATCAAAAACCTGGGTGCGGGCAATCCAAATCAATCCCGATATTCCATCGTACTCCTTCAATACGGATTATCCGGAGGATTACACCGTCATCGACCGGAGAAATCTCTTAAAACCGCCCCGGTTTTAACCCGCGGGCTTTGAGTGGTTTGCGTGCTTATTGTACAATGACAACGATTTATACTTAATAAGTTCGATCCGGTGTCATGAGACAGACTGGTGGGCTGCCGGATTAAGATGACTCTTAACCGTTTACTCTACTTCACGCTTGAGGGTTTGAAGCGGTATCGTGGTCGTAAGAGTGACGAGCCTACCCTACCAATACTGATGTATGGAGAATGATATCATGCGCGGTACACCCATCGGCATTGTAATGCTTAACGACGAACGTGAGCATGTCTACACCCAAAACAATCCGGAAAACATGAAGGTAGTCAACGCCTGGGCCGATCTGATCAAAAAGAAAGTGAAGAATGCTGATGGTACCGCGCCTGAAGTGGTGGTGGGCAGTGAGATTATTGTTGGGACTCGCTCCGCGCAAAAGGTGGGTGAGGAACTTTCGCGCGCTAACTGCAAACAGATCATCATGCTGTACAACGTATGGAACTTCCCGTTTTTGTGCTGGCCGTTTTTGAACAGCCTGGGCGATGTTCCGGTTTTGAGTCTGTCTAACAACAACGGAGAGTTTCCCGGGAATGTTGGATTGTTGGCAACGGACGGCGCCCTGCGTCAAGCGGGGAAACGCACCCACCGCGTCATCGGCGAATTGAAAGATAAAAAGACGCAAGAGAAAGTGATTGCGTGGATTCGCGGAAGCCAAGCCGCGACCACGATCCACAACGAAGTCTTCGGCTGCTACGGCGGGCACTCGATGGGGATGGAGACCGGGTTCGCGCATCTGACCCCGACGCTGAAATCGTTGGGATGCACCATCCGCCAGATCGATCAACTCTGGCTGGTGAAGGTGATGGAAACCATTGACCAAACCGAAGTCACCAAGGGCCGCAAATGGTTCGAAGAACTACTGGGCAAACGGTTGAAGTATGACGGGCACATGTTGACCGAACAAACCTTGGAAACGCAAATCCGTCTCTACCTCGCGATGAAAGAAGTGAATGAAGACAAAGGCTTTGACTTTTGCGGGCTCAAAGGCCAGCGTGAAATGACGGAGCATGTATGCCTTGGCGATGTCCCGGAAATGATCATGAACGATCCGTATGATTGGAACGGGGCGAAAGAATCGGTGGTGTGCTCGACCGAGGCGGATGTTTACGGCGCGATCTCCATGCAGTTGCTGAAGTATATCACCGGCGGATTGCCCACTCTGTTTATGGATGTGCGCTTGTATCATCCCAAACTCGATTTGTGGGACTTCGTGAATTCCGGCAATCACTCCAGTTGGTACGCGGCGCGCAGCTTCAAAGCGGAAGAGAACTTTAAATCCATTACCTTTCACCCGGCGTTGGAGTATTACTTTAAAGCGGGCGGAGCATCGGTTGAGTTTGATGCCGCGCCCGGCAAGTTGACCTTTTGCCGTTTGGGCTTGTGGGATGAAAAGCCGTATATGATTATTGTGCGAGGCGAACAAGCGAAACTTCCGCAAAAAGAGCGGAACAAACTCAACAAGATGACCAACCCCACCTGGCCGCATGTCCACGCCAAATTGGAATGCGGGTTTGAGGAATTCACGAGTGTGTTTCCGTGCAACCATATTTTGGGTGTGGATGGGGATTGTGTGCAGGCGTTGGTTTATGTGTGCGAGATTACCGGCATCAAGCCCATCGTACTGGGCAAATCCAAAAAGGGTTTGGAAACGCCGATTTGGGAGATGGTGGGTTA
>CAYVAZ010000330.1:0-5761 GCA_964449065.1 uncultured bacterium
ACAGATTGCTTCGTTTGATTGCCAAGGAAAATACTTCTTTAAAACCGGTTGAATCATTCTGGTTTATGGTTCTCTTCGCACCCCCTCTGTCCTCCTTGCGTCGGACATCTCCCCCAAATGCTTTGGGGGAGACAAAGGCTTTTGCGGGTTGGAAGCATGCGCCACATTTTAAACCGCGAATGCACGCGAATTCACGCGAATAACAGCGGGGGTATTTTGGATTGCCGGGGAAGAAAAGGATTCAGCCTTTCTTTTGCTGAGGTGTATCGCGCGCGAATTTAACAAACCTCATAGCAAGTGGAATGAACGGGTGCTTCCGGCTCGGCGGGAGCCTCGCCCTCCCAGGGATTGCTTAGCAAGTGGTGGGGTACACTTCGTTTTGGGCTTACCTTACAGTTTCATTGTCCGGTATGGTTGCGTGAAAGATCACTCACTTTTTAAATGCAGCTTGGTGCTACTTGTCTTCTTCGCGTTTGGTGGCGCTGGCCATGCGTTTGACTTGGTCTTTGCTGTCTTCCTTTGCTTTCTCCGGCTGCTTCACAATCTTAATCTTCCGCTTTGAGGCCCCTTTCAGTACATCATAAATACGCCCATGCACCGAGCCTTCTTCGGTCAAGCGGCTTAAAGCCGATTCCACCATTGACGATTGCACTTCCGCCAAACTCTTTTGGCTGTTGATCACATCGATTTCTTTGCGGCGTTTTTTGTAATCGTCTTCCAATGCCGCTTTTTGGTCAATCACCTTTTTGTATTCATCGGAAGAGGTATCCAACCGGGTGGTTTTGGTTTCAATCTCCATCATGATCCGTTCGTATTCCGGGAGGAATTTTGCAAAACCTTCTTCCATATGCTCAGCGGTGTAGTTTAACACATCCGACTGCAGATTCAGGATGTTGTGTTGTTTGCGCAGCATTTCTTCCTGCATCGACTGCATCAAGCTGAAGTCATAGGCCACGATTCGCTTTGACTGGTTGTAGTCTTTCAAGTGCCTGCCAATGCGTTTGATGATATCCGGCGCGAG
This sequence comes from uncultured bacterium, assembly GCA_964449065.1. Lineage (GTDB taxonomy): Bacteria > Hinthialibacterota > Hinthialibacteria > Hinthialibacterales > Hinthialibacteraceae > CAYVAZ01. Next base: position 1,022 of record CAYVAZ010000330.1, read on the forward strand.
GTTGGGCGGAACAATATCCAACTTAATCAAGATCAGCGAGCGGATTAAATTTGGGATCAAATTCAACGCGGGATACTTGGTCATGTACTCATTGATGCGCACTTCCAAATCCAAAAACTCGCGTACGGTTTTATCCAAGGATTTGCTGAGCCGGTCATGGCGGCGCCGAAAATTTTCCAGCACTTCCGTTTCCGTTTTTTCGTAATTGACTAACTGTTGGATCAAATAGTCGGCAATTTCCAATAGCAAATAACTGGATACTTCATTAAAGTGATTGACATCGAATGCTTGGTCGAGAATGCCGATAAACAACCGGTAGAGCGGGTGCTTGCTGTCAATCAAATCCAAACTGCGCTGAATCGCCCGAATTTCTTCCGGCGTGTAGACCATTGAGATTTCGGTGTAGAAGATGGGGGGCGGGATTTGATCGCGGGGCGGGGTAATGTAATCGATCGGCTGAATTTTCACCGATATGACGCCGCTGGTTGAAAATTGGTACAATTGATTGTGGATATCCAGCAGAGAGGAAAAAAACACCGCGACTTCCTGCTCGCTTTTGCCTTGAAGGTGTTCATCCAAATTTTGCAGAATTTCATGCAGTTCTTCACGTTTGGATTGCACCAACTGGCGGGGATCGCTTATTTTGGCTTCATCCTCTCCCGGCAAACCGATTGGTTCATCAACAGACCGGAACGTCGAGAAAATTACCTCGCGCAACGACTCATGCAGGTTGGCGCTTTTTTCGATTTTATAAAATAAATCGCTTATCGAATCCATAGAATGTACACGTAACGTAAGTTTATATTGGCATTTTACCCGATTCAAACGTTATCCCTACTCTTCCACATCACTTTTTCCATCAAGCCATTCGATCAGCTGGGCAATGCGGTGTTTGTAGGTGTGATGCATCAACACCGTTTCTCTTCCATGCCGCGCGATCTCCGCCCGTTCGTTTTCATGCTGCCTATAGTATTCAATCGTTTCCGCCAATTCGCTGGGAGTATGAAACACGTCTAAATCCTTGCCGATGGTAAAGAATTCTTCTAATACCGGCCGGTATTGGCTGAGCAAAAATCCCCCGCACGCCATCACATCATATACCCGCATCGGAATCCCTTCATCAATTTGGGGATGAAAAAGGTGCAGGTTGATTTTGGAGGCCGCATACACTTCCGGTGTTTGGGTTTCATAATCCAGTGAATATCCCACATAAGATTGAGCCAAATTCCCGGTAAATTCCCGCTTGCCCCACAACGCGTCACCATAGATGGCAAGCCCATACGGCTGTGCGGCGGAGAGGTAGGATACCCGCAACCGGTTGGCTGCCAGTTGCAGCACAAACCGGATAAACTTCGGTTCTTCTTTGGGATTCAAATGCTGGGTCTTCTCAATCAACTCTTGCTGAAACTCCAAAGGGGATAATTCCCACCCGGTGCGGATCGCTTGATTGATGATTTGCATTAACTGCATAGACCGCTGCCGGTCTTGCGCAATATACTGCATCGAACGCCGTAATCCCGTTGCCCCCACAAACGTAATGGGAGCTGGAGGCTGCAAGGTTTCTTGCGGTTCAAAGCGTTCGAATCCGGTCGCGGCCGGTAGATATCCGGCCCGTGTGCCGAATATAGGCTGCAAATACCGCAAATGACCACGGTCAAAGGTTAAGGCAAGATCAAACGATTCACGCATCGAAGGATCTAAATCGTACACCCGGTCATAAAACCAGCAAACACGCTTTACGCCCTCATGTCCCATATCCGCCAATTCCTCCGGATGGAACAAACTGCCATAAAACCCCAAAGCGATTTCCGGAATAATGCCGCACGTCTGTTTCCAAGTATTCATCCCACGCAAAAACCTGCTCAGGGCGGGAGACCGCTCCGCGCGCACGGTTGAATAGCCCAATGCTTCCGCGCCGCGCAAAACCGCCGCGAACACATTTTCCGGACTGCGCGACATCACACAAAAAGCCCGGCTCTTTTGATAGACTGCCGGCTGTTTTGGAGTTGCCTGCAACATTGCTTGCAACTGATGCATGGATGCTTGATCCGTCTCGGACAGCACGGAACCTGGAAGGATTCGATTGCCATTGGTAACCAATTGGGGATACCGTTGAATTATATCCCGCGTTTGAGAGAACAAATCTTCATCCGTAACCAGCAGACACAATTCCGCATCCAGCAGCATGGCGCTGTCCCAGCGGCACAGCCATTCCCACAACAAGCCCAAGCGGTTTTCGCACACAATGAGACGGCATTGGGAATATTGCTCCCGCAAGAGTCGAGGCACATATCCCAATCCCGCTTTCCATACGATTACGGTTTGCGGAGTGGAAGCCGCAAGCACCCCCGCCCAACCGTTCGCTTGGCGCAGGGGATCCTGCGGGCCGTGAATCCATTCCCGGTCCGAAGCACATTCTTTCCATGCAGTCACGATGGAGGGCGTTATTTCTTCCAATTGATACGCGCTTGGCTGTCCGGATTGTTTCTGCGCGGACACTTGTTTCTCCAAACGGGGGACAAAGTCCGGATACAAATTTCGCAGGCGGTGTATATGGGTGGAGCTTGAAAATGGGAGGTTCATGCAACGTACACGTTTCGTCTCAACTGGAATCGGGCTGCAGAAAGACTTCCTTCATCTTGTTGTAATCGCTTAGTTCGCGCTTCGGTTCCGGATAGGATATCAAATGATCCAAGATCACCTGCACAATATCTTCCCCCGCGTCTGGGTCTTCGCCCAACACGGTTTCTTCCAACAATTGCTCCACAATTTGCTTGGCCCGCAGGTATTGGTTGTCGGGATTGAGTTCCTGCCACAAGCCGCTATCCACCAGCATGGCAATGAGTTCATGCCGGTGCATGTTGACATAGCCCTCGCCTTGGGCAAATTGCCGGCATTTGTTCAACAAATACCGTACCGATAAAAACAAGCGAACGGTGGTTGGCTGCGAGATTTCTTCGTTGGCATATTCTTCTTTGGCAAACATAATAAATTCTACCAAACGGTTGGAATCCACCGCGTTGATACGCCGGCCTTCCAACTCGATTAATTGCACCTCATGCAGGCGCTGCAGGATAATCGACATTCGCTGCACAGAAACCAAATTGAGGAGTTGCAGGTTTTCTAAAAAGGACAGGCACAATTGTTCCGGCGAGGCTTCGATGCGGGAACACAACCGTAACAAGGTACAAATCCGCAGCCAGCATTGCGGGGATTGAATGTCGCTGGATTTTCGCAGCAGTGCGTGATTCTGTCTCAATTTGTGGCAGATCAACTTCATAATAACTTCCGCAATCTCGGGAGAGCGCCGAATGATGGTGCGGATGCGGGTTCTGTCCAGCACAATCAACACACAGTCGTCAATCGCGGTCACCGTCGCGGAGCGGGGCGCGTCATCCAAAATCGCCAATTCACCAACAATATCCTTCGCACCGGTCTCGCCTAAAACTGTCTTTTTGCCTTCCAACTCTTTTTCGACCAGCAGGCGGCCTTTCACAACAAAGTATGCGCACTGGCCGATCTCACCCTCGGTCATAAGGATGGTGCCCTTGCGCACTTGGATGGTCTCCTTCGCGAGTTCTTGTAAAGCGTTTGCCATAATCAAAGACCAAATAAACGGTTTTCCATTGTAACTATATGAATGGCCGGCAATAAATACCGATTTAATTTACTATTGTAACCTTAATTTGCAATCCAAATAGATTCACCTTCAGAATAATTTTAATTGAAGCATAATAAGCGTTTGTGCGTTTACACGGAATTCTGAGTTTAAAAGTGTACCGTTATTGATTCTGTAACGGGAAGGAATGAGTTATGTCGGTTGTTGTAACTGTAGGCTGCCAATGGGGAGACGAAGGCAAGGGGAAGATTATCGATTTTCTTTGCAAAGATGCCGATGTGGTTGTGCGCCATCAGGGCGGCAACAACGCCGGACACACCATCCAAGCGGAAGGCAATGAGTATGTCTTTCACCTCATCCCCAGCGGCATCTTGAACAAAGACGCGCTCAATATCGTCGCCAACGGTGTCGTGGTGGATCTTTCCGTCTTGATGGAAGAACTCGACAACCTGGAGAAAAAGGGGATTGTGATCACCCCGGAGCGCTTCATCATCAGCGGACAGGCGCATGTCATCATGCCCTACCACCGCGCGTTGGACGGACATGAAGAAGCCCGTCTGAGCGGAGACGGCATCGGCACCACCAAACGCGGCATCGGCCCTGCTTATATGGATAAAGCCGCCCGTACCGGCATCCGCCTGTTTGATTTATTGGATGAAGACATCCTGCGTAAACGCTTGGAACTTACTGTCCCACTGAAGAACGATATCATCGGGAAGGTCTACGGCGGCAAGCCGTTCGATCAGCAGGAACTGTTTCATACCCTGCTGGCACAAGGCAAGCGTATTGCCCCCTATATTCAAGATACCACTGAACACATCAATCAGGCGTTAGATCGCGATCAGCGTATTCTCTGCGAGGGTGCGCAGGGTTCTATGCTTGACCTTGATTTCGGTTCCTATCCCTTTTTAACCTCATCCAACACCACCGCCGGCGGAGTCTGCACCGGAAGCGGTATCCCGCCCTCGAAGATTGATACGGTGCTGGGGATCGCCAAAGCCTACACTACCCGCGTGGGTGGAGGCCCGTTTCCAACCGAGTTGGAAGGCGAAGCAGCCGGCCGCCTGCGCAACGCCGGGCCCGTCGGTGAATATGGCGCCACCACCGGACGCCCGCGCCGC
>CAYVAZ010000331.1:0-5701 GCA_964449065.1 uncultured bacterium
TCAGCGAACGATTAGAAAAATGGGCATATCATAATGTAGTGCGTAACGTGAGTTAATCATTTGGCTGCTGGCAATTTCACACTTTGCCGGGGATCGAGCGCGTCGCGCAGGCCTTCACCCAAAAGGTTGAAGCCCAACACCGTGACAGCCAATGCCAATCCGGGGAAAAGCGACGCCCACGGCGCCACGCGGATGGATTGCGTTTCATAATTAATCATGCTTCCCCAGCTAGGTGTGGGCGGCTGCGCTCCCAATCCCAAAAACGAAAGCCCCGCTTCTGACACAATAGCCTGTGCAAGCCCCATCGTCCACCAAATTAAAGCGGGGACATAAGCATTGGGGATAATATGCAGCAAAATGATCCGTGCATCTCCCGCGCCGTACGCTTTTGCCGCTTTTACATATTCCATCTCTTTGGTGACCATTACCTGCGAGCGCATCAGCCGGGCCATACTCGCCCACATTACCGCAGAGAGCGCGATAAACACAGAAAACAATCCCTCGGTAAATACAATCGCAATCGCAACCACCAGCAGCAAAAACGGGAACGCAAGGGTGATATCCACAATCCTCTGCAAGATCATATCCACCTTGCCGCCGTAATAGCCGGAGAGGCAGCCGATAAACATGCCGATGATAAGGCCGGCGGTACGGGTAGTGACACCGATTCCCAATGAGATTTGGGTGCCGTAGATCACACGGGTGAACACATCCCGCCCCAATTGATCGGTGCCGAACCAATGATCCCACGAGGGCGCGGCATAGCGGTCACGCAGGTTGATTTCGTTTGGATCGTACGGGCACAAGAACGGCGCGAAGATAGCCGTTAGGATCAACAGCGATGCAATAATACCTCCGGTGATGATGAATGGATGCATCCATTTTGAATGATGAGTGATGAATGATGATTTTAGAATCAATTTTTTACTCTCGTATATTATTCACTGATGTTACGCTCATCCTGATTGACGAATACTTAAAATGAATTTTGGTTATACACCCAATTTTTTCGTGAAACACAAGGTCTTTCTTGTCTTCTTCCTTTGGGCTACTCTCCGTACACAAATCATCTTGAGTCACGGATGTCCCCGAATGATTTGAACCGCGAATACACGCCAATAAACGCGAATAACGACTTTGTCGATTCCAGTCCATAGGGTTTCAACCACAATATCGTCTATCATGGACGCGAACAAGCCCAGATTATTTTTATCTCATGAAATATGGTCTGATAGAAACGAGCAAGTTTACCAGTCTGACTTAGAGATTGACACACCGGCTGGAAGCCGATGCTCCCCACCAATTTAGAACTTTGCGCACCATAAAAAACTATGTACGGAGAGTAGTCCTTTGGGAGAAGACAAGAAATGAGGGCGAAGAGAGCAATAGCCCCTTTGACATTATTGCGTATTCATAGATTCATAACCCCTCAAACCCTCACCCCAACCCTCTCCCAGTGGGCGAGGGCGATAGATGTAGCGAATACTTCAAATAATGTGCATATCGTAATAAATGCGTAACATCAGTTAATCGTAACGTACTCTAGGATCAAGATAGGCGTAGAGCAAATCGACGATTAGATTAATGAAAATAAAAAGCAGCGCGAAGAAAAGGACGGAACCGTTAATCACCGGGTAATCCCGCTGTTCGATCGCGGTCACCAGATGACGCCCCAAGCCCGGCCAGGAGAAGACTTTTTCCGTTAGTACAGAGCCGGATAAATAACTGGCAAAATCCAGCCCGATGATGGTTACAATGGGGATAATCACATTCGCGAAGGCGTGTTTGCCGATCACGATTACCGGATGCAGCCCCTTCGCTTTGGCGGTCAGCAGATATTCCGCGTGCAGCACTTCCAGCATACCCGCGCGGGTCATGCGGGCGAGGAAGGCCACCGATTGCGTGCCCAACGCAATCGCCGGGAGGATCAAATACTTCACGCTGCCGTCGCCATAGCCGGAGGGCGGCAGCCAGTTTAACTGTACGCTGAAGAAATAAATCAGCAGCAGCCCCAGCCAAAAGACCGGGGTGGATATCCCCAAGAGTGAGAGCACCATCGCGATGCGGTCATACCAGGTATTGGGCAAAAGCGCGGAGACCAGCCCCGCTGTAATGCCGATCACAACCGCCACCAGCATGGCTGAAAACGCCAAGCGGAATGTGTAAGGGAAGCGTTCCGCGATGATTTGGGTCACCGGGCGGTGGCTGTCGTAGGATATCCCCAAGTCTCCCTGGCAGAGGTTCGCCAAGTACATGCCGTATTGCATTGCAATGGGTTGATCGAAGCCATACTTTTCCCGGATATTCTGCTTCTGTTCTTCGGTGGCGCGCTGTCCCGCCATCGCATCGACCGGGTCACCGGGCGTGGCACGACTGAGGAAGAATGTGATCGTCACCACACCTAAGATCACGGGAATCATTAATAGCAAACGTCTTGTTAAATATGTAATCATAGAGTCATTTCAGTTTCAACATTTTTCGCTTCATATCTAAATGCTGTTGTGTTGCAATTCGATTTGCTTCACTTCGAATGGTTCGGTTACTACTATTTTGAGCATCTAAAATTAATTGATAATATTCTGGGTTTTCATTGAAAAGATATAAAAAACAGGCGATATCCAGGGTTTGTGTAACACATGCACGCGTTGTGTCATCCATTGTTTTCTGAATTTTAGTTCGATTCTTTTCATCAATAGGCAATACGGTTTTATGTTGTTGGAATATCTTATTCGACCAAAATGATTCTGTGTTGATCTGGTCTTGAAGGAAGTACGTATAGACTTCCGGAGCGGCTTTTGAATTTAAATAAATAGAATCTGTAAGTTTAGACAGTAGGCCAATGTAGTAAAAAAGTGTTTCTTGGCTGTTGAAATCATAGTCCCTGTCTAATAAATTTAATATTTTCTTTTGAACCATAAAAGGATCATCTGAATGGTGTTTTACATAAATATAAAGCGCCGATTGCCAATAACGGCTCTTGCTTTGATCTGCTATCACGTCTTCCAGAAACAAACCAAAATCCAATTCCATTTTATTGAGTTCTATATAGACATTATCTACAAATATAGAAGCACCAAAACCACAATAGCCTTCCGGCTTTGGCTGAGTCAATTCATCCAATTCGAAATAAAAGTGATTTAATGCTTTTTGTAATTTTTCTTCTTGGGCTGATAGGTATTCATGATTCCCAATTAGCAAAATGACAATTGCATAGAGTTGAACTAATTTTTTCATGATTGATTCCCTACAAAGAATTTTGTGTCGTTAAATATCGACAGAACTTCATATTGCTTCAATTTTGGCTATTAAATAACTCATTTTACTTGATATTAAAAAATAGCAGGAATTTGTTTGAACAAATAATTGTCATCAGGGTATTCCCAACTGAATTTTAACCGCTGCATTAATCTTTATCATATCTTCTTTGGACAATGTTCCTGAACGATTGTATAAGCGCAGCTTACTGACGGTGGTGAGTTGATCCGCCAAGGCTTTGTTTTCTTTACCGTTCAGATACACGATTGCTTCACTGGGATAAACGCGGTTTATTTTGGAAGTTAATGGAACCACTTGTACCCGATTCAGATATTGATTTGAACTATTATTGCTTAGAATAACAGCGGGACGGGTTTTCTTGATTTCACCGCCTATCGAGGGATCAAAATTTACCCACCAAACCTCACCCCTATTCATCTTCAATATCCCCGCATGTGGCTTCCGACCAATCTAAGGCTTCGGTTTCGCGTTTCGTATCTTTTGCCATTTCTTTATATGCCTCATCCAGATCACGGTGGGTTACATGCGGGCGTAGTAAATCCTCTACGAATTTATCCACACTATTCGGTTCGATCGTATCGTATAAAGCGTTGTATACGTTTTCATCAATTTGGATCGTAAGTTGTTTATTCATAATCTCTTCTCCATAATAGGTAGTATAATCTGGCTAAAGAGGATTACAAAACTATTTTGGGATCTCCACTTTCGCGTCCAAAACACGTGTACCGTTAAAAATCAGTGGTACCTCATAATGCTTCAGCCAGGGCTGCGTTACGATGTATTTTGCGCGGTACCAGAGAAAAATGGCAGGGGCTTGTTCAAAGATTACGGCATTGGCTTGTCTAAGTAGTTCTTCGCGTTTCTCAGGATTCTGCTCCTGCTGTGATGCTTCGATGAGGCTGTCTACTTTCGGATGACTTAACCGTGAACCGTTCACCAACCCGATTTGCGATGAGTGAAATAGCGGGTATAAAAAATTATCGCCATCGGGATAGTCTCCATACCAATTTTGAAAGCATAGATCGAACTCGCCGTCCAGCATCATGCGTTTGTAGGTGACCCACTCCATCTGCTGCAAACGCACTTTGAGACCAAAGCGCTTCCATTCGGCTTGAATGATTTCACCCAATAACCGTAAGGCATTATCGTTGGATGGAATCAGAAATATGAATTCTCTATCCATGCCTTTATAGTTCTCTATGACGTTTTGCGCTTCTTCCGGTTTGTAAGGGTAGGGTTCCCGGTTTGGGTCGTAACCCGTAATTCCTTTCGGAACCGGGCCGCTGGCGACCACACCGGCGCCTTCACGTACGGCATCCAGCATCAATTTTGTCTCAATTGTTTTGCTCAATGCCCGTCTGACTTCGACATGGTTGAAGGGTTCGCGTTCGGTGTTGAACAGCAGTTGATCCAGGACAAGTTCTTGCTCTAACCGGGTATGGTCTTTCCATTGGGGATGGGTTTTCCAGCGCAAGATTTCCGCTTCGGGCAGCGGTTCAATCGCGGCGATGTTTCCGGTTTCGAATTCGGCGATCATGGTGAATTCGTTGGTTATGATCCGCAGCATGAGACGGGACATTGCGGGTTTTTCTTCTTTCCAATAATTCTCATTACGAACAAAGGAGACATACTGATCGTGTTTCCATTCTTCAAATATCCACGGCCCGCTGCCGACGGGTTGTTCGCTGAAGGGGATTCCCTTTGCTTCGGCTTTTTCGACTTCTTCACGGGGAACGATGGAAGCGGCCGGCATCGCCAGCATGTTGATGAAAGGGGTAAAGGGTTGATCCAGCTGAATCACCAATTCATGATCGCTCACTGCCTGGATTGATTCGACCCGTTCCAGCACCCAAGCCGAACGCGCGGCAGTTTTGGGGTCAAGCACCCGCTCGAATGAGTACACGACATCTCCGGCAACCACGGTTCTGCCGTTGCTAAATTTGGCGTTGGGATTGAGTTGAAAGGTGTAGGTTTTGCCGTCGGAAGAAATTTTCCACGATGCGGCCAAATCGGGATAGATGTTCGCGTCTTTATCAAACCGCACGAGGTTGGAGAAAATGAATCCAATGAGTTTGCCATCCAAGAAGCCCCAGGTTAACGCGGGATCAAGCGTCGCGGGGTCTTTTTCATCGACCAGAACCAGCGTGCCGGGGTCGGGCGGCAGGACATAAAAGCGCCCATCTCCTGAAGGATTGCCGCATGAAGAGAAAAGAGAGACTGCGAAAAGAAATATTAATATCGGTCTGTACAGCATAGTCATTCTTTGTATGTGACTTACATATTACTTACTCACGTTACGCACTACATTATGATATGCCCATTTTTCTAATCGTTCGCTGCATCTATCACCCTCTCCCACCGGGAGAGGGCCGGGGTGAGGGTTCGGGAGGAATAAACCTCTAATTACGCGACTGCGTCATGGGGA
>CAYVAZ010000332.1:0-5698 GCA_964449065.1 uncultured bacterium
CCGTACACGACCTGCTTTCGTTTGAGCGGCAATGGCTCAAGCGGGCGGAAAACGCGTATGAGTATGCCCGTCAGAATTTGGATATTCATCAATATGCGCCGGAATATAAAAAACTGTTTCTCAAGTATTCCGTAAGGCCGCGAAAAAAATAAGGAGAAACGTTAGTAAAAACCTTAATTTCTTGTTGATAAATTATAATTGTTTCGCTATAGTTTAAGGGTGTTGAGTTATCCTGAGGAGGAAATTGTTATGGAAAAGCTGTTTTCAAAACGTGGATTTACTCTTATAGAGTTACTCATTGTTGTCGCCATCATCGGTATTTTAGCGGCAATTGCTGTGCCCAACTTTTTGAATGCGCAAGTGCGCGCCAAAGTCTCTCGTTCGGTATCGGATATGAAAAATGTCGATACCTCGCTGGAAATGTACCGCATGGACAACAATACCTATCCACCATGGCGCAAAAACCGGGCGCTAGAATCCGGGGATCCGATACACCCAAACCAAATCCGGTTTTACCGTCTTACCACTCCTGTTGCCTATATGAGTTCGATCGCAAGAGATCCATTCGTGAACTTCAATGACTTTAGCGATTACGAAAAGTGGGGAACGGCTTATGATTATGTGGATAACAATGATCCCGATGACGGTGGTCACTCCAACGCCTATTGGTATGCATGGCGCATCAACAGTTGGGGACCCGACGGTATCAATCACTGTGCCGGCACCTGCAATGGCGGGCCTGGGTGCCCTAACGGAAAAGCCCTGTTCTTGTATCAATCATCAAACGGTTTAAACAGTCTTGGCGACATCGTTCGTGTGGGGCCAAAAGGTGGAAACTTCCCCAATGTGGAATGCCATATTTCCAATAGCATCAATTGAATTTTGAAATTACACTGCAAAAAGCCCCACGTTGCAAGCCGGGGCTTTTTTTCGTTTTTTTACTTACGAAATATTGGAGGATTATTTGAAATTGTGCTACGATTCCCTAAACGTTCACTCCTGTACCTAAAACCATGCAACGAATCTTGCTTCTAATTTTGCTGGCATCTTTATGGTCGAATCAAGCTGCTCCTCAAACGGATGAGGCTGACAAAATCGATATGATTGAAAAACGTTTGCGCGCGTTGGAAAGCAAATTGGGCATCGAACCATCCGGGAAAAACCAACAAACACTGGATGCGATTTTAGAACGCTTGGAATCGCTGGAAAAAGCAGTCTTTGACCAAAAGCAGGATGATACCTCAGAACCGCAAACGGATGCAGAAGATACCGGTGAAGAAATGGAATGGCAAGAATGGACCGGAGACGAACCCGCATCCGCCGAAGAGGGTATGCAATGGCAGGAATGGACCGGCGAAGAAGACCTAGAGCAGTTTATGGATGAAATGCAGCCCGCCAGCAGCAGCGGTGGATATTTAGACCGCTATGGCTCACCGTTTGGATTGGAATTGAATGGGTATGGTGTGGCTTCATACACCTATAACCGGCAAACAAAAAAAAATTCATTTAGCGCGGACGGACTGGAACTGGATATCACCAAACGAATAACCGATTGGGCGATGTTCGGCGCGGATTTAGACTTCTTTAATGAAGGTCTTGACCCGATTTTCCCCGCATTTCGGCACGGCGGATTCGGCAGCGGGACGGGCGGTGGGATATACGGAACATCCAGCGGCGGCGACGATGACGATGACTTTATTTTAGAGCAACTTTTCGTCCGCAGCCGCGTGGCAGATAACGCCGAGATAACCGTGGGGAAATTTAACGTACCGGTGGGGTTGGAAAGCCGCGACCCCCACAGCCGTTACGCGGTCCGCCCCAGTTTGCTTTTTCCACTCTGGCCGCGTGATTTAACCGGGGTAATGGCTACCTATAAAGTTAACGAACAACTTTCGATCAGCCCCTACATCTTTAACGGATTTGATTTGGATCAAAACAACAACGAGTCGTTCATTTACGCGCTTTATAACAACTATCAAATGACCGAAACCTTCAATATCGCCGCCACGGTCGCGTATGGCCCTCCCCTTCCGGATAACAATTCGGATGACGCGTTGCTGCTGGATGCGGAATTCCGGTATACAGGTATTCCCAACACATGGCTTGGGCTGGAATACATGTATGTTACTGCGGAGACAGACCACGTCGCTTCATTAACCCGGAACAATATATTTGATGTGCGGTATCAAGGATTTTTGGGGATGGCCCATTACGATTTTACCGATTTGTTCGGCGTTACCTTGCAATCCAGTTTTGTGAAGGATGAAGACGGCTTTATTTGGGGAGTGCCGCAAGACCGGTGGGAAATTTCCATTATTCCATCCCTGCAACTGACGGAAGCCTTTGAATTGCGGGCACAATATCAACACGTGCAAACGGATGCCTTGATGACCTTTTTGCAAAACGACGGCAGAACGCGTATACTGGATGATAAAAACGACATCTTTACACTTTCAGCAATCGTATCTTTTTAATCATGAAAACATCGAGTTTTTTTCTTGTGTTACTTTTCTTTTGTTCCATCAGTTGGGGAGCGGATATTTCCGGTACCGTAACCTTGAAGGAGAAAACTTTAACGGGCGAGCGGCAAGCCGAATCGGTTACCGGTGTAGCGGTTTACTTGCTGCCGGTTGATGAAGCCACCATAGCCAAAATCAACGAATTGCCCGTCGCTTTTGAAATGCTCAACCAAAAGAACAAGCAATTTATCCCCCAGTTGTTGGTCGTACAAAAAGGGGCGGAAGTACGTTTCGGCAACGCCGATCCCTGGTTCCATAATGTTTACAGCAACGATCCCAAATTTGACTTGGGCCGGTATCCCCGCGGCTTTTGGAAGAAACAGGTATACACCAAAACCGGGGTACACCATGTCTATTGCGATATTCACCCCAACATGCACGCGGTGGTGTATGTTGTAGATACCCCTTATTACACACGGACGGATGAAGAGGGAAATTTCGTGTTGGCAAATATACAGCCTGGCAGTTACCAACTTGTTGCCTGGCAAATACGCTCCAAACCTGTTGTAAGAGATTTGAGCGTAACGGATGAAGATATCACAGGCATTAAAATCAAAGTAACGGAAACACGGATCCAATCTGTTGAAGATGAGAAAAACGCGCCCTATTCACGCTCGCTGCTTCGAAAATTAAAATAGCTTTATCCGGTTTTCTGAGGCAATTTTACAAAAAACGTAGTCCCTTTTTCGACTTCGCTCTCGCAATAAATTTGTCCACCATGATCTTCAATAATCTTTTTACAGATATCCAGCCCCAATCCTAACCCTTTGTCTCCTTTGGTGGAGAAAAACGATTCCCAAATCTTCTCCCGATTCTCTTCCGGGATGCCGCAGCCGTGGTCTTCGACCTCAATCACCGCCATTCGGTTTTCTTTCTTCAACCGAATGTGTAAGATTCCCGCTTTCTCCATTGCATGGCCGCCGTTGCGGATCAGGTTGATGATTACCTGGCCGATACGTTGGTGATCACATTCTATTTCTCCCACATCTTCATACTGCTCATCGAGTTCGACATGCTTGAGTTCATTATCAAACCGGCAAAACGCCACGGTGCGTTTCAGTGTATCTTTTAACGGCTTTGTTTCGCGGGTGTATTCCACATTTTGGTTGGAGCGGGCGAAATTGCGGATGTCATCCAGCATGCGTAAAATATAATCGCGGGCATCCAGGATCATTTGGGTGTAGGTTTGTACCTGCTGGTCTTTGGGGTATTGCTGGCGGATCAGTTCCGCGGCCATACCAAAGCTGAGCTGATTGCGAATTTCGTGGTTGATAGCACTGGCAACCGAACCGATACTGGCCAGTTTTTCTTTTTGGATTAATTCATCTTGCAGGCTTTGGATTTGCTGAATCCGGTTGAGGATCGAAACCCGCATTTGTTCGAGTGTCTGCGAAAGAAAACCCATCTCATCTTTCGAAGCGTATTCGATTTTGTATTCCAAGTTTCCGTTGGATAATTCGTTGGCCGCATCCACCAAAATATCGACCGGCCGGGTAACGCTTTTGGAGGTGAAGTAGCCGATTGCAAACCCGATCAGAAGCGTTACGGCTGCAATGAGAAGGATTGAAAGGTTGAGATCGTTTAAGAACGCGGATTCGGCCTCGGTTTTGGATGTAACCAGCAGTTGATAAGCAATGGTTTCACCGGCAGGGTTGGTCAGGTTCCAGTATTTGCCGGTCATTTCTTCGCCGAGGAAGTCAAAACTCAGTTCGGTTTGGCCGTTTTCACCATTCGTAGAAGCTTGGGGCAGTGAATCCATAAACGCTTTCATCATCACATCGCCGAAATTGTCGTTGCGGTTGGTTTTGATGTTGGTGGCGAGTCCCCTCCCGCTATGAGAAATAAATGTAATATAAATATCCCCAAAGCCGCTGCTTTCTTGCTGAATGCTTTCAATACTGACCGTCTCGCGAATAAAATTGGAATCGAGTTTAATCCCTGTAGCGATATAGCCTAATATATCATTGGAACCGGTTCCGGTTTCTTCTTGTACATAATAGATCGGTTCCAATACGCCGTGATAGAGTTCATCCCCATAAATAAAGGGAGCATTGTTTTCTTGAGCGCCGGTTAAATCCCAAATGGGCAATTCGGAAGCATTATTTGTGTGTATGGGCAGCCCTTGATCAAACAAGATGTTGCCGTTTACATCCAATAATAGCAAAAAATCCATATCCAATACATTGTCGAAGCGTCTCAGCATGGTTAAAACGACATCCCGTACCGTAGCCTGGGCGGATTGCACCAGCATTTCTTGTGTAATTGGCTCGTTGTCTTCTGCTTGTTGAAATTCAGAGGGGTCGAACTTGAATGATTCATAATACGTCAGTAAGGCTCCCTCTAAATCCCGCCTGCCGGAGAGCATTGCCCCTTTTGTGACTTGCGCGTCAATGGCATGATACTGAACTTTGTCCAGCGTGTTATAGACCCGGCTGATCTGATCATCAATTACACGGCTCACTTGCTGCTGGATAACAGGAGTTGCCGCGAAATAGACTCCCGCGAGGGCTAACAGCAAGATTATGGATATGGAAAGAAAGATTTTGGTTCGAAATTTAAACTGCATTTCACCGCTCCGGTGTGGGTAAGATCGTGATGACATTATACGGAAATTATTGTGGAAGTGCAGAAGAGAGCGTCATTTTAGAGTGTTACAGATTTGCGTAGTAGTTGTAGGATGCATAGGGGCACATAGGTGCACATTGCAATGTGCACCTATACACGAATGCGAAATCAAATATCGGTTTATCCAACCCTGAAATGCTCTAATAATGCAAAAGAAAAAGAATCAAACACCTAGAAGAAAACATCTTTAAGAGTAGAAAGGATTGGGTATAATGTGAAAAGAAAAACACATGCGCCAGTAGCTCAGCTGGATAGAGCAACTGCCTTCTAAGCAGTCGGTCACAGGTTCGAATCCTGTCTGGCGTATTTTGATTTTACTTTACCTACGATACATCCAGTAAAACGCCGTTTTGAAAAGAAAAAATCGAGTAATTCCAGGATGTCAAAAGAAAGTGAGTTATTTTTCTTTTCGTAACAGGTCAGCGATATGAAGTGCATTTTCAAAAAATCGAATCGATTTTCTCATTCCTCCCCCAATGAAATGGGGGAGGCTAGGTGGCAATATCATTGACTTAATCAAGTTCCTGGCGGTTTTTGTAATAAATTAGAGCGTT
>CAYVAZ010000333.1:0-5671 GCA_964449065.1 uncultured bacterium
AGAGAGCCATAATCCGTAAAGTAATAAGTCAGCCGTTTGAAGAAAGTTTTCCCCTCCCAAGCCTGGGAAGGGTTAGGGGAGGGTTGATCCGGTTTTGTAAGAGAGTGTCTTACCCCCCCTCTTAACCCCCTCCTAACCTCCCCATTGCATTGGGGGAGGAATAAGGAACCTTTTTTTGATTTTTTACTTCACACCGCTGACCTGTTACGTTTCTTCTTCGCTATATCCCTCAAGGCTTTTTTTGAGGGTTCGTCACTTGTCATTGTTTTTAGGATGATAGAAACCGGGAAGCACCGGCTTTTAGCCGGTAAATGGATGTGCACTATAGATATCTACGCAAACCGGAATCGCTCTTGTGCGGTAGAGGGATCGAATGGAAGTGGAAATCATCCGTTACCCAGATAATTCTTATTCATTCTATACACAAATGCCAGCACTTCTGCCACCGCTTGGTACATCTCCGGCGGGATGGTGGCCGATAGATCTACCGTGCTTAACACTTCCACCAAATCGGGATCCTGATACATGGGGATGTTGTGCTCTTGCGCGATACGCAAAATCTCTTCTGCTATAGATCCTTGACCCTTTGCCACCAAGCGCGGCGCGTCATCTTCGCCCGCTTTATACTTCAGCGCGGCAACTTTTTTCCGTTCCGGCGGTGTTGCAAAATCCATAATTGCCTACCGTTTCGTTTCCGGCGTTTGACTGATAGTGGTATTCCCTTTTTTCTGGAACCATAAGAAAACGTGTCAGTAATACCATTTCCAATTCGGATTGTTAATTTAGCGCGGTGAGAAGCCTCAGCGAAAGAAGGGCTTCGCACCTTTCTTACTTGACAATCCTAACTAACATCGGTTTAGGACCCTGTAAGCGATAGACGTACCGGTTTTCATTCTCAACAATCCAAAATGAAATCGGTTGAAACAAAAACCGCGCAATACTTGCATGGCGGTCAGGGTCTCACATGAAATGGTTCCAGCAGCCAGCCCACAGGATCAATCCCAAAAACCATATTCAGTCCCATTAACACCAGCAACGTATAGATCACGCGGTTAAACCACGTCTCGCTGATATGCTTGTTCATCCAAATCCCTGTAAATACCCCCAGCGGAACCAACGGCAGCAGCAGCAAACTGGTTTGCAATCGCGGCACATTGATCATATCCAAATAGAAATAGGATGGCAGCTTGGCAATGTTCACAATCGTAAACAACGTCACCGTTGTCCCAACAAACAAGCGTTTGCCCATATTTTGCGGAAGCAAATACATCGTCGCCACCGGCCCGGCGGCATGCGCCAAAGTGGACGTGACCCCGACACCAAAGCCAAATCCCCACCCATGCCAAAACTTTGGATGATAGTCTTTCAACTCATCAAATATCCAACTCTTACCGTATTGATACAGCACAAACAACAAACAAATAATCCCAATCCAAAACTTGAGAGTGGCTTCGTCAATTCGTCCTAAGAAGAAACTGCCCGTGATGATCCCGACCATCACACCCGGCAGCATCCAAAGAATGTTTTGCTTGGAAAACAACCTCCGGTAATGGTACAGCGCAAACCAATCGCAAACACACAGAATCGGCAACAATACTCCCAGCGCTTCATGCGGAGGAATTACCAGCATAATAATCGGCACGGCAATAATCCCCACGCCCCCGCCAAAACCGGCTTTCGCGATTCCAACCACGACAACCGCGAATCCGGCGATAATGTAAGTGATCACTGCATCCATGTTCTTTCCCTACGCGCAATCAGTATCCAACAGAATAGTCGCGCGATCCCCTGCATGTAAGCGTCGACTAAATGGTATCCGCAAGAAGCACAAACACAGTTTCAACCATGTATTGCCACGAATTACCACGAATTGCCACGAATTGCGTCTTTATCTCTTCTTCAAAAAAAGTATGATGATAAAACGCAAATCCGAAAGGAATAGGTGATCTGCCATGTCATCTCCCAATGTATACCGTCGTCATTTTATGGTCACGGTCGGAGCAAGTTCACTGACCTCGGTGATTCCGTTCAATGCTGTCTCCGCCTCCAAACCAAAACCGCCCAACATCTTACTGATCGTCGCCGATGATTTGGGCTACGAAAAACTCAGTTGTTACGGCGGGTTGGATGTTCAAACCCCTCAACTCGACCGTATGGCACACAATGGCATTCGCTTTTCCCGAGCCTATACCAGCCCGGTTTGCACACCCTCACGCATGAGCCTCTATACAGGGCTGTATACGCCGCGCCACAAATACACGACAGTCCTTCCCGTCCATCTGGGCACCAAAAAAGCCGTCGATTTTTCCTCCATGCCCACAACCGCGAACATGCTCAAACAAGCCGGATACACCACATCCGTCACCGGCAAATGGCAGTTGGCCGCGCTGGAATTCCACCCCGGTCATTGCCAACACGCCGGGTTCGATTCCTGGTGTGTATGGCAGATATGGAAAGATGGGGCCAAAACCAAGCGCTATTATAACGCCACTCTCAATCAAGACGGAAAAATTCGCGGCGATATCAAAGATCAATTCGGCTCCAATGTTCTAACCGATTATGTCATCCATCAAATGAAATCCGCCCAAGAAAACAAAAAGCCCTTCTTCATTCAACACAACATGTTCATGCCTCATTACCCTATCATCCAAACACCTTTGGATAAGCAAAAGGGCAGGGAAGCCGGTTTGGATCACATGATCGAATATATGGACAAGGAAGTCGGACGGCTGCTGGATGCAATCGGCGAGTTGAATCTCGCGCGCGATACCATCGTGTTCTTTGTCGGAGACAACGGCACCGATACCAAAGAAGTCCGAAACACAAAAGAGGGCAATGTGACCGGTGGCAAACGCGACTTGAACGATGGGGGTATGCATATCCCCTTACTCGCATATCGTCCTGGACGTATCCCCGCGGGAACAGTCAATAATGATCTGATCGATATGACGGATTTCTATCCAACCCTCTGTGATTTGGCTGGAGTGGAGATCCCCAATGACCAAATTATTGACGGCATATCCTTTCAACAAATCTTAGATGGAACGGGTGCAGGCAAACGCGATTGGGTGACGGGGGGTATCTACGATGACTTTGTTGTCTTCGATGGAAAGTGGAGGCTCCATCATAAAAATGAAGTGCTCATGGATTGCAGAAACCTTCCTGATGAAACACCGGCCGATATGAATTCTCATGAGGCCATCGCGGCAAAACAAAAACTATTGCCCGCGTTAACCCGGTTGCGAAATATGTAAAAATCTTGCAGAACGATCTGTTTGATTTGAATCGGATCAACATTCCATGAGAAACGATTGAGGCACGTCAAACCTCTGAACTATTTTTATTTACAAGATAAAATCCCTTACGAACCAAAACAGGTGAATGAGCACATGTTTCGATAGGTGCCAGTATCCATAATCTATATTTTTCGGCATAAATATGACAGCACAAC
This sequence comes from uncultured bacterium, assembly GCA_964449065.1. Taxonomy (GTDB): domain Bacteria; phylum Hinthialibacterota; class Hinthialibacteria; order Hinthialibacterales; family Hinthialibacteraceae; genus CAYVAZ01. The sequence continues at coordinate 3,452 of CAYVAZ010000333.1, forward strand.
TCTGCACTACGCCACGATACAAAGTTGAGGATTTCCGGGATTTCCTCGATGCGGTTTACAACAAACTCTCTGCTTATACCGTAGGTCAAGTCGCGAGAGGTATCCCCGAACTCGAACGCGCCGATCCCGACCGCTTCGGCATCAGCATAGTTGATGTCTGCGGCCATTCTCTTTCCATCGGCGATGTCGATGTTCCCTTCACCATGCAGTCGGCCATCAAACCGTTCATCTATGGATCGACCATCGAAAATTTATCCGACGAAGAACGCGAAAATCTAATTGCCAAAATCGGCTTTGAACCGACCGGCACCCCCTACAACTCTCTTCTCCAGCAAGAAGATATCGAAAAGGGCGTGTTCAATCCCATGCTGAATGCCGGGGCCATCGTCACAACGGCTTCCATTAAAGGGAATTCAATGGAAGAACGCTGGGGGAGGCTAACCCAAATGGTCGCCAAATTTGCCGGACGGCAACTTTCGTTGAATACTGCCGCGCTGGAATCCAAAAAGAAACACGACCACCGCATTCTCGCGCTCGCTCACCTCATCTATTCGGAAGGCTTACTGACAGGCGATCTGGACGAAGCCATGGAACTCTATTGCCGGCAGTGCTCCATTGAAGCCACATGCCGCGATGCCGCCGTGATGGCGGCAACCCTGGCCAATACCGGCGTCAATCCCATCACGCAAACCCAAGTGGTCAAACCGCTGATCGCCCGCAATATGCTGTGCGTGATGTATACCTGTGGATTGTACAACTTCTCCGGCCAATGGGCATACCGTGTCGGGTTACCGGCAAAATCAAGTCTGTCCGGTGTGGTCTTATGTATCGTTCCCAATGTTTGCGGTATCGCGATCTATTCTCCACGCCTTGGCAAAAAACTCATTAGTCTTCGCGGAATTAAAGTCTGTGAGGCCTTTTCAAAAGAGTATAGCTTTCATATCTTCTTCAACCAACACAAACCGGATGAAAAAGACAAACTCACAGGGAGGGAAAACGGCGATCCCGAACCCCCCAATCAAAATAAGAATCCCAGTTGGAGAAAAAGCCGAATTGTGATTTCGGCGCCCAGCCGCAAAGAGTTTGTTAGCCAAAAAAGAAAGACGTTTCATTTCGCGAAATGTTCAGAAATTCTTACGGAGCAATATCACAAACTCAAAACCATTCACGACGGAACCGTTTACCAAATCGAACACGGGATGCAAGAAATGAACCCCAACTGGTTTGGCGTGTGTGCGGTCTCCACAACAGGAGACATCTTCCGAATTGGTGATCACGACCAAAACTTCTTAATCCAGTCGATCTCCAAGATCTTCACCTATGGCATGGCGTTGGAAGATTACGGCAAGAAATATGTCTTAAGCCGCGTTGATGTCGAACCCACCGGCAAGTCGTATGATTCCATTATTCGTGTACAACAAAAAACCAAACGACCGCACAACCCCATGGTGAATGCCGGTGCCATCGCTATCTCCAGTCTCATTCAGGGCGAAACGCCCGCCCTGCGCCTAACCCGCATTTTGGATATGTATCAGCGCTACGGGGGGCGAAAGTTTCATGTGGATATGCCGACCTACATTTCGGAACAAAACGGCGGCTATCGGAATCTCTCGATCGCCTACCTGTTGCGGAATTTCAATATGATTGAAGGCGAAATCCTGCAAACGCTTGACCTCTACCTTCAGCAATGTTCCGTGGTGTTAAACTGCTACGATTTAGCATTAATGGGCGCCACTCTTGCAAATGGAGGCACGAACCCGCTTACCAAAGTCCAGGCCATAAAAACCAAATACGTGCAGGATGTTTTGAGTGTTATGTTTACCTGCGGGATGTATGACTTCACCGGCGAGTGGGCATACAAAATCGGTTTTCCGGCAAAAAGCGGCGTGAGTGGAGCCATCGTAATCGTGGTTCCCGGAGAATGCGGCATCGCCATCTACTCTCCCCCGCTGGATTGGCGCGGCAACAGCGTTCGCGGTATCAAACTCAGTGAAGCCCTGTTTAAAGAAATGAATCTACATATCTTTGATCCGCATTAAAACGTCTCAGAGTTGGATAGACAGGATCTGTCGCTGCCTCCCCCCACTTCTTCTAATAAAATACTTATACCAAATAGAAAAGTTCACTATGAATGACGGAACGGAAAATAGTATTCACAATAGTGCAGGCATCTTGCCTGCAAAAGCCTTTGTCTCCCCCAAAGCATTTGGGGGAGATGTC
>CAYVAZ010000334.1:0-5531 GCA_964449065.1 uncultured bacterium
AATACTATTTTCCGTTCCGTCATTCATAGTGAACTTTTCTATTTGAAAATGGTATTACCGGTAGGGATGCAGCCGCAATTTATGAGTTGAGCCGGGTTCCAAATCTCATTCACCGAATGGTTCCCAATAGTTCCACACATAGTGATCTTCATACAGGCAAAAGCGGCCGTTTATTTTTTTAGTCGGTATAGTCATGAAAATTGTTTGTCATTTGCCTGTACTGGCCCTCCCGATTCAAAACCAATCACCTCAACCCGTACATGCTCCCCCAAAGGCCGCCACACCTTCGGATTGCTCCTTACAAAAAAGACGGTCGTGGGTATTTTCATAGCGGAGGAAACATGAGTTATCCCGCTGTCATTCCCCATAAACCGCCCGCAGTGCGAAAGTACAGCTGCCAGCTGTCTTAACCGCATACCTTCAAGAATGACATAGCGGTAATCCCCACCCAAATGATTGAGAAATCCCGAAACCGCATCCCCATCCGCCGGTCCTTTTGGTATCAATAGAATTGCCTTGTTTTTCAGTGCCTCAATCGCTTGCAGAAACAAATCAAATGAAGCCATCTTCTCTTGTGAGCCCGCCCCTACATGCAAACCAAGCAAAAACAGACTGCCATCATAGTCTGAGTGATTCTCCAGCCATTCCTTCCCGCGCTTTTTTTCTTCTTCACGCAAAACAATCCTGGGAACGAACGCGTTCTCATATTCAATCAAGCCATTCAACGCTTTCAAATAATGTTCCGTGATGTGAATATCATCCCGCTTCGGCAGCGGCGGGTGTGTCACAACAACCTGATCCTGCCGCTGTCTCAACTTGACCGGCAGCGCGTCCGAATGAACATACCCAAAATACAAGACCGCGTCAAAGCCCGCAAAATATTCTTGCAACCGCTGATGCGGCTGCCCATCCACCGAAAACAGCGATTCCATGCCGGGTTGATCAAATGCCACCGCCTGATTCGCCATCCCTTCTCCAACCAGCAGCTCCACCCGCTCCACATGACCCATTACTTCAATCCACGCGTCCGGCAATGCCGCACGGATAGATTGCACCACCGGCGAAAGCAAAACCGTATCTCCCACCGCCCCATTGCGGATTATCAACCAGCGATTTAAATTTCGGTTTTTCATATACATTGGAGTGATAGAAATGGCGTATCGTTTTCTAAGAAGATTGGGTTTATTCGCGTGCATTCGCGGGTTTGAAAAAGGGTTTGGGTTTGATCTGATACACAAATTTACCGCGGTGTTGAAACAACACATTCAGTTCATTCGAGCGGTAATCTTCCGGCAATTCAAAGAAGTCGTTGGGTTCTACAAAATGAGTTACCCCTGCTTCTTTGAGTTGATGAACAATCGCCGCCGGTTCCAGGGAACGCAAACCGTCTTCCAATCCGGGAATGTATCCAAACTTATTCTTGGCAATAAACTCTCTACGCAGCGGATACCCCATCCCCAACACCACCGCGTCTTGCGGCAAGTGGTCATTCGCCCACTCGATCAGCGGATAATCCGGGAAGCGGTTGCGCAGCCAAACCTTGCGTTGTTCTTCGGTTAAGACTGGAAAAAACGTTTCCCGCTGATCATTCAACTGGCTGAAGCGGTAGCTGATATCATTCACAAAAAAGAACAGGAGGAAAAGCGGAACCAACATCCGCCCCGCCGCGCTGCGTTCGACCGCGTTTTGATGCAGCAGCAACAGCAGTTGCGCGGTTGGAATTGCCAGCAGCGCCAGCGTGGCATAAAAGAAGCGTCCGTCATGATTATCGGTTGCTATAAAAAATGCGGTGGAGGAAAGAACTACAAAGGCAATCAGCCCGCCTTGAAACGGCACCCGACGAAAGTCTTCTTTGCTCTTGGCAAAAAGGGGATAAAAAAGTACCGCACTTATTCCAATCAAAAAGAGCGCATTGCCATCAAGCATAAGACGGTTAAACCGCATCCACAAAAAGGGCATGAAGTTGCCGAACTCAAACACTTCCAAGGAGGGGGCGTGTCCCCGGAAAAAGGCATACGCTGCTTGTGCCGCGGGTGTATGGTATCCAAAAACATGCGGCAGCAAAGGATAGACCGGATTGAGAGTCCACACAAAATTCAGAACCATCCAGGGCAGGAAGGGAAGCGGGACAATAATCAACGCCAATATAAGCGAAACGATTTTATATGTGGAAATCTTTTGTATGCTGGCGAACAAGCAAATCAAATACCCCGGCAAAAACACCACGATGGCGGTATATTTTGTGCCCAAAGCCATCCCCGCGAACCATGCCGATAAACAAAGCAGCAGTTTCGGGTTGACCACATTTTGTTCATCCCATATTTTTGCCAAACAATACAGAGATAACAGTTGCCAAAATCCCAAGGCCAAATCCACATACGCCGATGTCGCAATAAACCCGAACAACGGCAAAGTCGCTATCAAAAACACCGCCAGCCAGCAGCCGGTTCGCTTCAGGCCCAACCGTGCCCAATCACAAACGATCATCACTCCGAAAACACCGAACAAAAAGTGAATCAGTTTCGCGACCGAATCGTTGCTGACACTTAGCGCCAATCCATACAGCATTTCAGTATTTTTGGGCATATAAGAAAAAACATGCCAAGGAATTTCTGTGATTTTTCCCTCCATGAGATATAGTATTGGGATCATCAAGTGATAGTCGTAGGGATCGTGCCTTGATTCCGGCGTCATTACCGTTAAAAAACAGAGGGTTAACAAGACAAATGTTCCAATTTGGCTGATAATTAATATCCAATCGGGATGACGCTCTGCCTGGATTCGTTCGCTTCGAATCAAACGCATTGACCATAAGAGATATCCTGCGCCGAGGATGAGAAGAAATGTCCAAACCCAAAACAAATAACGGGAGTGGAAAAGTTCACAAAGCCCTAGAAATGTTAAAGTTATCGTGACCGCCGATACGCCGCTTCCCCAAGCCAAAGCGCTGTACACAGGCTGGCTGCGGAGACCGAATAAACGCAAAAGAATTGCGCCTAATGTTCCGGCCCCAAAGGTAAACACGATCAAGGAACATAAAAAGATGACTAAATTTATCAACTTATCTCTTGCATATTGTCAGAATATTGAGGTATCATTACAATGTATTTTTGCCATAGATAAAAGAGGAGCGGCTATATGCACTTAACATTTGTTTTCGACGACATCATCCTTGGGCATCAGCCACTCGGTGCGTGTTACATCTCCGCGGTGCTGAAAGAAGCCGGACACAAAGTCACGGCCATCAACCTTGATGACGGACCTGAATATGTTGACCGGGTTCGTGAGCTGGACCCGGATGGACTGCTCTTTTCGGTCGCCACCAGCCAGGCTCCCCGTTACTTCGAAGCCAACCGCAGAATTAAAAAAGAAGTCAAAAAAGACTTATTCTCCATCTTCGGCGGACCGCATCCGCAGTTCTTCCCGCAAATGGTGGAAGAAGAAGGTGTGGACGCCAGCTGCATCGGCGAGGGTGAGTATCCATGCTTGGAAGTGGTCACCGCGTTGGAAGAAGGGCGCGACCACACCCATGTCGATACCATGCACTTTAACGTGAATGGAAATATCATCCGCAACGCCGCCCGCCCGTTCATCGGCAAAAACGGCTTAAACGATGTTCCGTTTCCCGACCGCGAATTGATTCGCGGGCAAGCTGTATGGAACCACCGCACCGGCTATATCATGGCCGGACGCGGCTGCCCCTATGACTGCACCTTCTGCTTTAACCACAAATCCCGCGATATTCAAAGCGGCCGCTGGACCCGCCAGCGCAGCGTTGATAACGTACTCGCTGAACTGAAGTGGTTGAAGGAAAAATACAAAATCATTTATGTCGCGTTTCAGGATGATACTTTTATCCTCAACCGCCGCTGGCTGCGCTCGTTTTTGCCGCGCTACCGCGATGAAATTGGTCTGCCGTTCATCTGCAACGTCCGCTGCGATTTAACCGATGAAGAAGAAGCGCAATTGCTGGGCGATGCCGGCTGCATCCGCGTGGCTACCGGAATCGAAAATGGCGACGATGAACTGCGCCGCACCATCCTCGCGAAAAACGTATCGACCGAACAAATCATTCGCGCCTGTGAACTCTACAACCAACACGGCATCCGCGTCATCGGCCAAAACATGATCGGTGTCCCCGGAGAGACGGTAAAATCAGTCATCTCCACCATCGATCTCAACATCCGCTGCAAAACGCATATCAACACTTTCTCATTCTTCGCCCCGTTCCCTGGAACGAAGCTGGGTGAGATTTGCGAGCAGGATTACGGCTTTACCGGCGACTTAAAAGAACTGCCGCGTGAATATCAAGACGGTCTTGCACCGAGCATTGATTTGGAAAACCGCGAGATCATCGAACGCATCGGTCACTGCGCGCACTTGTTCGTCAGTTACCCGAAACTGTTTGCCTATACCAAACGCATGTTGAAGATCATTCCAACCTACAGCCTCAAAGTGAAGTTTTTGGATTGGCTGGTCTACATGAAGCGTGAGTTGATGAAAAAAGGCAACTTGGGTCTCCCGTCCGTTTGGCACCCGCCGAAGTTCATCATCGAAGCCATTCACGCCGAACAGCCGGATATCCCAATTCATGACATCGCGCGCGCCGAAAGCCGCGAAGGCGAAGCTCGCAGCCGCGCCGCGTAATTCCGGTACACGTTGATAGAAAAATGATAGAAAAATTGCGAACATAGCAAATTTACGAAGATGGGTTAAGCGCTTGCATAACCCATCTTTTTTATTTTCAATATTTTCACTTCAAATTATACTATAAAATAGTAAGCAGATTCACCCGTATCCTTCTAAAGGAGTAAACCAGTTGCGGATTACTCCTATTATTTGGAAAGAGAAATATATAGAGAATCTTGAACGCAAACACGATGTTTCTATAGATGAAGTAGAAGAAGTTCTTGACACAAATCCTTTCGTTCGCAAAGTAGCCAAAGGGAAAGTAAAAGGAGTAATGAATCAGCTAAAAGAAATTAAACTCCCGAACGAAAACAAAATTCAACATATTCAATTGGATTAAAACCAATTGGCAGCAATTGATGTTTCCCATTGCGAAGAACTTATAGAATTAAACGTTACGCTCAACGACATTGAAGAACTGGATGTGTCGCAGAATGTAGAATTATTAGTATTGGAGTGCAACAACAATCCCCTACAAAAAATTGATGTCAGCAATTCTCTGTGGATGAATTTATTGGTTTTATCAGAAGAACAGATAAAAGAAGGGGGTATCCAGTATTCAAATCCGCGTATGAGAATAAAAGCGGTGCCTCCGATGAAAAGGCAAGGAAACAGGCGTTTTGCTTCTGTTTCTAGAGATGAGTATGTGTTGTTTCAATCAGAAATGAAGCCGTATATCGAAGCGATCTTTGAGAAAAATTTTCCAGACTTAAATCCCAGTAAATATTTGAATCAATATGGTGAATAAATGAGATCAAAACGCATATTACTGATCGAACTCGGCATCGCGGCGGCGGTAATCTTTTTGCTGTTGTGGGTGATGGTGCCGAAGTTTTTGGCAT
>CAYVAZ010000335.1:0-5495 GCA_964449065.1 uncultured bacterium
GTGTACAACAACAAAATCCCTCTGAAATTATTTTTACGTAAGATGTTATATATAAGTAGGTTAAGTTAAAGCGGGAGGCGGGACTCGAACCCGTAACCTTCTGCTTGGAAGGCAGAAGCTCTAGCCAATTGAGCTACTCCCGCATGGGCGGTGTGAAACCATCATTATCTCTGCCGCTTGGCAATAGTCAAGCAGCTTACGGTTATTGTTCAATTATCTCAACCAGACGCTTAGCGGCAATTTCTCCGCCATAGAAGGCGGGGATTTCACTGGTTTCCCCTCTGCTAAAGCTTTCTTGAAACGATTTAACAAATCCCCAATCGCCTTGTTTCAATGCCGCTTCGTCAAATCGCGTGATCGGAATGTACCGCGCCGTTTCCCGTTCCATCACCTCATGTTCCGGAAAGTTTTCCCGCGGCGGATACGCTAACGGAACACCATGAGCGATGCATTCCGTCACAACTCCATAGCCCAGTTTTGTTATGACTCCATCACACATATTCACAATATCCGGGTGATATATCGTTTGTGGATCGACCCACTTCACATTCGGGATATCTTTGACGCCTTCATCAAATGTTATAAATGTAATATCGCCCTGCTCTTCAAATCCTTTTCGCGGAAGCGGGTATTGATTCCCCCCAAACGTGAGCAATACCACCGTCTGTTCATCCGAAAATCCATATTGTTTCCGTGTTTTTTCACGGCTGGTTTTGGCTCTTCTTGCGATCAGGGGAATATCTTCTATGCGAGGAAAAACAGACAAATCGCCGCATAATGGGGTGCGCAACAATAGATCGCATTGCCGGTAATAATCCGCGATTTCATCAATCACAGTTTGAAATTCAGGATCAATCCGAACCAACGGTTGAAATATCCAATCCCAACTAAAGTTCCCTATGATTATACTTTGCATTCCCGTCGCTTTTGCCGCGGCAACCGCCATCGGTGATATATCCCCCACCACAATATTGGTGCCGGTTTGCTTTAATCGTTCTCCCTCGGTTTCGGCAGTGAGAGGGTAATCCTGTAACAACCGCTGCCAACTGTGCAGCGTCTGCTCATAATCGGATGTCGTGCTATCGATTTGAATCAAACCGATATCGTGAGAGAGATTTGTATATTCAAACGGACGGTGGATGGAATGATCAAACAACCACCGCGGTACCGCTGTAATGATCTCAACTACGATATCATCCGGCAGATGATTGATCACCTCGATTTCTCGAGTAGCATGGCCAAACCCATGCGATGATAGATAAAACGCAATACGCGGCATACTAATCTCTTACAAAAGAATTCTGTAAAGCAGAGAATTATAAACAAGAAATTTTAAGAAGCGAGAGGTTGAAACGTTTGCATTTATCAATTTCGTTTAAATAAGTTGATCACCTCTGCAAGTGAATGGACATGCGCAAGATGCGCGGCAGCATCCTTTCCCGCAAATCCCATCACATGCAGCCCCTTTTGTTCAAAGCGGGCAATCATTTCATACCCTGAGTCTCGATCCGTATCGGTTTTGTGAATATGCATGGGTTTAAAACTGCCGCCAACTTGTTTGACCAGTTCTTGCACGCATTCCGCCGTGGATGCATAGGTTTCTGTTTCAACTTGCGAATAAGTAATGATCAATTCTTTTTCGCCCTTAACCGCCAAGCGGGCAAACTCCACAAACGATTGGATATCTTTCTGCTTTGGGGTTCGGTCGAAATCACTTGTAAATCCCGCGTACATGGAGTCTACCAAGACAACCCGCTGGATTTTTTGAACGTGTGCCGGATTTTTTAAAATTTCACGTACCGCCCCGTAGCCCGCGCTAAAACTTAAAAGTTCAATTGATCCAATTTGTGCGTTCTTTAAAGCACCGGCTTCAATGCATACCCGCAATGCCTGCTCTTGCAGTTGATCAAATCGCTTGGTGTTCTCAAAGGGAATTTTGTACGCATTGGATCCGCTGCCGGAATTGAAAACCAGCAGCGGATTTTGGGCATTTCGTTCTTCATGCTCATGAATGGCGTAAGGGAGGGCGGTATGGAAATGGTATGAAAGTTGTATTACGCTCTTTTTATTCAGATATGTTTTGCTGGGGATATACAACTGGGCATATTCATGCAACGAAACAATATCACCTTGGTATCGTTCAAGTTCAGGTATGGAATCATGGGTTTGAATATGGGTTAGATGCCGCTCTGTGACCGATACACAGCCGCTGAAAATGAAGGAAAATAACAGGAAGTTACGTATCATTCGATTTTGTTGTATCAACTTTTTTGATGTTGGATATATGAACAATGTTCAAAAAGAATCTTATTTTGTTCAGATATATTGACATCTTTTAGAAAGTTTTTAACAATGGCATTGAGACATACTAATCTTTTAATACATGGAGGCAAGCAATGAAAAAACAATTTTTCGGTGTTTTGGGCGGTTTAATTGTAACGGCTGGAATCAGTCTTACTAGCCAGGCGGAAACTGTAGCATTTTTCACCTTCGACGGAATTACCGGTACCTCGTTTTCAGATGTAACCGGTAATGGTTTTATCGGCACTTTAGGTGTGCCTGCAACAGCGGGTGCCCCCGATATCGTCCCGGGCCCTTCCGGTGAGGCGGGGGATAACGCCATCGCGATGTCCGGCGACGGCGGCATGGTGGTGGACGATTCCGCCTTATTCGCTTTGGATATCTTTTCGCCGTTCACATTGCAGGGATGGTTTAAGTCAGCAGGTACGAACCTAGTGGATGTCCCTAACGCCCTGATTAACTATGGCCGGGGCAGCGGTGGGTATGTGCTGCAAATCGGCGGCGATGAAGGCACGATTCAGTACAACCAGCCCGGCGTAGGAACCATTGATTCAGGTGTGCCGTTTCCGTTTGACGATGAATGGCATCATTTGGCATTGGTGAATGACTTCGATACCCGTACCGTTACGTTCTATTTGGATGGAGAAGAAATCCATTCCGAAGGGGTCGCGGATAACAACTTTGCTGGGAATCCGGAATTGGTCATAGGCCGCTTAGGGTTCACACCGAACAACCCGACTTTTCAAGGATCCGTAGACCGCATTCGCATAACCACTCTCGCGTTGACACCGGATCAATTGGATTCAGACGCGGCTAGTCCGAAAGAAATTTTTCCGGATGATACCTTGGTCTTTTTCGGTTTTGATGGCGGAGAATTGCCGTTCCCCAATCAAGGGATTGAATCCGGTTTAAGCATGATTACTGCCCGCGGGTTCGCGGCCGGTGCCGAAAACGCTCCGGAATTAAGTGATGACACGCCATCCGGGCTCGAGGGCGATCAAAGTTTGCTTACCGGCGGCGGCTCTCACGCCTTGGTGTTGGATCCAAACAAAGCGTTGGAAGTTGGCGGCGAAGGCAATGATATGACCCTGGAGGCATGGGTGAAATACGAAGCCTCCGTGACCAACGACCGTATGGTTATCTTTTATTATGGCCCCGGTTCGTATTCGTTCTCGATCAGCGGCGGTGATCCGCGATTGTTGTTTGTCACCGCGTTGCGCATTGTTGACTTCAGTTCGCAAAATGCCGTGGTCCCGCCGGATCAATGGAACCACGTTGCCTTGGTTCACCGCGATGGTGTTTCCTTCTCGTTTTATGTGAATGGAGAACTGATTGAAGAAGATGAATACACCCAAGGAATCCGCTTGGCCGAAGTCAACCAGCTGACCATCGGTTCCGAACCCAACGGTGTCTTGCCGTTTGACGGCTGGATTGACCGCGTACGCATTAGTAATGTAGCGTTGGAACCGGAAGATTTTGATTCCGACCCGGCAACATTGATTGATGTACCCCAAACAGCCGTGCAGGAATGGTCGGTATTTTAGGATGAAATTCAAAGTTTTTAAGATTATGCGTAGGGGCACGTTGCAACGTGCCCCTACGGTTTTATGGTATGATTACGGCAAAATGATTTCCGTACGCGTAAACGGAATATTTGATACATCAACCGGTAAATGAGAATTCGGGGCGGTATGGACGAAAAAATCTTTTTTGCCGTCCGGCAGCAGTATTTTCACGCTGTAATGCCCCTGCCGCAAAATAATCGTCTCCTCAAACTGATTGTGCCCGTTTACGGTAATGTTGTTGGGTGGTTGTTTCATCTGCAATGTTACAGTGCTGTAACCGCGCCGGTCAAACTGTGCTTCTTCGTAAATAAAATGAACCATAATCAGCATGGAAGTGATAACCGGAACCGCCACAACGGTTCGATAAAACGAATTGGGAATGATTACCGGCATATACGAAAGCACCAATAACAAACAAGGCGCCGCTTCAAACGCGAATAAATCCCAATCCTGGTTCATCCCCAAGTTCGGGTGCCACACGATGGTGAATCCCACATAACAAAACGTATACAAAAACAAAAAAAGACGTTCCGGCTTTAATACACTCCGCCATCCTGCCGCGTATATTCCCAGCAAAATCACAAACCAATAAATCCACGAACGCATGGCCCAGCCATAAACCCAATCGGCGATATGCCATACCGACAAAAAGGTATACCAATCCGGCCGCGCGGGGTCGGGCGTCAGCGGAACGAAATTGGTGCTGGGGGATAACCCGTAAATATAGAGCCCAAACATACTGCAATACAGTTTAAAGATGGGAATGAATGCCAATGGAAGCAGACCAGTCCCGATGCCAATATAGTCACGCCAATACTTATTTTTAAAGACCGGCAACGCCAGCAATGAAGGCAGCGCAAAGAGAATTCCCAAATGAATCCATGCCGCCAGTGAGAAGATGAGTGCTACCGTTCTTGCACTATACTGATGGCGCAAATACCCCATTCCCACATAGCCGTACAAAAATAAAAACACCAAAAATTGCGTGTAATATTCCGTATGGCCATTGCAATACAGCGCCAAGCCGGATGAAAAAAACAATCCCAACACCCACAACGGATCTACTTGAATATAGCGTTGATTGAAACGCAATAAAACGTAAATGGAAACCGCACCGGCTAAACACGAAACCAGTTGAATAACAGAAAGCCCATCCCAGCCGAGTGGATGGAGGATTCTATAAACCAACTGAAATAGAGATTGGGATAACAGCTCCGAATGCACCATCCAATAGCCCGCTTCCACCATTCGTTCGATCTGATCGCCGTCGCCCGAATACACGAACGAGCGGTAGTGCCAAAAGAAGCCAAACAGGATGACGCTTACGATGGCGGCATACCCTTCAATCCATTTTCCATATAAATGATATTCATGTGGTGCGGTTTGATTTTCGATCATAGCAAGTATCTTGAATAGGGTTTTCCGTATTATAATCTCATGTTACGCACTACATTATGATATGCTCGTTATTCTAATCTTTCGCTGAATTTATCGCCCTCGCCCACCGGGAGAGGGACGGGGTGAGGGCTTATGGAGACAATACCCCATACGGACACGATTGCGTCATAGGGAGCCATCGCTCTCATCGCCCTCATCTCTTATCTTCTCCCAAAGGGAGAAGACGATAGA
>CAYVAZ010000336.1:0-5491 GCA_964449065.1 uncultured bacterium
TGTTACGTTTCTTCTTCGCTATATCCCTCAAGGCTTTTTTTGAGGGTTCGGTGCTCGTCACTCATCACTTGCCTTCCAATTATACGGATGAGGCACACAAAAGAAAACGCCGAAGAGCGTTGCCACTCTCCGGCGTTGGTTGTGTCCATAAAGTATTGGTTACTTCAGTTCAATCGTCGGTGCAATATAGCGGGCTTGCAATCGTGCCCCGGCACGGTGAATGTACATCAGGATGGAGCGCTTGTCTTTGCCTTCTTCTTCCATCTTATCACGGATTTTTTTCAACACGTTGTTGAATTCTTCTTCCGTGGTGACATTGGTTTCCGCCACTTCCGAAATCACGTCGCCGCGCTGCAGATCGGCCGGGGATACATTCCCACCGGGAATGACTTGCGTAATGATCACACCCTTCAGGTCTTTATCGTAACCTTTTTCACGGGCGACTTCAGCCGTTAAGGTTTGCACATCGATTCCCAATAACGTTTGCGCGAGAGAAGCATCCTCACCGGACGGTTCACCTTCCCGGCCCAGCATGGCCAATTCTTCGGCTTTCGGGCGTTCGGCAAGGGTTAACTGCTTGGTCAGTTTTTCGCCTTCGCGTGAGATAAGAACTTCAACTTCTTCACCGACCGGCATTTGCGAAATAACCGATATCAGATGCTCGTTATCGGTGATCTTGGTGCCGTCGACTTCCAAAATCACGTCGCGTTTGTTTAACCCGGCTTTTTCGGCAGGTGTCCCTTCATTGACGTTCACAATAATGGCACCGTAATCCAGTCCGTATTCTTCTTTAAAGTGTTTTTCCACTGCTGGGTCGGGATTGAGGTACACACCCAAATACCCGCGGCGTACGCGTTTGTATTCGCGTAAATCCTCGACAACTTTTTTTGCCAAATTTGAGGGAATCGCGAACCCGATCCCCAAGTTGGCGGGGCGTCCCGCGGTTTGAATGGAATTGTTGATCGCGATCAACTCACCGTTCAGGTTAATGAGCGCTCCACCGCTGTTGCCGGGGTTGATCGCCGCGGTGGTTTGGATGAAGTCTTTAAACATAAAGCCTTCGGCGGCGCCAACCGGAACGTCTTCATTGGTGCGGCCTTTGGCGCTGACAATGCCTTCACTAACGGATTGCTCTAACCCGAACGGATTGCCGATTGCAAGCACCCAGTCGCCGATTTGCAAGGCATCCGAATCGCCGAACTTGGCGAAATCATAGGTGCGGGTTTCATCCAATTGAATCAGTGCCAAATCGGATTCGGGATCCGTGGCTACGACTTTTGCTTCTACCTCGGTACCGTCGTCCAGTTTAATTTCTAATTTATCCGCGTCTTTCACGACATGATAATTGGTGACCGCTTGGCCGTCTTTGGAGATGATCACACCGGACCCCTGCCATTGCTGGCGGCGCAGCATGTCTTCATCAAACATCTCCGGATTGATAAACGGCTTGAAAAATTCCGGGATTTGCTCCAGTTCGGATTCATCAAAATTGACTGGATCGGCCGTTCGTTCCGCCGAAATACTCACCACAGCGGGTTTGACCTTATGGATGGCATCACGAAAAGCCTGCGACAATTCGTTGGCATAATTAGCCTGCGCTTCTACCCGCTGCGCGGGGATTTGCAGCCATACGAATGCAGCAATCAAACAGACCGATAGACTGCATAAGAGTGTTTTGCTTGAGGTTGTACTTCTGGTATTCATAAAGTTGCCTCCAATAAAAGTTATGTATTCAATCATCAAGAACGACTGCGATTTCATACAGTAACGAAACTCGATCATGTTTACATCATTTCACAACCCATTCGGTTCCGCCTGCTTCTTTCTTCAGTGTATAGTTATTATGACTTGCTACAAATGTTCGTAAGAATTTTTTCCTCCGAACCATGTTTGGGAACGAAACCATTCAGTTTCCGTATTGCTTGCCATTCCTTATTTCCCCACCAGCGAATCATCGCAAGGGCGAGAAACGCTTGGGCCGACTCGTGTAATATCCCCCACACTGTTCAATCCATTGGTGGCATTGTATGTCACTACATTGCCGAACGACTGCAATCCATCCGGGCCAGCACTGGCGATTCGCCATTGGCTGCAGCGGAATGACGCGCCTAAGGTTTGGTTCCCCAGGGTGTTATAAACAGACCACGCATCCACATAATCATACGAGTCATACGCCGGGTGCGATTGTTCGACAATGGTTTCGCCGCCGATTGTTTCCAAGAACGGGTCCTGCCCGATCGACGACATATACGCAATCGGGGTCGTTAACGGATTCAATCGTGCCGAAACCGGCCATATATTGCCGCCATCAAAAGTGAGAAATACAGGATACATGTTGTTATCCATTTGATACATCTCCAAAGCCGTACCCATGTTCCGTAATTCCGATTCCACTCTTGCGATCTTGGCTTTCAGCTGCGCGTTTAAAAAATTCGGGACGGCAATCGCCGCCAAAATGCCGATAATGGCCACAACAATTAACAACTCAATCAGGGTAAACGCTTGCAAAGGGCGCTTCATAAAGTTTTTCCTTTCGTTTCCGCAAAATGTATAATGCTTTTCTTTAATCTGTTCAGCTTACTAGAAGCGCTGCTATCAGCAAGTTAGGATTGTGATTCTGCTTTGCGATCCTATAATGGAAAGTTTCACGCCGCTTCATACATTTCGCAGAAATATGTTGAGAAATACCGGCAGTTCTAGACAAGTAAACGAGGTCACAATGAAAACGCAGGAAATTAGAGACGCCTACCGGGAATTTTTTGTGGAACGGGGGCACACCGCCATGCCCAGCGATTCGCTCGTACCCCGCAACGACCCCACGTTGCTCTTTACCAGCGCGGGCATGGTACAGTTTAAGCCCTATTTTCGCGGGGAAATGGGCGATGAAATGACCCGTGCCACTACCTGCCAAAAGTGTTTCCGCACCAGTGATATCGAAAATGTTGGTTATACCGAACGCCACCATACTTTCTTCGAAATGCTCGGCAATTTCTCCTTCGGCGATTACTTTAAGCAAGACGCCATCCGCTGGGCGTGGGAATTCTCCACCGACTATATGAAACTGCCGAAAGAGAAAATCTGGGCAAGCATCTATGAAAAAGATGAAGAATCCGCGGATATCTGGGTGCAGGAAACCGACCTGCCCGCCGATAGGATTGTCCGGCTGGGTGAAAAAGACAACTTCTGGCCCTCCAGCGGAATCTTGGGACCGTCCGGCCCCTGCTCGGAACTTTACTATGACCTTGGCCCCGAAGCCGACCCCAACGACCCGGAGGGCATACCCGGTGTGAGCGACCGCTATCTGGAATATTGGAACTTGGTCTTCACCCAATACGACCGCCAATCCGATGGCAGCCTCTTGCCTTTGACCCGCAAAAACATCGATACCGGACTTGGCCTTGAACGTCTCGCCAGCATTATGCAGGGAGTACGCTCTAATTTTGAAACCGACAGCATCACCAGCATCATTCAATATTTTGAAAACGTAACGAAAACCAAATTCCGCAACGAGACTAAAACAGATGTATCCCTGCGTGTTTTGGCTGATCATCTTCGCGCAACCGCTTTCGTATTAACCGACGGCGTGATGCCCTCCAACACGGGTAGAGGTTATGTGCTGCGCCGCATTATGCGCCGCGCCATTCGTCACGGTTTACTCTTGGGAATCGAAAAAGACTTAATGTCACCCGCTATCGAAGTGATTGCGGAGAACTATTCGGCGGAATATCCCGATGTGAAGGAACGACTTAACTTCACCCGCCGCATTGCCGCCGCGGAAGAAGAGACTTTCCGCTCTACCCTCAACCGCGGATTGGTTATGCTGGGTGAAATGGCAGATGAAGCCGAAAAAGAAGGCAAGAAGCAACTGCCCGGCGAAAAGGCGTTTGTGCTGTATGACACCTACGGCATGCCCGCTGATTTAACCGAAGAAATTTTGAAAGAACGAAATTTAGAAGGCTTCGATCAATCCGAGTTCGACCAATGCATGGAAGAGCAGCGCAAACGCGCGCAAGCCGCCTGGCGCGGTTCCGGTGAAACCAAAGTTGAAGTGGATTTAAATATTGACCCCACCAAATTCACCGGGTATGAATCCCTGCATGAAGAATCCAAAGTCATCGCGCTCTATCAAAACGGCAAGCGGATGGATGCTATTGTGGCAGGACAGCCGGTGGAACTCATCACCGAAAAAACGCCTTTCTATGCTGAATCCGGGGGACAGGTTGGCGATAAAGGAACCATCGAAGCCCTGGGCGACAGTTACGCGATCGTTCGGGTAGAGACCACCCGCAAAACCGCTTCGGGCGTGTATGTTCATATCGGAGAAGTCGAACAAGGCACCATCAATGAAACCGACAAAGTACAACTGACTGTGGATAAAGAATGCCGCGTTCCGGTTATGAAGCATCATACGGCGACTCACCTGTTGCAGGCCGCGCTGCAAAAAGTCATTGGTGGTCATGTAAAGCAGGCCGGTTCGTTGGTGGAAAAAGACCATTTTCGTTTCGACTTTACCCATTACGAAGGCGTAAAACCCGATCAACTGCAAGAGATCGAGCAAATTGTGAATCGGTGGGTCTATGAGAACCATGCAGTCAAAACAGAAGTCACCTCATTGGATGATGCCCGAAAACGCGGTGCGATGGCGCTCTTTGGTGAAAAATACGGCGATCAAGTCCGCGTGGTTGAAGTGGTCAATGAGCAGGATCAAGAGCATCCGGTGAGTTTGGAACTTTGCGGCGGGACTCATGTTTCATCCACGGGAGACATCGGCAGCGTCAGGATTCTTGCTGAGAGTTCGGTCTCGGCAGGCAACCGCCGAATCGAAGCCGTCGCCGGGCCGCTGGCAGTCGAATATACACAAAACGAACATGCCCTCTTACAAAATCTATCATCACGCTTAAACGTTACGCCGGAAGAAACCCCGGAACGGGTAAACCGCTTGATCGAACAAATCAAATCGCTGGAAAAAGAGAATAAAGAGTTGCGGCAAAAATCCATGCAAAGCGCCGCTACGGATTTCTTGCAGGATGCCGAAGATATAAACGGGGTGCAAGTGATTACCCGCCAACTGGATGACGCCGGTAAAGATGAACTGCAAGCCGCGATGGATTCGCTGATGAATCAAGCCCATCAACGCGCCGCTATGCTTGCCTCCGCGGGCAATGGCAGTGTTACATTTATATGCGGTGTGAGCGATGACCTAACCTCGCAGTTAAATGCCGGCGCGATTGTCAAAGAAGTCGCGAAAATCGCGGGCGGAGGAGGCGGCGGCCGTAAAGACCGCGCCCAGGCAGGCGGCAAAGATTCTAAGAAAATTCCTGACGTCTTTAGCCGATTTAAGGAAATCGTATCCCAATCAAAATAAACAACTCAAATAAAAATACTTGCAATATTTTACCATTTCATTTATAATTTCATTACACTCTGTAAACAGTTATTAATAACTGATGTTACGCAATCAATGATTGACGATTGCTTGAAAATGGTTTTT
>CAYVAZ010000337.1:0-1675 GCA_964449065.1 uncultured bacterium
TTCTCCCTTTGGGAGAAGATAAGAGATGAGGGCGATGAGAGCGATGAGAGCGATGAGAGCGATGAGAGCGATTGCTCCCCATGACGCAGTAGGGTAATTAGAGGTTTATTCCTCCCGAACTCTCACCCCGACCCTCTCCCGGTGGGCGAGGGCGATCAATTCAGCGAACGATTAGAAAAACGGGCATATCATAATGTAGTGCGTAACGTGAGTTATTAATAAATACTCTTTCATATCAGCGCCCGAAGGTAAGCGATAGGGGGCGGGAATCTTTATCAAATATAACATCATACAAGGGAGATCTGTGTCCCTAGCGACTCGCCTAATTATTAATAAATACTCTTTCATATCAGCGCCCGAAGGTAAGCGATAGGGGGCGGGAATCTTTATCAAATATAACATCATACAAGGGAGATCTGTGTCCCTAGCGACTCGCCTAATTATTTATAAATACTCTTTCATATTAGCGCCCGAAGGCAAGCGATAGGGGGCGGTAATCTTAATCCCATCCATCCACGTATACAGGTGATCGGTGTCCCTAGCGACTCGCTAGTGTATTGAATACCGTTTCATATCAGCGCCCGAAGGCAAGCGATAGGGAGCGGTAAACTTAATCCTATCTATCCACGCATTCAGGTGATTGGTGTCCCTAGCGACTCGCTAGTGTATTGAATATCCTTTTATCTCAGCGCCCGAAGGCAAGCGATAGGGAGTGAAAATCTTCATCAATTATAACATCACACAAGGGGAAAACGCGTCCCTAGCGACTCGCTAGTGTTTAAAGCATCTCATGTTTGTGAAGACCATGGTTGCGTTGTTTTCGTTGCAGGCTTCGATGACTTCCGAATCACGGAGCGAGTCTCCCGGTTGGACGATGGCTTTGATGCCTTGGCGCAGCAGGGCGTCGGCGCCGTCGCGGAACGGGAAGAAGGCGTCCGAGGCGGCGACGGCTCCTTCTAAGCCCGCGTTGCCGTCTTTGGCTTCTTCAGTGATATCTTGCAATACGCTTTCGGGATGATTTCCCATTCTGACCTCGAGTTCGAGCGCGTCATAGTTCAGGCCGAAGCGTTTTTTGGCGATGAGGGCGCGGCGTGATTCATACGCTTTGGATACACATTGTTTCGCCATCATCACCCGGTCTTGCCCGCCCGCGCCGATGGAGACGGTCGCCAAGTTCTTTGCGGTGAGAACCGAGTTGGAGATGACTCCGGTTTCGACCATCCACGCGAACCAGAGGTCTTTGAGCTCTGCTTCGGTTGGTTCGCGTTCGATGGATACCGTTTTACCTGTCTTGACTAACTTCCCGCCTGCCATATTGCGTTCGGCTATGTCTTTGGGGACGACGATCAAGCGTTTGAAGTCTTCAAACGAGCGGATGGGGGCTTGCTCTTTTCCGGCGGTGGGGATGTAGGACCATTGATGGATGATGGAGCCGTCCATCAGGCACTTGGTATCGAGAAAGGGCTGCCCGATGTAGTTGTGCAGGCGGGTGATATCTTTCAACTCTACAATACGCAAATTCTTTCGTTTGGCGAGGATATCGAAAGCCCCCTCGGCATAGGCGGGGGCGCAAATCACTTCAAAATACTCCCGGCTAATCGCTTGGGCGGTTTCTTTGTCGAGTACGCGGTTGACGGCTAATACGCCGCCAAAGGGCGCGATGGGGTCGGCTTCA
>CAYVAZ010000337.1:1685-5490 GCA_964449065.1 uncultured bacterium
TTGGTGTAGGCATCGAGCAGAGTAGTGCCGATGGCGGCGCCGCAGGGGTTGTTGTGTTTGACAATGATGGCGCAGGGTTCCTCGTGAAAGTATTTGAGGATAGCGAGCGCGTTGTCGATATCGGTCAAGTTGGTTTTGCTGGGGTGTTTGCCGAACTGCAAGAGCGATTCGGTGTTGATGCCGCCGGTGAGTTCATCGCCCGCGCCGAGAAATTTGATACCGGCCAGGATGAGGTGCCCGTTGATGGGTTTGTAAAGGGCGGCTTCCTGCTTGGGGTTTTCGCCGTAGCGCAGGCCGTTTTCTTCCATTTCGCCTTCGGCGTTGGGGATCTTCCAGGTGACCTTTTCATACAGACACACTTGCGCTTGAGTGGCTTTGAGAACATCGATATCGTTGGGGTCGTTGGTGAATCCGGAAAAGTAGTATTGGGGAAAATGATCGGACGATATGGTTGAGTATTGCTTTATGCTCATGCTTGTTCTCCAAACGGTGGTTCTATGAAATCGCGGCGCCCCCAGACGGACGGCTTTGGATGATGGGATCGATTGTAGACCAATCCCCCCGGTTGTACCATTGCTGTCTCATGCGGTTTGTAAAGTCTGTCACTTCATCTTTGGGGACGATGTTAATGGTGCAGCCGCCGAATCCGGCCCCGGTAACGCGGGACGCGAGCGCGCCGTTTTTCCGCGCGCATTGCACCAGCGATTCGATTTCGGGGCAGGAGATTTCCATGTCGTCCCGCGCGCTGATGTGGCCTTGGTTGATGAGTTCGCAGAAGCGGGTTGTGTCATTTTCCTGTAATGCAATACATGCTTCTTCGACGCGGATGGCATCGCTGACGACATGCCGAAAGCGTTTGCCGCAGAAGAAAGAGAATTCGTTTACCGAAGATTCACTGAATCCAAAGTATTCGAATGTTCCGTGCAGCAAGGGGTCATCGTTTATTTTCTTTCTGAGTTCTTCAATCGTGTATCTTTCATTCATGCTGAGTTCGATCAGGGATTGCAGGAGTCCATAGGAGCAGCTCAACGGCGGCTTTAGCAATCCGCCTATATTGCGGAGGGGCTGGGTTAGACAATCGGATAAATGACGGCGAAGGATGATCTTGGCCAAATCGCATTCTAACGCCCGCATGTTATATTGCATACGGGTTTCAGAAGACTTCTTTGCCTCCACGCCGCTATGACATATCACGACGCTGATATCCTGTGGAAATGGAATGGGGGTAACATGCAGCGGGTAAAAATCGATTTTCATACAGTGGTTTTTCTTCGCTAGAAGTGACGATGCCTGGTCCATCCCTCCGCCGATTGTTCCGACATAATGTTCCGCGTACATCATGCTTTCCGCCAGTATCTTAGGGTCTGCTTCAACTTCATTCGCGCGCAAAAGCGCCAGCGCGGAGGCCACGACCAGCGCGGAAGAGGAAGACAACCCCGCATTGGGAGGGATGTTGCCTGCTATGCGGATTTCACATCCAACCGGATTTTTTCCTGCTGGAGAAATGAAATCGATTAAGGCCGCCCGCATCCCCGCTTTGACATAATTGCACCAATGCCCCGGCGGGTGTTTGGGGATATCTTTCGATACAGAGAAGGTTTCGGCGGCGCTTTGATCCCCCTTACCCCCCTCAATAAGTGGTGCATCAACGGCATTCGATTCTTGAGCGTTTTCGGATTTGAGGCTTGCAATTACCTTCGGTTTGTCCAACCGCTTGCCGGTGATGGTGATGCGGCGTTCGATGGCCATCGGCAAAACGGGCAGACCGTTGTAATCGGTGTGTTCGCCCAGAAGGTTGACGCGGCCGGGCGCGGTTATGGT
The DNA here is from genome assembly GCA_964449065.1 of uncultured bacterium. Classification (GTDB taxonomy): domain Bacteria; phylum Hinthialibacterota; class Hinthialibacteria; order Hinthialibacterales; family Hinthialibacteraceae; genus CAYVAZ01. The sequence goes on from CAYVAZ010000337.1 coordinate 3,507, forward strand.
GAAGGTGTTTTTCATAGTAAGAATATCATAACCATATAGACACGGAGAGCACAGAGAGTTGAAACGAAAAAAAATATTGTGAAGGAATGCGATTGTACATATTAGGATAAAGCGGATTAGAGGGGGGGTGAAAAACGTAATCACTGAATTGATTGCAAAAAACGCTAAGAATATTATGAAGTCAATGGCATTGATTATATTTCTGATTCTTATTTATGTGTTGACATTTTATTTTTTTTTTGACATACACTAACGGCTATGTATCGCAAACTGTCAGCATTTCAACAATCGTTTGCATAAGGCCGTTATGGTTAATCACAAACACACCATACTGATTATTGAAGATGACCAGAGTTATCGCCGGTCGCTTCGAGCGAATTTGCGTAATCAATACAGGATATTTGATTGTGAAAGCGGAGAAGAAGGGGTAAAGATTATACAGAAAGAGACTATCGATGTCTGCCTGCTGGATTATATTCTTCCCCAAATGCGGGGCGATGAAGTCATCCCTCTCATCCGGGAAATCAAACCGGAAATGCCCATCGTGTTCATGACCGCTTTTCCCGATTGGGATTTGAAAACCAAGGTGGAGGACGAAATGAAGGGAACGCAGATTTTTGTCACAAAACCAACCAATAATGAATATCTGAAAGAAATCATAGATATCTGTGTTTCCGGAAAAATGAATGAACGCAAACAACATGAAGTGAAATTCAGAAAAAACAGCGGCAAGAAGAAAAAAGATAACTCAGAGAAGGTTCCGAAAAGCCGGAGATTGATTGATATCGTCATGTTGGCGAAAGAGGAGCCGGACAAATGGGACGCGGGGAAATTAAGCGTTCGTTTCGGATGTACGCCGAAACGAATATACAAAGATATAGATGAAATCAGAGAAGGGGGAATCAAGATTGAGCGCATAAATAACGGCTATTCCATCCTTGAATGAAAAAAAGTGTCCCCCCCGTTGTTCACAAATTGAATAGTATTCAGATTTGCTATTGACAAGAATGGTTCTTAACGAATAATCTTACAGAAAATGATTACCGACTAAGATTTAATACTGAATGATTAGACATATACGGTGTAATCACACTTTTTCCATGAGGATACCACTATGATAAAAAAACAACTTTTACTCTTTCTTACCCTCGTATTGACAACTGTATCATCCTCCGGCAGTGAGGTTACGCTCTACCGCACCATCGAAGGGCGATATGCCACGTTGGAATCGGCGCAAGAACATGTTGCCCCCGCCAGCGATATTGTGGAGCGGGACGGCAAATTCTACATCGTCAGCGGATTGTTCGGCAAGTTTGAAGACGCCATGCCGGAAGACCCCGAGCATACGGAATGGAACAAACGCTGGAAACACGTGCTGCCCGTGAAGTCATCCGCGGATGAAGCCCGGCAACAAGGCTTTGAAATCCCCGTGACCATCCCGCAGCAAATCCGGCGCAAACCGGAGTTCGCAACGATTCCGGTCAACAAACCGCTGGCAAATGTGCTGCGAAGCACCACCGCCCGTGTTAAAGCCATTGAAGAAAACACAGACCGGCCGGAGAACCAACGCCGCCAAGAGATGATTCAAATCTTGGAGCCGCAGCTCGACAAATTCGCCGCCGTTGCAGAGCGTGCCGCCGACCCGCAAGACGCCGCTTTCGCGCAATATTGGCTAGCGAAAACGTGTTATATCAAAGGAGTGGCCTTATCCGTAGAGCGTTTGCCCAAGACCTCATTCAACCACGAACGCATGGCCTGGCTGGAAGAAGAGTTGTGCTACGACTCGGCGATGGAAGCGATTGATACTTTCCTGGAGCGGTTCCCCAATCATGAGCGCACGGAAGAAGTGGCGTATTTGAAAGCCGCGACCAGCTACCACCTCACCTACCGGGGGCACCACCGCCATCAAGTGGAACTGGCCCAAAAGGCTTATCAAGATTTCATCGACCAATACCCCAACAGCGAAAGAGTCCCCCGCGCGAAA
>CAYVAZ010000338.1:0-5422 GCA_964449065.1 uncultured bacterium
ACCACATAGATTCCCGCGTTTAGTGCTCGCTCCACCGCAGCCTCACTTTCAGTAGCGTCCGCCTCCAGCAATGCCTCGATAGCAGGCAGGGTAAGACCACCAAGCGACATGGAAATGATATCGGCAGCGTTGGCCCGGCACCAATCGACCGCAGCGGCAATTATCCCGGAGTCTGTGCCACCATCCGCAGTAAACACTCGCGCGACAAGAAGATTGACGTTCGGGGCCCCTCCCGTGAGTTCACCATTCATCGCGATAATGCCAGCCACATGGGTTCCGTGCCCATTGCTATCGATTGGGTTTGGGGAATTTTCGGTAGTAAAGTCGGCCCATTTTACCGCACCCCGCGCAAACAGGTGGGCAAACGCCGGGTGGGCCGCATCGATGCCAGTGTCGACAACGCAAACGTCGACGCCCAGACCGGATAGCCCGGTTGCGCTAAGTTTATCGATCCCTACCCCCTCGTAAGCAAAAGCATTGGGGCCATAAGCCGGTGTTGCTGGTGAGGGTTCTTGGGGCAATGGGGCGCTGTTTTCGGGCGCATTTGAGTTGCTGTCTCCGCTATTACCATCGCAGGCGGAAAGACAGAAGATAACGGAAATCGTTAAGAATAATTGTTTCAGAATAGACAACATATTGTTGGCGTGCAAGCGCCTCGGCGATCGTGACATCCTCTGGCAACATACCCATATCGACGCACTCGACCTCTCTGGCTGTTCCATGCCCTTGCAAGCAAGCGCGGCGCGCACCTTGTGCACAAAGGGCGAGTTGTTCGAGCCATGGAAGATAGGGCGGGGTGTAGATAGGTTCATGCGAGTATCCGGAGTATTTTGACCGAAGTTACTGTATTTTTAGCACCAGTTTACCTGTGTTGCGGCCGTCGAAAAGCATGCGCAGCGCTTCCGAAAAACTATCGATGCCTTCAACAATGTGCTCGTCCAGGATCAGTTTTCCCTCCTGCATCCATCCAAGCAACTCCATAATCGCTGCGGGAAACCTGGCGCGATAATCAAAGACAACAAAGCCTTCCATGCGTGCGCGCTGGACCAGAAGTTGCATATAGTTGCGTGGGCCGACGGGGGGCGTGGCGCCGGAATTATTGTATTGACTGATCGCGCCGCAGATGACGACACGGCCATGCATGGCTATCCTGACCAGGGCCTGTTCGAGGGTCTCTCCGCCGACATTGTCAAAATATACGTCGACGCGGTCGGGGCATGCGGCCTTGAGTGCTTTGGGTACATCGTCACTCTTGTAGTCGATGCACGCATCGAAGCCATACTTCTCGACGACCAACTCGCACTTTTCTTTTCCACCCGCGATGCCGACGACATGGCAGCCCTTGATCTTGGCAATCTGTCCCACGACGCTGCCAACGCCGCCGGCGGCTCCGGAAACCAGCACAGTTTCGCCTACCTTTGGCTGACCAATGTCCAGTAAGCCGAAGTATGCTGTCATCCCAGGCATGCCCAGGCCTCCCAGGAATCTGGACGGAGACGCCAGTTCGGGCATGATCTTGGTGAAGCCCTGTGCCGTTCCCACGTAGTGAGTCTGGACGCCTGTGTTCCCAAGAACAGTATCACCCACAGCAAACTTGTCTGAATTGGTCGCGGTGACTTTACCGACGCCGCCGGCGCGCATCACTTCGCCAATACCCACCGGCGGGATATAGGAGCGTGTATCGTTCAGCCAGCCGCGCATGGCCGGGTCAACAGAGACATACTGGACCTCGACAGCAATTTCCCCATCGCCAGGGTCTGCCGGCGCATCTTCAGTTTTTTGCCAAACGTCATCCTTTGGCAGGCCTTCGGGTCGTGTTCTCAGTCTGATTTGTTCAGCCTTAGCCATGTTTGATGTCCTTGTTGATGCATAGCATTTACCATGTTAGTCTAATATTGACAATGTCAATATACCGAAGCAAGGTAGATCAGGCGATTAACGATGTCAAGAGGTCTGCGCAGTCCCATTGCAGTTTCACTGGAGTCCATTCGACCGCGCTCCGCGCCTGGAGAAACCAGCATGACCAAACTGATCAGCACACCCCTTGGGCAGCCGGTGACGGCTGCGCTGAGGGTTTTCTCCTATCTCCCCAACCCGCGGGTCTGGAAAGTACTGATTGCGGCCGATTTGTGCGGCGTTGAAGTTGAGGTCGTGGGCGCCAAGCCCCAGGAGCTTGGCACCTGGCTGTGGGACTTCAATGCCAGAGAGTTGACCGATGCGGAGCGGACCGAAGATAGCCCCTATGCCCGGGTGAGTCGGCGCGGCTTCAGCGGCACGCTATACAAGACGGACGAGTTCCTGCAGGCGCAGCCGTTCGGCACCGTCCCTGCGGCCTTCAGCGGCGATGGCAGGGTAGGTATTTTTGAATCCGGCAGCATCCTGCGGTCAGTCGTGCGTGCTGCTAAGGACGATCATGGCCTCTATGGCCGGGATCATTACGCTGCATCGCGAATCGACAGTTTCCTCGACGCCTCGCTGGTCTTCGCCCGCGAGACCCAGGTCTACCTGCTGGCGGCCGACAGCATGAACGCCGTAACCTCAAAGCGGATGGCGGGCGCTTACGAATTCTTCCTGCACGGCATCGAGCAGGCGCTCAATGGCAGTCCTTACATTGCCGGTGAAGAACTGAGCATTGCCGATATAGGAATAGCCTGTGACCTCGCCCAGTTCCAGCGTGAGCGGTTGATGGCCGAGCGCCTCGCCGCGACAGGCTTTACACCCATCAGCGCCGGCCTCGAGGTCGATTATCCCCGCGTCACCGCGCATCTGAGGGAACTGGCGGCGCGTCCCGTTTTCGAGCAATATCTTGCCCGGAGTTTTGAACAAACACTGGTTTCCCAGTAGCCATCGGAGCATCAAATGACAGATCCTTATCTATATACCGTTACCAACAACGTGGCCACGTTCAGTATCAATGACGCGCCGTGGAACTTGATGAGCATCGAGTACATCGACCGCCTGGAAGAGCAACTGCCCGATGTTTTGTCCGATGACAGCGTTCGCTCGATGGTGTTTACGGGCGAGGGCCTCGATCACTTCTCGGCGGGTATGAACCTTAAACAGCTCCCCGAAGGCGTAAAACGCGCGGGAAGCCCCCAAGCTTTTTTCGGCCAGCGCCACCGCGTGCTCGACATGATCGAGAACGGCGGTACCCCGGCTATTGCCACGCTCTTTGGTTATTGCCTGGGTGGGGGGCTGGAACTGCCCCTGGCCTGTCACTTCCGGATAGCGGCCGACAAGGGGGCAAAGATCGGGCTCCCGGAAATGGACCTCGGCAGTGTCCCTGCCTGGGGCGGTTCTGCTCGTTTACCGAGGGCAGTGGGGCGCACCTATGCGCTGGACATGATCTTGCGGGGCCGCAAGATCGACGGCGTGGAGGCCTACCGCATCGGCCTGGTTACCGAATTGCTGCCTGTTGCGGATATCAAGGCCAGGGCACAGGCGCTGGGTGAGGAACTTGCCGCGCAGCCACGCCAGGCGGTCAAGTCGATGCTCGAGGTGGTTGTCGGCCACGAAACAAAGACGCTCGAGGAATCCATGGCGGACGAAATGGAAGCCGCCGTGGCCAACAGCGGCACTGCCGACGCGCAGGAGGGTATGCTCGCCTTCATCAAAAAGCGCCCGCCGGTATTCAATCAGGCCTTGGGTGCGTCGGATAGGCAGTAGGCGCCCGGCCACGGCCCCGGCCCGGGTTTGGCGTTTGAGCGGCCATTATCACGTCGTGCTACCGAAGAAAATCTTTATAAAAATTGCAGGAATCCGGTGATTTATGACCAATCGAAAACCATTGATCATCATTGCCGCCTTATCCATGGTGATGACAACACTGCTTTATGTTATCGGCATGTTCGTGATTGCAGGCTTTCTGCCCCCGCCCTCACCCGGCCTAAGCGAAGCAGAGGTAGTGGCGTTTTACCGCGACAACCATGCCTCTATCATTACCGGATTAAGCATGTCGTTGGTAGGTGCTGGATTCATGCTGCCACTGTGCATTATCGGCTCGGTGTTTCTCTGGGAGTCTGAAGAGGGTTTTCCGTTTTTTGCGGTGATGCAGGGTTTGTGTGCAGTGGTCACGGTGCTATTTACGACCTTCCCCCACTTTATCTGGCTCGCTGCTGCGTTTCGCATTGAGCGCTCACCCGAGCTGATTGCCTTGCTACATGATATGGGTTGGATCATGTGGGCGACGCCCTCATGGGGTTTTTCCTTCCAGTTGATATGCGTGGGGGTGTGCGGTCTTCGCGACAAGCGCCCACAGCCGTTTCTTCCTCGTTGGATGAGTTACCTCGCGTTGTGGGTGGCTATCGGCATGGTCTACACGCCACTCGTGCCATTTTTTACTGCCTCAGGACCTTTCGCATGGGACGGTCTATTCTCATTCTGGGTGGCATTCTTCAGCCCAATATTCTGGATCATCCTGGTTTGCATGCTGGTAATACATAACGTTGTTTACAAAAAATCCGGGGGCGAAACTACCTTGTGAGCCAGCAAACAGATCTCGCACAAAAAAACCATAGAGCCGAAACCGGCATGTGGCTATTCATTCTTGCCGACATGTGCATTTTTGCCATGTACTTTTTCGTGTTTGCCCGGGACAAATCCCTGCATTCGGAACACTTTATACAAGGGCAAGCAACACTTGATACCCGTCTCGGTGGTGTGAATATGCTCATCCTGTTTGTTAGTTCGTTTTTTATGGCCCAGGGCGTTAACGCAGCCAGAGTGTTGGACACCACAAACTATGCGCGGTACATATGCCTGACAATTCTGTGCGGCAGCGCATTTCTGGTGATCAAGGTCATTGAATATTCTGACAAATTTTCCGCCGGTTATTACATTGCCAGTAATGAGTTTTACCGAGACTATTTTGCCTTTACCGGATTGCATATGTTGCATGTCATCGTCGGGCTGTGTGTGCTGGTCTATGCCCTGCAATTTGGAACAAGAGCAACGCCTATAAGTAATCATTCCCGTTTCATTGAAAACAGCGGTGTGTACTGGCACATGGTTGACCTGCTTTGGGTTGTGTTATTCGCATTTATCTATTTGGTGCCTTGAAAATGTTTGGCGTACACAAATATAAATACTTTGTCGTGCTGGTACTGCTGCTGGCGCTAACCCTGCTGTCATGGCTGGTGCTCTATGTTGCCGGGTTGGAACCAAAAGCTGTCGGTGTGCTGTTGTTATCTCTGGCTTTCGTGAAGGTGCAACTCATCATCAGCCAGTATATGGAATTAAATAAAGCAATACTGTCAATGCGCGTGGCTTTCTGGATATGGACAATAACGGTCGGTACAATTTCCATCGGGATATATTTGCATTAATGAAAACACACCTGGCTAAGGGACTTAAAGAGACTCTCTTTAACACTGCTGTCCGGTTAACTGAGCCCATGATCCATGTAACTGCATGAGCCTGCTAC
>CAYVAZ010000339.1:0-5410 GCA_964449065.1 uncultured bacterium
CCGCCGTTGTTGCCCCCCCCTTATTAAGGGGGGTAGGGGGGATTCAAGAATCAACGCAGCCAACCAATCACAAAGCGCAGCCCTAGGAGGGCAAGGCTCCCGCCGAGCCAGGTTTTTGAGGGCGAAACTCCCCGCCGAGCCAGAAGCACCCGCCGTTGTTGCCCCCCCCTTATTAAGGGGGGTAGGGGGGATTCAAGAATCAACGCAGCCAACCAATCACAAAGCGCAGCCCTAGGAGGGCAAGGCTCCCGCCGAGCCAGGTTTTTGAGGGCGAAACTCCCCGCCGAGCCAGAAGCACCCGCCGTTGTTGCCCCCCCCTTATTAAGGGGGGTAGGGGGGATTCAAGAATCAACGCAGCCAACCAATCACAATGCGCAGCCCTAGGAGGGCGAGGCTCCCGCCGAGCCAGCGAAACGCTTGAATTCAATCCTATGAAATGGAAATACCCCCGCTGTCATTCGCGTGAATTAGCGTGTATTCGCGGTTATTTGTGCACGAAGAGCAGCCAAGTTAGGGGGAATGCCCACAGAGCAGATGGGGTTGTAACATAGCCGTCGACAGAATGGATATGCACCCTTTGAAACCTCTTGCGTTTACAATAAATTCATGAATAAATGTATTTGCAAAACGGAATAAAAATAGGAATTGGATCGCTACCATGCGGAAATGAATGAGCAGAATCCAGGAGTCAAAATCATGAATACGCAATCGTTCACCCGGCGTTCGTTTTTGAAAGCCAGTTCATTATCAATGCCGGCCATCGTTGCCGCAAACACTGTATCCGCTAAGGCGGATAAACCCGCCGTGTTGGGAGGAAAACCAACCCGCGCAAAAGACCTGCCGGAATGGCCGGTTATTGAGGACGAAGACCGCCGCCGCTTTCATGACGCGCTGGAACGCAAAGCCTGGTGCCGCTTGTATGACGACATTACAACCACGTTTGAAACCCAATGGGCCGAAGCCAACGGGGCCAAACACGCCATCGGTGTAGTGAACGGTACCAATGCCCTCTACGCGGGCTTAAACGCGGTAGGTGTAGAACCGGGCGATGAAGTTTTGGTCTCTCCTTATACATTCATGGCGACCGTTAACGCCGTATTTCAAAACTACGCGTTGCCCGTGTTTGTCGATAGCGATAAAGATAGTTTTCAATTGGACGGGAAAAAACTGGAAGAAAAAATAAACGAAAACACCAAATGCATTCTGCCCGTGCAGTTCGGCGGCAACATGGTGGATATGGATACCCTTATGGCTGTTGCCAAAAAACACAGCCTCGCTGTTGTTGAAGACGCCTGCCAGTCACACTTTGCCGAATGGAAAGGCCAAAAGGCCGGGGCGATCGGCGATATCGGATGCTTCAGCCATCAATCCACCAAAATACTGCCTTGCGGGGAAGGCGGCAGTGTGATCACCAGCAGCGAAGCGTTGTATGACAAACTGCACGCGTTTCAAAACAACGGCAGAGACCGCCGCATCGGTACCCGCGATGGGATTTTACATCAAGGCACTAACTTACGCATGACCGAGTATCAGGCGGCGCTTCTAATCGCGCAGTTGGCACGCTTGGAAGAGCAATGCACTCTCCGCGCGGCCCGTGCGGATTATTTAACAAACATGCTGGATGAAATCCCCGGCATCCACCCGGCAAAGATGTATGAGGGCTGTACCCGTAATACCTATTATCTCTATATGCTTCGTGTGGTGCCGGAAGAATTCAAAGGACTCTCAAAACAGCAGTTCCGCGGCGCGTTGTCCAAAGAAGGCATCCCATCGTGGAGCGGTTATAACCCGCTGAACAAAGAACCGTTTATTAAAACCATGCTCAATTCCAAAGGCTTCAAACGCATTTACAGCGAAAACCGCCTTAAAGAATATTGGGATCGGATCGAACTGCCGGATAATAATATCTTATGCGCGCAAGGCATGTACATCCCTCATGAAGCCTTGTTAGGTACCAAAGAAGATGTCGAGCAAATCGCATACGCGATACAAAAAATCTACGATCATGCGGATGCGATTAAGAAGTTGAAGTAGACGATAGCGGTTAATAAATTATGTTGAAACTAAATAAAACGGTCGTTCCGGTTGGGCGGGAGAGTTGCCCTCCCTAAAACGAACAAAATCTACAATCCTCTCTATATGCCGCTGTTTCCATTTCGGATCGATATGAAACCCGATGAACTAAAAAGGCCGTGTTGTCATTCGCCTAAATTGGCATGTATTCGCGGTAACAAAATGGGAAAAAAAGTCCGATGTTGGAACTCTTTTTATAAGAAAGAAAAAATAAGGGAAATTAAATTGAGTCTGTATAAAAGAAAATGAAAAGGGAGACGATCACGCCTCCCATTTTACTGTCGTTTACCATCCCATTTAATTTAATGCGTCAAACGTATCTTGCGTTGAAGATGACGGTTGCGGCGCGGATTCCTGCGCGGATCGCGCTTCCGACGAAATTTGCACACTGTCAGCTTGAACAGCAGATTGTGCCGCTTGCTGTTGAACTTGTTGATTGGCCGGTTGTTGTGCTACTTGATTTGGTGTTGCCGCTACATTCACTTGTGATACGGTTTGGCTTGCAGTACTAATCGCGTTTACATCACCCATTGTCTCATTCCTTCCAAGAATTGTTTATCTTTTTCGTATAGTTAGGATAACCCTATTAACAAACATCGACAAAAAATGTACAGACTTTAGAAAAAAAAATTTTCTATTTAGATTTCGGATGTCCGGTTTTCCGTCCGTATTTCTGTTGCAGAGGTCGCAGGGAAGGGCATCTTTTTCCTAACCGGAGATTTTTGAGTAGCTTTAGCCGCCCGTTTGCGTCCCAATGAATCCCTTCGGTATCCGGCCGTTCGCCTTCTTTATCGGAAGGCAAATCTCCTGTGATATCCACCCAAGTGTTTGAACCTTTCGGTAGAGGGGATTCCGTTGCTGGAATCGAGCCACAACCGGTCAGCCAATATTTACGCGTATTGAAACCGAGTGGAAAGTTTCGGATTTTGTTAATGGTATTATTCCAAACAAGACCACGTACAAAAACGTCAGGATTTCTTTGCACCGTTCGTCGAAAATATTTATGGAACTCGATTTAACCGGAATACAGTAAGTTATACCTTTTCAATAAAATCCTGTTGCATCCACTATTCCCTCTCTAATGTTTTGGGTGAGGTTTGAGTAGTTGCCAAATGCGTTTTCGTTTTGGGAGGACGTACCGCATTGTTAAATAGAACGGCTATAGGTTTTTGAGTGGTTGCCAAATGCGTTTTCGTTTTGGGAGGGCGAGGCTCCCGCCGAGCCGGAAGTACCGTTCATTTCAATCAAAACGTATTTTTAATAACCGCTATAAAGGGACTACCGTAGGGGAACGCTGCAACGTGCCCCTACGGTGTATAAAAGAGAAATGATGTATCAATCAAACTCTGAAACGCTCTACTTCTCGATTCGATCAATTATTGACTCAACATGGGATAATACTGTTTTTGCTCTTTGATTTTCTTCCATCGTAATATACTCTGATGCTATTTTCCGCCAAACCACACCTTGTAAATAGGGGTCTTCTATTTCTTGAGACAATTCAAGAGTCTTGGAAAGTAAAATTCCCGCTTCTTCTTGTTTGTGTTGACGGTACATATTTTTGACAATGCGAATATAGCCTTCAGCACGGTGATAGGGGTCTGCGATTGCATCTGCTGCAACAATGCCCTTTTCAAATTGATAGCACTGCCCGTAGTTACGTGCGATCTCACTTTGCACCGCATAGGATGAATCAGCAGGGGGCAATGCTTGTGCGATCACAACTCCGCGGTCCAATGCTTTAGCGGCGTTTTCCCGTTCCCCTTTTTCGGCTTGCTCACCGCCAAGCATCGCCAGCGCCTGGGCTTGTTGTAAGGGGTCTGCAATTTGGTCAATGAGTTGATCGACTTGTTTGAATATCCCTTTTGCTTTGTCACGGTGTTGAATATCCATGGCATGCGCCCCTGCTTCGTTAAACATGATGGCACGTTCATAAGGGTCCGAAATACCCTGAGCCATACCATATGCTTCATAAACTAAGGGTATGCCATCTTCCGGATCAAGATAGCGGTATCCCGCTCCTGTGCCGGAAAGCAGTTCGCAGCGCAGTAAATATTGATCCAAACGGTATGCTTTTTCTTCACATTGTTTTAATAGCTCTTGGGTGATATCCGGTTGCTTGGCTTTCGCGGCTTTGGCGGCTATCTTCCATGCGGTTTTAACCCATAATCCTGTATCTTCTATAGTATTTAAAAGATTAACGGCATGTTGAAAATCGCCTGTAGAAACTGTTTCGTTGGCTGAATGACCAACAATATGATCAAGCAAATATTGATCTTTGATGTATTTTACATTTTGTTGTGAACGGTTGAATAACTCTTTGCTTTTTTCTTCTTCGCCAAGTTGATGATACAAATTGGATAACTCTGCCAACAACTTGATTTGTTTGTAATATTTTGCCTCGCCATTAGGGTCATCTGCCAGTTTTGCTTCGAGCACGTAATCGGTATGCGAATGAATTGCAAATGGATAAACAAGCGATAGCAGCACAGCAGTGAACACGAATTTGGAAAGTCGTAAATAGTTCATCATTATTTTCAATTTTCACTTTACATGTTTATAAAGATTTACAACCTTACTGAACCATTCGGTTTTGCACTGATATCCCAGGTTATTTTGTCGTTTCAGCCGCATTATCATTGGCTGTTACCACATTATTGGCTGTTGCCACCGGGGCTGATTTTCTTGCCGGAACGCGCTGCGTTCTTACGGAAACGTTCTTTGCCGCTTTTCTTGCCCGTTTTTGCGCCCAGGGTTTATACCACAAATACACACCGGACAAGACGAAGAACACCAAACTCAGGGCGGTTATATAGTAAAGAAGATTCAGCCATCCGCCAAAGAATTTCCCTGTGTGCAGATCATCCATCACCTTAGCCCAATGCAATGGCTTTGCTTTCGGAGCTTCGGTTTTTGCGAATGCTTTTTTTGTTACGGCAAATCCCATAACCGATTCATCGGCTTTCACCCAGCGGTCTTCTGCTTCAGCAACCAAAATGGCTCCATGATCCGAAGCCACTTCGACTGGCTTTCCATCCGAGGTATAAAGGGTAACGACTTCACGCTCTTTATAATCTTTTTTCATTTCTGGCATGTTGTCATACCACGCTACTAATGGTGCAAACGTGATGGGTTGATCCTTGAGCCCAAATTTATCTTCATCAACCAAAATAAACCCGGTCACACTGATCACCAAAATAATGATGCCAAAGATTAATCCTGTATAGGAATGCAGTGTTTTCCAATGTTTGAACTGAAATTTCATTAGAATTCCCTCCATTGTGGAATGGATGTTTCCGGATCGATTTCAATCACAAATGTGCCTTGCTTGGTGCCC
>CAYVAZ010000340.1:0-5353 GCA_964449065.1 uncultured bacterium
AAAATCCTGTTTCCTCTTGACTGGATAATAGGAACTCCACCCTACGAAATACCGGTTGTAAGCGGATGATATCCGTCATCAGCGCTTCCCGCCCGCGCTGCCCGCACCCGATCACGCCAATCGTAATCGCTTCATTCGCAGCGTGTGTCCGTGTTGGAATCAGCATGGCGGAAGAAACTATACCCGCTTGCATTAGAAAAAACCGGCGGTCATGATGCTTCATGATATTTCTCCTGTATTCGTTTTCCGGTAAAATAAAATGGCTTGATTCCCGTATAAGATAGCATACGTTCGACTCTTTTATAAATAGAGGCAGCGATGAGAATTTTCATCTTGGTGTTACTCATTACAGGCTTGTGTCGTTCTTTAGTTGCACAAGAAGAACCTGTGGATGCTGTGTATGTTGATCCCCCCAGCCAAACGCATCTCACCCGCTGGTATATGCTGGGGCCGCTGCCGGTCATGGATATTGTCGGTCATCTAAAAGCAAGCGGAAAATACGAAGACGAAGAAATGGAGAACGAGCCCTTTGTCTACCGCGCCGATGACCAGGAGTGGCTCGGCTGGAAACATTACCATCAGGTCATACAAAAATCGATACTCTTGGACAATCAAGCCGACGCGGCAATTCAAGATGTTGAAGGCAAATCATTTACCTTGGGTGGCAAAGAATATGTTTGGAAGTTTGTAGATCATCCACACCGGCGGATCAACCTGGATGATATATATGACCGCCGCGAAAATGCGGTCGTTTACGGCTATACGGAACTGGAGCTGTCCTCTCCTAAAACCGCCTATCTGTTTTTTCGCAGTGATGATTCGATGAAAGTGTTTTTAAACGGTGAAGAAATCTATTCCTTCATTGGAGGAAGATCTATTGGGCAAGATGTGGATTCCGTCAAAGTGAATTTGAGAGAAGGGATCAATAGGCTGTTGGTCAAGGTCATCGACTTTCATCTCGATTGGGGGTTCAGCGTCCAATTGCGGGATGAAGATGATTTGCCTTTGGAAATGGTGATCGAAAATTCAATGGATAAATTTTCCGGTGTTGTGAGTGAAGATGCCAGCGCCATTTGGATCCCGGTTTCGGTCTTCCTCGCTTGCCTTGTGTTTCTAATCGGCGTATTCTTGGTTGTTGCCAAGATGTATGGCGGCGGCGAAAAATTAAATTAAACGTAAACCGGTATGAAATGATCTCCTCGCGCTTTCTCACTATTTCTTTTTAGACGTACAATCAACCCGGTACGTTAGAATTTGGTAAGGATACCCCCCTTGATGTTGTTTCTCATTCTGAATATCTATATTATAGCAAAAGAAAAATGAAATGTCCGCTTTCGGTATGACTGGTGGGCTACCGGACACAAGCCATTCGGTTGGATTCAGGCTTGCACCCGCTTTGACATAAAGCGTAATCAAGGTTGTAAGAGTGTTGAGCCCTACCAATATAACGGACATTTTTTATTTCAAATGGTATTATGAATATTAGAATGGTACTGGAAAGGATTCTCTACGATGTGCATCCATAAACGGTTAATACAACTGATTCTGTTCATATTTTTTTCAATTTGCACGTTAACCCCGGTTGTTGCAAAGACCACTCTTTCGCTCTATTGCGCCGCCGGCATCCGCTATGCGGTAGAAGACGTGATCCAAGACTACCGCGACGAATACGGCATTGAAGTCCAGCCCACCTGGGGCGGTTCCGGCGCTCTCATCAGCATGATCGATGTCGCCAAACGCGGCGATTTATACCTCGCGGCTGATGAAGATCATATCAAAATCGCCAAAGAAAAAGGCCTGGTGCAAGAATCCATGCCCATCGCCTATCAGCGCCCCGTCATCGCCGTCAGAAAGGGCAATCCCAAGCAAATCCAATCGCTGCAAGATTTAACCCGCGACGGCCTTGTTGTATCGCTGGCAAATAAAACCGCGGCTGTCGGCAAAGCTGCCGTCAAATTGCTGAAAACGGTTTCGTTATGGGATGAAGTCAAAGCCCGCGTAGACAGCAACGGTATCTACAAACCCACCGTGAACGAAGTCGCAAACGATCTCCTCTTAGGCATGGCCGATGCCGGCATACTATGGGACTCAACCGTCATGCAGTATCAAGACTCGTTAGAGATGATTCCGATTCCCGGTACCGAAGAATTCATCGACAAGATTACAGTTGGCGTTTTGACCGTTTCAAAGCAGCCGGCCGAAGCGCTGAAGTTCGCCCGTTATCTCTCCGCGCGTGACCGCGGCCTAAAAATCTTTGCCGAGAACAACTGGCCGGTCATCGAAGACGGCGATGTTTGGAAAGAAACCCCGCAAGTCACCTACTTTGCCGGTGGAGTAAACCGCCGGGCTATCGAAGACACGATCAAAGAATTTTCCCAACGCGAGGGGGTTGAGTTCAACACCGTTTACAACGGCTGCGGCATCTTGGTCGGGCAGATGAAACTGGGGCAGCGCCCCGATGTCTACCACTCCTGCGATGAATCCTTCATGCCCGGTGTCGCCGAACTGTTCAACGAAGTCATTCCCGTCTCCACGATGGATATCGTGATCTTAGTCGCCCCCTCGCACAAAGACAAAATCAAATCCATCGATGATTTGCTGCGGCCCGGCATCCGCGTGGGGATGGGCAATCCGGAGCAAAGCGCCATGGGACATCTTACCGTGCAATTGCTGAAAGATGTGGGAAAGTGGGAGGCGTTAAAAGAATCGCAGAACATCTCCACCCAAGTGCCGACCGGTGAATATCTCATCGCCCCGATTCTTTCCGGCAACTTGGATGCCGCTCTTTGTTATGAATCCAACGCCACCCTCGTCCAGCAGCAGGGAGAGGCATTCATCGTCCCGATTAAACATACAAAGGCAACCGCAACCCAAACCTATACCATCGCCAAATCGTCCAAGCACAAATATTTGATGCAGCGTTTTCTTGATGCCCTGGCCAAAACCGAAGACCGCTATCAAAATGCCGGCTTTACATTCAAACTCAAGGCCGAGCATTTTTTTACGCAATGACGCAATGAATGTTGCAATAAGAATGTTGGTTAAAATTGAGTGATTAGAGATGGTCATGGTGGGCTACGCTTCGCTTTGAGCCCACCCTACAGATTCACTATCGTCTTCTCTCTCTGGGAGAAGATAAGAGATGAGGACGATTAGAGCGATTGCTTCTATCTATTTTAAAAAGCATGAAAGACCTATACCCCTTCTTCCCCTTACCTCAACCCACACCCAAGGGCGAGAGTGGTAGATGCAGCGAATGATTAGAAAATAGTGACAATTGAAGTGTCATACCAATTGCAATAAGAATGTTGGCACAAATTGAGTGAGTAGAGATGGTCATGGTGGGCTACGCTTCGCTTTGAGCCCACCCTACAGATTCACCAAACAGTTTCACCCAACGGTTTCATTATTCCGTATGGTTGCGTGAAAGATCACTCACTTTTTATATGCAGCTTGGTATAAGTTTAGAACGTATAGGAAATGTTGATATACAATATTCTCGTTCAAGATTGATGGATAGCATGAAGGAAGTCTCATTGATTGAAATAAGCAAAGCCTTTAATCGTGTTCATTCGCGTGCATTCGCGGTTCAATAATATGAAAAACAGTCAGGACGAAACTCAAACGGCAAAATCCAAAGGATACCGCGTATGGAGTGATATCCCTTTTTTTACTCTCTTCGGCGCCATTGGGGGGATGTATGTCTTCTTTATCCTCCTGATGATCGCAGCCAGTGTTGTCAAAGTGGAATGGAGCGATTTTACCACTGCGCTTGCCGATGAGAATATTCAATACGCCGCCCGCTTAAGTATGATCAGCTGCACGGTGACAGCGCTGCTGTCTGTGTTGGTTTCGGTGCCGATAGGGTATCTGATGTCGCGCTACAAAATTCCCGGACGGGTGTTGATCGACGCGGTTTTGGATATCCCGATTGTGCTTCCGCCCCTCGTCATTGGGCTTACACTGCTCATCTTATTTGGGTTTCCCATCGGCGGCACGGAAATCGATCCCTACTCAGTCGATGACTTTTTTCATGACCTTTCGGATAAAATTTTAGGGCGTGATAAAGGGATTGTGTTTCAAGTCCCTGCCGTTATTCTCGCTCAATTTATGGTGGCTTGCGCCTTTGCCGTCCGCACTATGCGAACAACCTTCGACCAAATTCCCCGCCGCCATAAAGACGTCGCCCTCACACTGGGCTGCAATCACGGGCAGGCATTCTTCCGGGTCATCCTCCCCCATTCCTTTCGCGGTATCTTAACCGCTTTCACCCTATCATGGGCAAGAGCCTTGGGCGAGTTCGGCCCCATTTTAGTCTTTGCCGGGTCGGTGCGTATGCGTACTGAAGTGCTGCCGGTATCCGTTTTTCTGGAACTCGGCATCGGCAATGTGAAGGGCGCGCTGGCGGTTTCACTCATCATGGTCGCGACCGCGATTGTGGTGCTGGTGCTGATCCGGCTCATCGGCGGCGTTACATTTGAATCCAGGGGGCACATGGGATGATTGAAGTCAACAACCTCTCGGTTCGTATCGGCAAGTTTGAACTCAACAATGTTAACCTTGCCATTCAAGAAGGCAACTATGCTGTGTTGATGGGCAAGACCGGCTGCGGCAAAACCACCGTGCTCGAAGCCATTTGCGGACTGCGTTCCATCGAATCCGGTGTTATCAATCTCAGTGGCAGGGATGTGACCCGCCTGAAACCCGCCGAACGCGGTATTGGGTTTGTCCCGCAAGAAGGTTCCATCTTTACCACCATGACGGTGCGGAAGAACATTGCCTTTTCGTTATCCGTACGATGGTGGAGCAACCAAAAGAAAACCGAGCGGGTGAATGAATTGGCAAACGCCATCGGCATCGCACACCTGCTGGACCGCATGCCGTACGGCTTAAGCGGAGGCGAACGCCAGCGCATCGCCGTCGCCCGCGCGCTCGCGTTTCATCCCGAAATCCTATGCCTGGATGAACCGCTCAGTGCCCTCGATTTTGATACCCGGATTGATATGTGCAATCTGCTGCGCAACGTGGTGAAAGACTTTGGCGTCACGGCGCTGCACATCACCCACAACCGCAACGAAGCCGCCCGTCTTGCCGATCAAATTTTTGTGTTTGAAGACAAAAAAATCGTTGAAGTTCCCCGTGATGAATTCATTGAAAAACAAAAACAATCCATGCAACACGATTTTTTCGCTGATTTTTAGTTTGAGGATAGGAAGCGCAGGCGTTTGTGGGAAGGCTGGGTTGATTCTGAATCCCCCCTAGCCCCCTTAATAAAGGGGGGCAACAACGGCGGGTAATGCTGGCTCGGCGGGAGCCTCGCCCTCCCAGGGCTTGTGATTCTGAATCCCCCCTA
>CAYVAZ010000341.1:0-5281 GCA_964449065.1 uncultured bacterium
CGTTCCTACGTTCACGTGCGGTTTCGTCCGCTCGAACTTCTGCTTTGCCATGATTGCTGCTCCTTCACTCTCGTATTCAAAATACTGTATTCAAAACTACGGCATCTAAACAATTCCTAACAATTTAATAGTAAACAGTAAAAACCTGCGCAAACCGCAAAACCTGCATTGGGATGTTGCGCAGATTGTTTAAGAGACCGAATAATATCCGAAACCGGATAGTAATTTTTCTTGCACATCAGCGGGCACTTCTTCGTACTGTAAAAAATGCATACTGTAAGTGGCCCGGCCTTGTGTTAAGGAACGTAAGGAAGTGGCGTATCCAAACATTTCAGACAGCGGCACTTCCGCTTGAATTACTTGAGACCCACTTCGCTGCTCGACTCCGGACGTTCTTCCCCGTTTTGAATTCAAGTGTCCAAGTACATCACCGAGGAATTCATCCGGCGCCACAACCTCAATAGACATGACCGGTTCTAATAAAGTCGGTTTTGCCCGTTCCATCGCATCCCGGAACGCCATCGATCCGGCTATTTCAAACGCCATTTCCGAAGACTCATTTTCTTTCACAACCGCTCCGGTCAGGCGCACACCTGTATCTACAACAGGATAGCCCATAAGTATACCGCTTTGGAGATTTTGCTGAACCCCCTTACGAACAGAATCCAAGAAAATTTTGGGCAAGACCGATTCATCCAAATCGTTCACAAATTCAAAGCCTGCGCCGGTTGGCCGTGGATATGCTTCTAATTCCACGTTCGCGTAGTGCGGCTTGCCTGCTTGTATGCGGTCATATTCGTGAGAGTCTTTAACCGTTTCACGGATCGTTTCGCGGTAGTTGACCTGTGGTTTGCCCACATTGGCTTGCACGCCGTATTCCCGTTTGATGCGGTCGACAATGATATCCAGGTGCAATTCTCCCATTCCGGAGATAATGGTTTGACCGGTTTCATCGTCAACTTTTACATGGAAGGTAGGATCTTCATCTTCCATTTTTTTCAGGCAATCGGCCAGTTTGTCTTGATCCGATACGGTTTTAGGCTCGATTGCGACGGAAATGACCGGTTCCGGATAGGAAAGGGTTTCCAAAAATACCGGATGTTTGGCGTCACATAACGAGTCGCCGGTTGAGGCGAAATTTAACCCTAAGACACCGACAATATCCCCGGCTTTGGCTTCTTTTATTTCTTCCCGTTTGTTGGAATGAATCCGCAATAGACGGTTGAGTCGTTCCCGCTTGTTTTTGGCCACATTCATAACGGCCTCTCCGGCATTTACTTTGCCGGAATAAACCCGAATGTAGACCATACGTCCATGAGAATCGGTTTTGACTTTAAAAGCCAACGCGGCAAATGGATGTTCGACATTCGGTTCGCGGACTTCTTCTTGGTTGTTGTGAGGATTGACACAAACAATTGGCGGCACATCCATGGGAGAAGGCAAATAATTGATCACCGCGTCTAACAGCAACTGCACGCCTTTATTTTTTAAGGATGAGCCGCACAAAACAGGGATCAGGTCATTGCGGACCGTCGCCAAACGGATGGCTTTATAAATTGCTTCCGATTCGATGAATTCTCCTTCCAGAAATTTGCGCATTACATCTTCATCATAATCGGAGAGTGTTTCCAGAAGTGAATCCCGGTGCAATTGTGCTTCTTCCAGCAAAGCATCCGGGATATCGGATTCAGAATAGGTCACCCCATAATCGGCGCAGTCTTGTTCCCAATTGTAGGCTTTCATGCGAATGATATCAATCACACCGTTGAATTCGGCTTCCGCCCCAATGGGGATTTGAACCGGAACCGGTTTCGCGTTTAATTTTGCGCGTAACTCATCCACAACCGCGAAGAAATCCGCGCCAATCCGGTCCATTTTATTGACGAATGCCAGCCGGGGGATGTGGTAGCGGTCGGCCTGACGCCAAACGGTCTCGGATTGCGGTTCGACACCGCCCACCGCGCAAAACACAACGATACAGCCATCCAAAACGCGCAAAGAACGCTCCACTTCAACGGTAAAATCCACGTGACCGGGCGTATCGATAATGTTGATTTGATGGTTTTTCCACTGGCAATAAGTGGCGGCGGAAGTGATGGTAATTCCCCGCTCTTTTTCCTGCTCCATCCAATCCATTTCGGCCGCGCCATCATGAACTTCCCCGATTTTGTGGGTGCGTCCCGTGTAGTACAGAATGCGTTCGGTCGTCGTCGTCTTGCCCGCGTCAATGTGCGCGGCAATACCGATGTTTCGTATCAACGAGAGTTCCGTATTTGTTTTACTCACAGTCATCGTGTCCAAACGGTTTGGTGTAATCGTATCCGTTAGTGAATTAAAATCACATAAAAGCATGTGAAAGCTGAACAAAACTTTCACATGCTTTATGTCAGTTAAGCTATATTATAAATGAATTGTAAGACCGCTTTGATTACCAACGGTAATGAGCAAAAGCCTTGTTCGCTTCCGCCATGCGGTGTGCGTCTTGCTTTTTCTTAATGGCATTGCCTTGGTTGTTAGAGGCATCCAGCAATTCCGCGGATAAACGGTTGACCATTCCCCGTTCGTTCCGTCCTTGAGACGCGTTCACAATCCAGCGAATGGCTAGGGTTTGCTGCCGTTCGGAACGAACTTCAACCGGAACTTGATAGGTGGCGCCCCCCACGCGGCGAGAACGAACTTCCAATGCCGGGCGTACATTATTGACTGCTTTGGTGAATAATTCCAAAGGATCGTTACCGGTTTTCTCTTTCATGGCATTCAAGGAGTTGTAAAAGATGGTTTCCGCGGTTGACTTTTTGCCATCTTTCATGATGCCATTTATAAATTTGGTGACCAATTTGCTGTTGTAAACGGGATCGGGCAAAACCGTACGAACGGGCGCTTTTCCTTTTCTGGACATTTCTTTTATTCACCTGCGATTTATAAAATTTGTGCGATTTAATAATTTATAAGGCTATATCCAACCTACGATTTACTCTTTGGGTCTTTTTGCACCGTATTTTGAGCGTCCGCGTCTCCGTTTATCCACGCCGGTGGTTTCCAATGATCCGCGAACGATGTGATAGCGTACACTGGGCAAGTCTTTCACACGGCCGCCGCGAACCAAAACAATGCTGTGTTCCTGCAAGTTATGGCCTTCACCGGGAATGTAAGCGTTGACTTCAATTCCGTTGGTTAACCGAACCCGGGCGACTTTACGCAAAGCCGAGTTTGGCTTTTTGGGGCTCATGGTCCAAACCCGTGTGCAAACGCCGCGGCGCTGCGGGCATCCCGTCATTGCCGGCGACTTGGATTTTTTGGATTTTGTTTTTCTACCCTTTTTAATCAATTGATTGATTGTTGGCATAGAATATACCTGACCTAAGTTATAGTCTCTTTAACTAATTTCTAGCTTTTGAACACAAGAGTGGGAGTTTAATGGCATGAAGGCCTGCCGTCAACCCTAGATTACACTTTTTAATGCAGAATCGCATTAAGGCAGAATCGCAGATTTCGGTTAGTCTTCTTTGTCTTTGCCCAACCAAGCGTTAAAGGTGGTCATGTTTTCAACGCCGCAGGCTTTGGCGTTAACAAACAATTGCAGCCTATACGCTGCCAGAAACCGCAAGGGCATTTCTACCAATGCTCTCCCCAGTTTTGGTTGGGTGCCGAAGGGGGTGGAGGTTTCGCGTTGCAAATCTTCATCGGACAATGAACCGACCCGTTCACGAACGTTCTGCAATTGCGCGTTCATTCTTTCACAAAAATTTTCAAATGCAACATCATGAGAGGCTTCTCTATATTCTTTGATCACAGACCAGTCATTTTTGATCAGCGCGTCAGTCGGCCCTGAAGCGCATATGGTTAAATACTGCATCAGTTCCAATGTGGTACGTTGATTTCCAGCCGGGCGGTATTCCATATTGGACACATCCATTTTGGAATGGATGTGTTTACAAATTACGGTTTCGCTTTCTATTAGTTCTAAAAAATCCTGTTTATAAAACATAATCCTTCCTCGTAAAACAAATAGATAGTTGGCAGCCTGTATACTATATCATTGCATCGTTTAATTTCCCAATCCATGTTTAATGGCCAGGTTTCTTCCATGATAGATTAACCGGTGAGCGATGGCCATTCGTTCATCCTGCCAAAGGGGCAATGCTTGGTCAACGTTCTTCCCCGCCGCCAGGAAATGTTGAGCCAATGAAACCGCGTCTCCACATGCTTTAGAAGTGCCGGAGGCGGTATGGGGACGAACAATGGATGCGCTATCCCCTATTATTAGAGTTCTTCCCTTGTACATGCCGGGGCATTGAAAATCAAACACAAATTGGATAAAGGGAGCATGGGTTGCGGTAACAATATCGGATAAGAATCGCGGCAATTCATTTATTGCGCGGTCATGTAGATGATCTAAATTGGATACGTGTAATTTCCCGGATAAAATCGCAGTCAAATTTTTCTTCCATTCGATATCCGACAGCATCTCCGGCAGTTTCGTCTCCTCATCAGCATTCCAATACCACACCCAATTTATCCTTCGGTTCCCCGCTTCCGTTTCCAGGTTATCACCCGGGATAAAATAGGCATGAGCAAGGGTGTTTTGTGTCTGACAATAGGTGAATTTGTTCTCCAAAATTTCAATGGCATCTTGGGGAACATTCGTCTCCGGAATCACGCCGCGCCATGCCACATATCCCGAATAGTTCGGTTGGACATCCGGAAATAAATTGTAGCGAATCACAGAATTGACCCCATCTGCTCCAATGAGCAGGTCTGATTGAATGTTCTCCCCGTCGGTCAATTCCACTTCCGCACCGCTTGTGGAGAATACAAGGGATACCGCTTCTTTTCCAAGATGATAACAGTCGTCAGGAAAGGCAGATTTGAATTGGTGAAAGACGGCATCCCAGGATGTAAAGTTTGCAAAGGACGGATATGTCTTAATGACTTTCCCAGTCTGGTCTATGAATTGGCGTTCATAACCGGGAACAACGATTGTATTACCGGTTCCAATATCCTGTTCGTTCATCCAATCCAGCATTTCTTGCTGGACAATCAACCCGCCTCCCCGTCCGCGTAACGGGGCTTTTGACTTTTCATAAACAGACACATCACAACCGATGCTGCGTAATGCTATGCCCGCTGCTAACCCTGCAATAGATCCGCCAACGATGGCTACTTTCATTTTTTTCCCTTTACTTTTTAACTGATGTTCCGCAATCAATGATTGACGATTGCTTAAAAAATGGTTTTTGTTGTGAGCCAACTATTCTAAGTCAAACGCAGTGTCTATCGT
>CAYVAZ010000342.1:0-5253 GCA_964449065.1 uncultured bacterium
ATCAGTACCTCTAATAATCGAGTATGTCTTAGTACCATTTTCTGTATTTATTGCCTGAATAATACTATATGCCAGTTGATGTTGTGTAAAGTTAAATTCATTATAGGCAACTCCTTTGTGCCAAATTGTATCACCGATAGAAGCAGAAAAATCATATAACAAAATATCATGATAAGTCCAGTATGCTGGTTTAAACCATACTTTTTGACCTTCCTGCCTGAACCCGCCAATATAATCTTGTAGGTTTTCAACAGACAAAGTTGTATCTGATACCGTGTATAGTTTATTATAAAGCGTGTCATTAATCAAGGTATCGCCTTTAAGTCCATAAAGCATCTCATCGGTTGGAGTACCAGCTGAATTGATATGGTTTACATTCCAGATTGCATTTGAATCCGGAAAGTGGGTCTGACTATACCCCTTTGAGGTGATGAATATGATTAAAATAAAAATATATTTTTTCATAATTTTCCTTTTTATAAGTTATTGTGTAATATCTAATGTGCCGTATTGATAGTCAAAAGTAGCCCCGGTGTTGATAATAAATTCACCGTGGTCACTGATTTTTATATAACCATTGTTTTTTAGTATAATATTGCTGCCACTTAAAGCTTTTATATTGGCATTCATTATCTTACCAGCATCAACTTTTAATTCGCCGCCAGAATTTACCAATACCCTCGTGTAATCAGACATGGTTACTGTACATGTGGAAGCAATAGTTAATGTGCCGGAATTAATAATAATATCGCCACAAAGGTTTTTATTTGTACTCCATGTTGTATTTGAGGTAATTATAGTAGGAGGACAGATTTCATAATATTCACCAGTATTCTGGGGGTCGTGCCTTTCGCTACCCCATTCAATCAATTGGGAATTTCCGTTTGTCTCCCACATGTAAATTTTATTACCCGAACCTGCAATTAATTCACTTTTACCATTATTATCAACATCAGCTATACACGGAGAACCCTGTAATGCATCGTCAACGTGTAAGGGGAAGCCTAGAACTTTTGTGCCATCCATATTCAAAGCATGGATTCTGCCTTCGTCATTCGAACCAAATATTATTTCTATATCAGCATCGTTATCTACGTCGGCAAGTATAGGAGTTAATTTTCCGGGATTAAGGTTACTTATTGTTGTAGAACTGATTTGAGTACCAGACTTGTTCCAGACTTTCACAATATTAGTGCCTATTGCAACAACCTCTAAATTACCATCATTATTAAGGTCACCTACTGAAATATCCTGTGAATGCCAGTCGTTAGGGTAACTTAGTTTTTGAGTTCCATTCCACCCGCTAACAACTGTTCCGTTGTGATGGATAGCTACAATCCTACCTTCTGAAGGAGTTGTTGTTGAAGATTTATCAACTAATGCGCAAGCAAGAATTTCTTTGTCGCCATCGTTGTCAATATCACAAATTACTGGGGAACTACTAAATTCATAAACAGAAATTGTATAAAAAGGTTGTGAAGTACCATAATTAGTGCCATTATGATGCCAAATATAAATACCGCTTGTAATTACTAAATGATTTATATCATTGTTTTTATAGCAACCAATAATTTCTTTATCGCCGTTCCCATCAATATCGGCTAGAGATAATGAACCATAAGTACCTCCTATACCATCGGCAAAACTGTATAATAATTGACCTGTGGCACTATATACTCTTATCCCTCCCCATTCAGAATAAAAAATTGTTTCTAATGTTCCATCTGAACTATTATCCAGATTTGATACTATTGGTGGACGATAGCATGGACCTTGTGCTGTATGTTGCCAAATTAAATCGGGTTTGCCATCACTATTATTATCATTTACAGAATGATTCGAAAAGTAATCAGGGCTTCCACTCCTGGTCATGGATATTACTTTATACTGACCATTTGATTCTAAATCGCCAATAGCTGGCGTTGAATTCATCCCTGCATTTAAATATGCAAAACCACTATAAGTCGTTAAATTCCCATCAATATCAAAAAGTTCTGTACCATCTGAATTCAATCCAATTAAGTAACTATTGTTGTTATCAACCGAAATATTAGTAAATAATTCTTTTATATTATAACCACTTATGTTGGTGTAAGGTGTCCAGAATAATTCGATTTCAGTTTTATCAGCAGTAAAATCTATCGTTGAAGTATTAATTTTAGCAGGTTTATCTAGTAAATTAAAGTTAAACGACCATGTTTTACCAAATTCATTTTCAACCTGCAAGATGAAATCTAAAACTTGACCAACTGTATAGGAAGATGAAACCGTAAATTGGTAAACAGAGGTATTGGTTTCAGTGCCAAATTTATCAATTGCAGGATAATTCCTTGGTGTTGATGAACAACTTGTAATATAGGAACTGTTCCCTGCTAATACACCTGTAATGCCAGTTGCTTGCGCTTTGCCCTTATTAAACAAGTCAATGTTTATGGTTACCGTTTCATTGGGTTCTATTATTTTATC
Organism: uncultured bacterium; assembly: GCA_964449065.1. GTDB lineage: Bacteria > Hinthialibacterota > Hinthialibacteria > Hinthialibacterales > Hinthialibacteraceae > CAYVAZ01. Next base: position 2,467 of record CAYVAZ010000342.1, read on the forward strand.
CCCATCGCTGGTTGTAACAATTGTTTTATTTGCTTGTTCTATGTCCGGTTTAAACACGTCAATATTAAATACATCGGTATAAGAATTGCTTGCTCCATCTGTTATTTGCAGTATAAATTTTACAGGGTTTAAATCATTTACCAAAATCTCCGGTGCATCCTTGTCAATGGTAAAAACATATTTTGTTAATGATGTTTTTGTACCTCCTGAACTAATATTTCCATAACTTGAATTATTGTTTGAAATAGAAACATAAGGAGAACTACAGGTTAAAGTTGCCGAAACATTTGTAGCGCTTGAAGCCCCATTATTTTTTAGTTCAACTGTGAGTTCAATGGTTTCCCCGGCATCAATCTGTTGGTCGTTATTACCATTGCTGCTTCCTGTTTTATCGTCATCAAAAGTCATGTTTGAGATAAAAATGTTTTGATTTTGGTTGGTATTAACCGTAATTATTGACTCATAAGGTTTAAAATTATGAGAAGTTACAGTAACATTTATTTGACCTGATGTGTGAGGGGTAAAAGTAAAATTATAACTGCCATTTGCGGATACTGTTTGTGTAGCATAACCCTCATCGCCTTTTTGCAGGCAAATAGTTGCTGTTTTACCTGATGGAAGGTTATTTATGGTTACTACAATTGTATTTTCGCCGCTTACAACTGTTGTTGGGCTAACAGAGACATTTAACGTTTGAGGGGTATTCGTCCATACAGGCATCTCTGGGTCACCCAGTAAGGTCAATCTTTTTCTTGAACTTGATGAAGTACCTTGTGCTTTTTGAAATACAAAACCTAAATTATAACCAGTACTTGGATGTCCGGTCGTTTCATATAATGCATCACTAAAATATTGAAATTGCCAGTGTTCTCCATACCATCCAACATCTGCATTGCCAATAAACGCAACCCCTCCTCCTTGGGATTTATTAATATAGTGTTCTCCGATACAGTCCTTGTCAAATGTTCCAGGACTACATCCATTTGTAAATAAAATCTGATTGTAGTTTCCATTGCTTAAAAAATCAAAATCTTCATTTCTAAATGATTCATCAGTTACCCTTGAAACTCCCATCCCTTTAACACCAGAGTGTTGTAAATGATAAACAATGTGAAAATTCCCTAAACCTGATGAACCTCCATTATTTAAGCAAGAAATTGCATTCGTTTTATTTAATGTTTGATTCCCAGTTAAACATGTTCCACCACCAGGTTTTACATAATTAACTGTTGGCTCAGAAGGGTTGCATTGTTCATATTGATGAGTATAATATGCATAAGGTGTTGAATAAGGATTAGAAGAATTATATTGACAATCATAATTATCAAATAAAAACCAACGGTTAATATTTGTTGGCATGTATGTAGTCGCGATGTTTTTAAGTTCGTTTGAATAAGTTGGATAGCCACCATTAGGACCATTTAAAAACACTCCACAAACATTTTCATCTAAAAATCCAACTAAACATAAATAATTATTCACGTAAGAACTGATACCCAAATTTGAATATTTCTCATAAGCAATTACTTTATTAACAAATGTTTGCGCCTCTGTTAAATCTTCAATTGATGCCCTTCCCAAAATAAAATCAGGTCCATAATCAACAGTATCGCCGGATTCTCCAAAAACATTATTGTTATTTGCATTCCATGCCCCTCCTATTGTAGTATAATACAAGTCGGTTGGTTTTACGCCATTAATGGACGGATAACGAACATTATTAACCATTCTTGCTGGAACAATATTAACATCCCCACCAAGTAAAATATATAGACTTGCTCCCCATTTACTGTAGGCTTCTTTTAAATAGTTTCTGATTTTCTCAGGCAAGTCAGAACCGGGATAATTAGGTTCTATTTCTTCAATAGTTTTTATAATAGCAGGTAAACCTTTCTTTGTTTTCCAGTCCGCTAATGTTTGGAAAGTTGGTTTTAATTCTTCATTGGTGATTATTATATAATCAGGAACTAATTCTTCGATTACAGAAGTTGATTTTAACTGTATTGTTTTTACATCTGTACTTTCTGTTTTATTTAGGCTGCTTGATTCATCAATTATTTTTACGTCTTTATCTTTGAAATTTTCTACATCAGTAACATTTTTTACATATCCTTCAATGAATTTCTTTGCTAATTCTGCTCTTTTGTATGATTGTTTCTCTGGCTGAATAATAGAATTACTTTTTATTTTTGAAGAAGAATAATTGATAGTAAAACTAATATCCTGTAAATAAAGCTCCCTGTTCTTGGGAATATACTCAACAGGATAAATCTTTACTGTAACAATATGATAGCCATGCATATATTCATCGGATATTATTTCAACTGTTTTTCCGGGATAAGGTTCAGATGAATTATAAACAGCAGGATTGGGTTCAACAAATGCAGGTGGTTCACTTCCATCAAGCGGTCTTGGTGGTTGAGTAGGGTAGATATAAAACTTTCCCTTGACTTTTTGTTTTGTTACAGACGTAATCTGTAATCCAGAAACAATAGCATCATAAGGAACAACAAAGGATTCAATACGAATAGGTAATTGAGGGTTTCCAATCTCATCTGTAAACGAATAATCCTTTGTGATTAATTCATCAAAATCAGCATTTTTCTGAAAAATTAGCTCATTTTGGGTCAACGTAAAGCTTTCACTTACTTGTGCTTTAAGTAAAACTGGTAATCCCATTAAAGTTATTACCAAAATTTTAAAGATTAGATTAGGTTTCATTTCATAATTATATTCACTAGTGGGCACTTAAAACCCACTGATTTTTAATTGGTTATTATTTTGTTC
>CAYVAZ010000343.1:0-5250 GCA_964449065.1 uncultured bacterium
TTATCTTCTCCCAAAGGGAGAAGACGATAGACACTGCGTTTGACTGAGAATAGTTAGCTCACAACAAAAACCATTTTTCACGCAATCGTCAATCATGGATTGCGTAACATCAGTGAAATAATATGCGGTATGCGGTACCGGCTGGAAGCCGATGCTACCCAATACGAACATACTTTTGGAAACCGCTCTAAAATGTTCATTCAAACTTTCTTTCAAACAATTCTTTCAAACATTGCGTTGACAAATCAGGTTTTCACGGCTGTAATATAAGATTAACATGGCCTTGCGAATGTTGCGGGGCGTTTTGGAGTCAGCAGATATGCTGCGGCATCTATCGATGTTGTTGGTTTTATGTTTGGTTGGGGGATGTTACACCACTACGGTGAAGATTGATTCGACGCCGCAGGGTGCAGATGTCCACTATGACTTTGAGCCCAAAGGCAAAACGCCGGTGGAGTTCGAGGTTGAATGGCACGGGGTCCATAAAGTCACACTGGATCATCCCGAATACGGAAGGCGCGTTGAGTATGTTACGGTGGAAACACCGGCATACCAAACGTTCCCACTTGACTTTTTTGCCACCATAGCCCCTTGGAACATGACCGACCGCCACGAGTTTCATTTTGATCTGACACAGGTTGATCTGACACAGACTCCACCGAAAACCGAAGACACAGAAGCAACCGAAGACCCATCTGAATAAGGAGCACTCATTATGGCAACACGCGCACGCAGAGCCCCATCGCGCGCCGCGGACCCGTCCGGCGGCAACGTATTATTTACTCTGGGATTGGTCAGCGTCGTCGCGCTGCTGATTGTCGGCTATATCATGACCAACGGCGGGATGAACGCATCGACCCCGTCATCCGGTAACGAAAGTTTGTTTGTCACCTCAACGCCCACGCCGGAGCCCGTCACCCCCCCCGCTGGCGGCGGTATGATGAATTCGATGATGATGGAGCAGTTGGAGAAATTGAAAGAACAGGTCAGCACGTTACAGGAAAATAATCAGCAGCTCAATGACGAATTGGCGGAAGTGAAAACGCAAAAAAACAAAGAGATTGAAAACCTGAAACTGCGCATCCAAACGCTGATGCTGGATAACAAGCGGATGGAAAAAGAGTTGTACGGAGAGAATTAACCATGCCCTATGTGTTTGGCGTTGACGGTGGTGCCAGCAACAGCCGGGCGGTGCTTTCCACCCTGCAGGGCGAGGTTCTGTACACGGCAAACGGCCCCGGTGTTAACTACCATGAATGCGGCGCGGAAAAAGCCGCTTCCACCCTCCACCGCTTATTTCAAGACTGTTTGGAAGGCGCGCGCGCGCGTGTGGATGAGTGTAAAGGGTTGTGCTTTGGTCTTGCCGGAATCGGCAGAGAGAAAGACCATTCGATTCTCATGCCGGTGTTGGAGCAAAAATTCACGGCCGGTTCTTTCATCCTTACCAGCGACGCGGAAATCGCGTTAACCAGCGGATCGCTATCTGACCAAGGGATTCTCATTATCGCGGGGACCGGCTCGATGGTATACGGGAAAACCGAGGGGGGGCTCACAGCTCGTGCCGGCGGGTATGGCCCGCTGCTTTCGGATGAAGGCAGCGGATACCGTATTGGGTTGGAAGCCATGCGTGCCACGGTCAAAGATGAGGAAGGAATCGGGCTTCCGACCGCTCTGACACAAAAATTGTATAGCGTACTCAATTTTCGGGGTTTGGATGATTTGGTGCAATGGTCGGTATCCGGAAACGCGGGGAAGGAGAAGATCGCCTCGCTGGCGCCATTGGTGATCCGTACGGCAGAAGAGGAAGACCCGGTGGCGGAAGAAATTCTCTACCAACAAGCCGATCAATTGGCTTTGTATGTGGAAGCGGTTTATAAAAAGTTGGAAATGCCCGAACGTGTGGATGTCATATTAGCGGGCGGCATTTTGGATCAAGCGTCGTTTTATTGGCAGATTATCCGGCGAAAAATTATTTATCTCATTCCGGGAGCACACGTCATGGCCCCGAAATTGGAACCCGTTTTAGGAGCCATTTTATTTGGGATGTCACACGCAAGAATTAAAATTGATTCGGATATTATCAATAGTTTGCGCCGATCCCATGCTGAATACAAACAAAAACACACGGCATTGCCCCGGTCAACTCCTTCCGAACCCGTGGAGCAAGATTCTGCGGCATCCCCACAGGCGGTTACCGGAAGCGGGTCACAATTTTAACGATATCGGAAAGGGTTTTGTCGGAATTTTCTTTTACAAACATAACAAATTCCATGATTTCCTCCGGCACTTCATCGTCAATAAAGAACTGGCCGATGTTGACATCCAAGGATTGAGCGATGCGGTAGGCAACATCGATGCTGCAACCTTTCTTGCCGCGCTCGATATCCCCCAAAAACGATAGATGAACACCGACTTTATCCGCCAAATCCTTTTGCGTTAATTTGCGTTTGGACCGTATGGCGCGAACACGCTTCCCGAAATATACACACACTTCTGTTTTACTCTTCATGGAGGCCCCCTTATCTACGCTGGTTTCATTTGGATTGTCTGTGCCATTGGTTTTGGAATGGGTTGGTTTATCCAACGAACCGGTGTTCCAATCACCACCATAACACATCTCTTAGGATTTTTTCTCATCGATTCTAAACGCAAGGGGAATACCAGATAATCAGTATTTATGTATCTTATAGAATTTAAATCCAAAAAGATGATCAAGTCAATCTATTTCAAAGGGTTATCGAATTGGATTGCTTTATTGCATAGGTACAATCTGATAAAAATGCTTATGGAGTTTTTTTAAAATGAAAACCAATTTTGTATTTTTTTTCGAAATGAAAAATGGTTATTGTAATGTTTTGTAGATCTATGCAGTGGCTTTGGCGGAGAGTTGAATAACCGGTTCAAGGGTTTTGGATAGTGTTTGGGGACGAAGATCGCCTTTTTTTACAATCGCGTGCGTCAAGTTTTCCAGACGGTATAGTTCGTGTTGATCAAGGGTTTTTCCGGTAATGATGATGATTTTAACCTGATCTTTTCCCCACAATTCATGGCAGTATTGGATGACGCGTTCCCCGTTGATTTGCGGCATCAGCAGGTCGACCAAAAGATAATCCGGTTTTTGTTTGGCGAGATGGATCATCGCGTGCATGCCGCTAAAGGCTTTTTCAACCCGAAAATGGCCGCGGGTTTCAAGAAATTCAGCCAAAATTTCAACTGTATAGGGATCGTCATCCACTATTAGGACGTTTTTGGCTTGGCTTTTGACGGGCAGAACCGCCGGTTCATTCGATGCGATGTGAGAAGGTAACTCAGCGTCTGCTGGTTTTTCTTCAATTTGACTGGATTGTTCGTTACAGGGGATGGTTAGGCGAAAGACCAAGCCCTGGCCGGCTTCACTTTGAATTTCGGTTTTAATGTCAAGCAAACAAGCCAAGCGGTTGACGATGGCTAAGCCCAAACCTGCGCCTTCGTGCTTGCGGGTGTAAGAAGAGTCGCATTGGCGGAAAAGGTCAAAGACCGCTTCGCGCTTGTCTTCGGGAATGCCAGGGCCTGTATCGGCGATTTCGATCAACGCGCCGCCTTCAACCTGCTTTGCGGTGATCTTAATGGTGCCGTTGGAGGTGAATTTGATGGCGTTGGACACCAGTTGCCGTACGATTTCACGCACTTTGGCGGCATCGGTAACGAGCGGGAGGCCTCCATGCGGTTGGGTGACTTCAAAGATGAGGCCTTTTTCATCGGCAGTGGGTTTGTAATCGTCTAAAATTTCGGAGATGGCATGGTTCATGTCGGACTTTTCGTAAAACACGGATACAGCACCTGCTTCCAGGCGGGAGAGATCAAGCAATTGATTGACGAGAGTCAGCAAGCGGGTGGAGTTGCGGTCAACCCGCTGCACGGCACGGCGCTGTTTTTCATTGAGTTCGCCATAGATGCCGTCTTCTAATAATGAGTTAAAGCCGATGATGGCGTTTAAGGGGGTGCGCAGTTCGTGGGATATGGTGGCCAAAAACTCCATGCGGAGTTGTTCGGTTTCCTGCATTTTTTGTTTGCAGTCTTCTACAGCGCCTTCGATGCTGCGGAACATGCCAAGCACTTTTTCGTTGTCACCCGCGTCGAGCGCCTGTTTGATATCGTTCAGCGAATACTCTAAGTCCATGGAACCCACACAGTTGCTTTAGTTTTTCTCATTATACAGGGGGAGACCCTGGAATTCAAATGATAGCATCAAATACCCGTCTGAAAAATGACATGCAGTTAAAACGACTTTTTTCTTTCACAAAATTATACTTCTTCTCTATAGAACGAATATAGTCACGATATGATAAAAATAAGAAAAATCTTTTTGTAGGTATCGTATGAACGACACACAATATTGGGTACATGACCTGAGCCCGTTTTTGATTGAATTTTGGGACGGATTCGGCATCCGCTATTACGGCTTGGCGTATGTGTTGGGCTTTGTGGCGGGGATTTGGCTGCTGAATCAGTTCTACAAATACGGCAAATCGCCGCTCAATCCCAAGCAGCAGGAGACGCTGACCATCGGAATCATTTTCGGTGTGATTCTTGGCGGACGGCTTGGTTTTGTGTTTCTTTACGACTTGGGCGAGTTTGTTTCCCGCCCGTGGATGGTGTTTGAGTTTTGGAAGGGCGGCATGGCAAGCCACGGCGGGTTTATTGGTGTCATGATCGCCATCTGGTGGTGTGCACGGAAATTTAATCTCTCTTTCTTGCGATTAGGAGACCTGATCTGCCCCCTGATTCCGCCGGGACTCTTATTCGGGCGCATTGCGAACTTTATCAACGGCGAGTTGTGGGGCACGAAGACGGATGTCTCCTGGGCGGTGATTTTTCCCGACAGCGCGCCGCCGGGCACTCCGGTAGAGTTGATTGCGCCGCGGCATCCCTCGCAGTTGTATGAAGCGGCTTTAGAGGGGGCGATTCTGCTGGCTTATACCCAATGGCGCTTTTGGAAGACGGATGCGGTGCGCTACCCGGGCCGCATGGGCGGTGAGTTCTTGTTTTTGTACGCGATTGCCCGGATTGTATGTGAGTTTTTCCGCGAGCCGGATGCCGGATTGATTCTAGGGATGAGCCGGGGGATGTTTTACTCGATCTTTTTGGCGGTTGCCGGGATTGGACTGATCCTTTACTCCTATCAAAAGCCGCCGGATGAATTGGAACCGGATGAATCTAGTAGTTCATCAAGGCTGACATGATGGGTGATAACTTAACCATCCACATGAA
>CAYVAZ010000344.1:0-5242 GCA_964449065.1 uncultured bacterium
TAAATCCAAGGTGCTTGCAAACTGTATATTGATAGGCATCATCGAAATCTAACTTCTGTTTCTTCCTGTTTGATTGAATCTCTTTATACTGTTCTTTTGGTAATGTAGTGAGATTTACTTTTGGCAACGTATCATTAAGAAACGCTAAAAACAGATCATCCTCAAGTTGCTTGAATAGAATTACTCCTATAGAATGGAGAGAAAAATCAGTAAAACTGAGATCACTGACATTTTGATCCAGAAAGTCTTTACACGTTTGGCTCTTTGCCTGTTTGAGAAGAATCTCCAGAAATATGTTGGTATCTACCAAATACATTATCGCCAATCCATCGCTTTATGCTGCAATTCCACCGAAGTATATTGATCCTGTAATTTTAACAATCCACCTTCCCAATCAAATTTAAATGTGTTTTCATTTTTGCTTTTCACTGTTTCTTTAGTTCCATACTTATTCAGCAAAAACTCAATATAATCAAGAACCTCTGGTTTCAAGTGGTCGGGAAGTTTTTTGATCTTCATTTCTATTTCGTTCACAGTCATACCCATTTTCCAATTATTTAACCAACTAAATTTCTAAAGAGTGCGAAGTTCTCATCTGGATTTTACATAAGTGAAGTCGATTCAATAACTTATGTATGACTTGGGTTTATCGAATTGATTATTCCTAAGTCTCTCATTTCACTTGACTTGAAAAATTGCTAACAAAGCACTTCGCACTCTCCAGTAAATTTTACTACGGGTTATAAACATAATGCGTCACATGATATGTGTAAAGCAGTCTTTTTGCACTGTATAACGTCAAGGCTCACCGCCGGCCGATGGAATGTCTGGGTTAGCTATTATGCTTTTGATATAGCGCATAAATATAAGGACGCGGATCACCGGCAGGGTTTATGTAGGTATAGTCTTCTTGGTTAACGAGTTCAAACCCTGACCCCATGCGCCTTGTCATTTCTTCGATGGAGTAGCGATGGAGTTCAAGACCCGCGCATTTCCGGGCCCCCATAGTCGAAAACTCTGCCAATAAAGCATATCCTTCGGGTTTTATCACGGATTGCATGTTCGCAAAGTACCCCTGAATATCGGCTTCTTGAAGCAAAAAATGAAGAACGGCGCGATCAATCCAAATATCAGCTAAGGGAGTGCCTTCAGGCAGCGGTTTTGATATGTCATGATGCAGCCACGTCAATTTGCTGCTCGTGCCAATCCGGGTTCTAAGCTTATGGAGGGCTGCATCGCTGATATCGTTCAGAACAAGATTATGCCCTCTCGCCAGAATTGTATCGACAAGTTTGGATGTGCCTGCACCTGGGAGAAAAACGGTGGCGGATTCGGCCAATTGAATCCGGTCGAGAAACTTCAATGTCTGTGAGACATCGTCCTCATACCAGCCGAGTTCAGGATCGTCTTTGGTGGAGAAGATCGTATTCCAATGTTCATTTCGTGTCGTCATGTTTTGCCTCCGGCTCATTCTGATCAATGAAATAAACAAATAGGTTCGTATCGAGGAAGATTTTAGACACGGTACAAATCTCCGCGTGTCCATTTTTCATTCCCGGATTTCACATTGGCTTTATCCATAAGACTGAACGTATCATCAAGCCATTGGGATTGCTTCTTCACAACCGTCTGTTCAATCAATCGGCGAACCAGCACATGAAAGGATATATTATGCTGACGGGCATATTCACGGCCCGCTTGAAGAAGAAAATCATCAATAGAAAGGGTGATGTTTTTCATGCTTGCCTTCTATTACACAGCATACGCGCACACAAAGTGTATGTCAACTTCTTCTTTTTATTCCAGCACATAGGGTACTTCTAACGCACCGGTTTAGCCTCGAATGATGGGCACAAACCGACCGTGCCCATCCTACGCGACTGTATGACATAAATCAAGAAAGAATCAAGAATAAAAGTCAGTATTTGATCCAATAATTTTAATTTACATGCAATTCCATCTATGCGGTGGGTCTAGCATGAAGCAGTTCACCGGCTTGAATTTGCCGAACATCGTCAGCGCCAACAGTGATGAGCGCCACCGTCCGTCCGCCGCCGTCCACAAATTCCACTTCGAATCCGCGGCCACCTTTGTAAACATGCACAACCGTCCCCACATCCCCCCGGTTGAGTTTTTCGTGCGGCGGGTGGCAATCAAGTACCACAAGAGAATGTTCAACAATCATTTGTCTTCCTCCGGATACGCGGTTACAAGCCGGGGCGGTTCGTCATCTTCTACGATCCAAACCGTCATTGCATTTCCCTGACGATGGTTCGGGCAGCCAACCGGGCCGGCTGCCTTGTATTTTATACCGAATCGCGTCGTTTCGGTATCGAATTTGTCACAATCATAAGCAATTGCCAGCAGGTCGTCCGCTAATCGTTGCCATTCGTTGCGGGTGTAACCAAGCGAATAAAACCAGACTGCCTTCGAGCCGCCATCAGGATGCTCAAGGTTGAGCAGGTAGTCGCGGACTTTTTCGATACCGGCTATGGCTTGGTCTGCGTTAGGGATTGGCATTTGAATTTGATGGCATAACGTCGTGCTCAGCGGCAGCAAAAAGCGTAGTGGCAAGGAACGAGGATCGCCGCTTTTTGTGACCGCTGGATCCACCTGTTAAGCGAATAATTGAACTTGTTTATTACTAAGCCTTTCGATCTTTTTTGTTATTTGCAATTTTTCTTCGGCCTTATTGAGTGAGGTGGGCGACATGTATTGAATTAGCCTTCTTAGGTCATTTACATCCGAGATGGTTATAAACTCCTTAGCCTTGTTTACATACACCAGAGATTTTTTGTGTCTACTCAAAAGTTCAATTGCGTTACTCAAAGTTCCTGTGCTCTTTGAATCCCACACCATAAAGCCGTAATCGCAATCTGTTGCCATCTCTAAATCTTTGGCAGTGAAATAGGCTCTTGTTCCCGGCTTACTTGTTGTTGAAACATTAATAGTTTCCCAATTTCCTAAGTTGTTTCTAGGGCGAGTTCCAGTGCAGTAGACAAGAACAGATTTCGCGCACCTTTTTTTTAAATATTCTTGGACAGAAGAATCAACGCCATCCGCATCACCTACAATTACGCCATAGTGCTTTTCCAAAATTTTATTGATGCGATCTAGAACGTTATTATCCAGACGCTTTATACGCATTGATCCTGATATGAACACTTTTGTCATCAGTGCTTCCTTGTGATTGTGGCCACATATATATTTCTAATCTTGGGATATCTTCGAAGTACGATAGTTGCGGCTTCGAGCGTCGCCCCTGTATCATAAAGATCATCAACAATCAACACATCATATTGCCCATCAAACAAGACATCCTCATAATATAGCTTATCGCATAGCGCTTTGACCTTATCGTCTCGATTGCCGATATTCTTCATTTGATCCGTGTCTGCGTTCTTTAGTAGCATGTTCTCGATACATGGTATTCCAAGATTTGCTGCAACTTGCCGGGAGATTTCAACAACCGGTTGTCTTTCACGGTGCTGTGATGGTGGAATAGGGAGCACGAATGATATGAACTCAAATGCAGACGAAGCGGCTGTGGACAACTCATGCCCGATAATTGATATCTTACTGTAATCATGTTTGTACTTTAGTTGATATAGGCACTCGCCAATTTCTGTTCTTGTTGTATCAAACGTCGGGTGTCCATATTCATTGTCACCCGTATAAACACTACTCAATGTATGCTCATCTAGAGAGAAACCGTCATTCCACGGTCCATGTATTTTCCTTGGATTTACATTCATCACCTGATTTCCATGTTGTAGCACTAAACAAAATATTCAATGGTTTCTTTAGTTTATTTCAAATTTTCTTGACAATCAATAATTTTATCCAATTCTAGCCGTTGTTTATTACAAATACCATCTAAAATAGAAGTCTATTGATTATGAAAAAATCAGATAAAAAATTGATCCATGCCTATTCATAGCAATTGGCGAATCATTGTGGTTTAACTTTGCCGGCTCACTATTTCTTTGATCCAAATGGGTGCGAAGGGAGAGGTGCAGCCTTTTGACACCGGGTAGTCACGGTATACCCCCAGCCTTTCCCCAATATCAATGGCGCGCTGGCGGTGTTCCGGGTGGTGGATGCCAATCCCGGCTAGAGTAAAATTCATGGTCCACTGGGCTGCTGGAGCCGCTTTCGCCATCTCTTTCTCTATGCGGGTAAGGAGAGCTGGAATATCTACCATTTCAGGATTCCTGGCTACTCTTTGAGAGGTTAAGTTCCACCCTGCGCGAGCCGCCATAGGATTTTTGTCTTTCATCCATTTCTTGCGCAGTGTTTCATTGTCCGGATGAAATTTGACAACATAGGAATTAAGCCAGTCTGCCACGCGGTCATATTTCACTGAGCGTACCATCGTGTCCAATTCATCCGCTGTCAGTTCCATTGGCTTAATGAGAAGTATGGCCAGCATTTGGGCATCAAAATTTTCCGTTTCCCAAAGTTGAAGCGCCAATTCATGATTGGTCTTGATCTTTTTCGCCACCTTGCGCAGGTCGCCTAATTTCACTCCGTACTGGTTCTCTCCTACTCCGCTTTTCGAGTTTTGAGTTTTTATCTTTTCATTGCTTAACGATTCAAGTTCTTTCAGTGTTTCTTTCAAAGTCATATTTGGCATTGATCAACCTCCCAACGAACCTTCCCTATTATTGCTTTTCTCTATTCTTTCACGGCAGAAATGTTGAGATCAATGCGCACGTTGTCGCTTAGCATCAGCATCCCGTTTTGCAGCTTGCCGCCGACATCCATATTGTAATCGCTGCGTTTGATGGTGGTGTGGCCTTTGATGCCAATTCTTTCGCTGCCTCTGGGGCCTTTGACCGGGCCGTTGATTTTGAAGGGGATGCTGATTTCTTTGGTGACGCCATGTAGAAAAAAGTCGCCTACCGCAACCATGCCGCCAGCAGATGTTTTAATCTCTTTGCTTTGAAACACCATGTGAGGATAGTTTTCCGCGTCGAAAAAATCATCCCGCTGCAAGTGTTCATCGCGCCCCTGCACGCCGGTATCGATGCTGGATACATCGATCATCACATGAACCGATGAGTTTTCGATGTTCTCTTGATCGTAATGAATGCTGCCATTGTATTGCTTGAATAACCCTTCGATTTCATTGATCCCCCAGTATTGAATGGAGAAACGGATAGAGCCGTGCACAGGATCAATTGCATATTTGGCGGTTGCCGCATACACAAGTGAAACAGAGCATACAACAATAAATAAA
>CAYVAZ010000345.1:0-5205 GCA_964449065.1 uncultured bacterium
CAATCTGTTAAGCCGTTTTGATTTTCGTGAACAATCCAAATTGGAAATGGTATAACTTCCCCCAATTTGATTGGGGGAAGAATGCCTTTGCCGATACTTTCACACCTTCTGACAGACATAATGCCAGTGCCAGGAGTTTGGTTTGCGGTGTTCGTGCTGGCTTAGGGATAGGATTTCAAAGCCGTGCAGTGCCGCACAGGCATCCAGAGCGTTGTGATAGCAATGCGGGTGTTCTTTTTCATCCACTTCATTGTGGATATAGGTATCTTCCGCGATCCTTGTGCCTTTGCCGTAGTAGAGGTTGCGTTTGGTTAAAAAGGTGCCTTGGAAGAAGCCGTTCAACTTCAATACTCTTCCAATTTCGCTGATGGCTTGGCGGGTTTCGTGCAGGTTGCCGTGGTAGATGACGTTCCATGATAGAACAAAGTCAAAGAAGGCATCTTCGTAGGGCAAGTGGTTCATGAAGCCGAGTTGGGTGCTCACCGTCAGCCCCATTTCTAGCGCTTTTTCTTCGGTTTGCTGGATACCGCTCCTGCTGCCATCCAACGCGAAAACATCAAATCCCTGATCCGCGAGAAAGATTGCATGGCGCCCTACCCCGCTGCCTAGATCGAGAACACGCTGCACTCCATTCTCTGTTAGAAAGGGGACCAGATTTACGACATCATCCTGCGGTTGAATCCAATCCTTACGGCCGTCCTCGGTCTGCCAGCGGGCATCCCAACTTTGGTATGCGGTTCTAGTTGTTTGGGTCTTCATATTGGTTCCCTCACACAAAGATTCGTTCTCGGATAGCGGCTCCAACCTGCTCGACCACAAACACCAAAATGCACAGCAATATAATGATTGTTGCCGCCAGGTCATATTCAAACATGGTTAAAGCGGCGTTGACTTCCATGCCGATCCCGCCCGCGCCAACAATACCCAGCACCACGGATGAGCGGGTGGCTTTTTCTAAACTATACAGGACGGTGTTTACAAACGAAGGCATTGCCGCGGGTAGGATAACGCAAAAAAAAGTTCCGGTGCGGGTGGCGCCTATGGCCGCGAAGGCTTCTTGAGGGCCTTTGTCGACTTCTTCAATCGCTTCGGCGAAAAAGCGGCCGCAAAAGCCCAATGTATCGACCACTATTGCGCATGTTCCGGCCAGAGGGCCTAAGCCCACAATAATAACGAAATAGAGCCCCCAGATCAAATCTGGAACGGTGCGGGATAACACCACTACTCCCCGGCTTATAAAGTAAATGAAACGGTTCGGCGTCATATTTGAGGATGAGAGGATGGCGAATGGAATACTCACAATCACGCCGATTCCCGTTCCCACAAACGCCATTTGTAGTGTTTCCAATAGAAGCCAACAGACCGTTGATAAGCGCGCGATACTAGGGGGAAACATTTCGTTAAGGATACGCAGTGTATTTTTGGGGATTGAGATGATATCGTTCCAGGTTAGCTGCGTGATCCCTACCCCGGACAGCGAATATAGAAAAAATACAACCGCGCAGGGGATCAGGACATAATAGGTCCAGTTGGCTTTGGGATAGCGTGAGGGCAACTGCGCGTTAGCCACGGTATCTCTCCCCAAAGAACCCGCGCAGGGACGCTTCCGATTCGCTGGAGGGTGTTGTGCGAATGGTGATCTCTCCATTTTGCAAACCCAAGATTTGATCGGCATATTGCAGCGCATGGTTCACGTTGTGGGTAACAAAAAGCAGCGTGATGCCCTGTTCACTTGTTCGTTTGTACAGAAGTTCCATCGCTTCATCCGCCGAGCGGGGATCGAGGCTGGCGGCGGGTTCATCCGCGAGTATGAGTTTGGGCTTTTGCATGAAGGCGCGGGCGATGGCAACCTTTTGGCTTTCACCGCCGGAAAGGGTATCGACGCGGTTGGCGGCGAAATCCACCATACCGACAGACTCCAACCAATGCATTGCTTCTTCACGGATGCGGTTAGGAGCAAGGCTTTGCAGCCAGACTTGCGGGCCGTGGGTGTAGGCTTGCGCGCCGTGAATCACATTGCTCAGCGCGCATAGACGAGGCACCAAATGATGGCGTTGAAAGATGAAGCCGACTTTGCCCCGCAGTCTTCGCAATCCTCTTCTTTTTAGCGTGTTCACATTTTCTTGCAAAAGCGATATCCGGCCGGAAGAGGGTTCGATCAAACGCAGGCAGCATCGCAGAAGGGTGGATTTTCCCGAACCGTTTTTGCCGATGATGGCGGTTGAAGATTTCGCTGCGACTTGAAAGGATACATCTTGTAATACCCTTTTGTTCGAAACGAAATATTTCGATAACTGTTGAACTTCTACATCCCATTGACAATTCTGCAACGGTCTCAACTCCTGATTATTCTCCAACAAATTCGGCAAACCGCGGTTTGCCGATGACGGCGTACATATCGCGAACGATGTTGTAGTCTTGATCGGAAATATTGGAAACAAACGCCATGCCGCGGTATTTTTCGTTGTCCTTGCCTTGGATGATATCCGCGATGAGGGCTTTGCTGTTTTGCAGTATGGCATCTTTCACGGTTTGGATATCCGCGGGATTCACGTGTTTAGCAGCGACCAAGATATCGTTAGGCAAATCGGGACTTCGGCCGATAAAGCGGAACTGACCCGGAGACCATTCGGTTTCACGGTCACGCATGATTTCGATTTTGCTGTTGGTTTGCGCCATCGCATCCACGCGGCCGCGTTTGAGCGAATCCCACGCAATTTCGCGTGTAGTGTGTAGGGCTTGAATATCGCGTAGCGGATTGAGTCCGTACTCAGCAATAAGATGCATCGGCGACAGATGGCTGGAGGTGGAGCCGACATCGCCGAACACGACCCGTTTGCCTTTTAAGTCTTCCACGCATTGAATGCCGCTATCAGCCAATACCACGATGGAGGAGTAATAATCCGGGCGGGATAATCCCAACACCGGAGAGGCTTCCGTTAGTTTGCTGATTACTACATATTCCGCCGGTCCGGTCAATACGAACTCCACCCGTTCCGAGCGCAGCGCTTCGACCACCGCGGTGCGGTTGGTGACCGGATAGAACTGAAGTTCTCTGCCGGTGATGGTTTCCAATCTTTCTTTGAAAGGGCCGAACTCGCGCTGGAGTTCTTCCAGGCCTTCCAAATCGGTCACCGCAAAACGCAGAGGTTCCTGCGCGTAAGAAAAAACAGTGAAAAAGCAAAGAATAATCGCATATTTGAATCTCATAGTATACTCCGTAATCTTTATCTCTTTATCCACCCACAACTTCCCCTCTTTCAAAGGGCTGTTTTTTTCCAAGAAATTTGTTATTTCTTTTAATAATGTTAGTGAATTTAGCTCTCGCAGTTTTGCTTCATCCACATTCACCCAACCATATAGGATGCCCCGGCAAAAGGTAAAATAGAGTGTCATTCGATAGCCCATATTGTAAGGTAGGCATCTTGCCTGCACTTCAAATAGCAGCAGACTGGAAGCCGGCACTACAAAAATGGGCTTTTTGCCGATCGGTCATATTTTTTTTATCACCAGGGCGTTGCCCTGGGTTATGCCCCCCCCTTTGGCAATGTTATTGACATAGCGGGATTATCCTTTTTTTGTTCAATATTATGTGGTCGTCCCTCTGTGCTGCGAACATCTCCCCCAAACTTGGGAAAAAAAGGCATTGCTTTCAGGCTATTTTCCTTAAATCTATAACATTGTTGCTCTACTTCCCCTTTATAAAGCTGAAAAAAAGTCAGCCCTTTTTCCTAGATAAAAACAAAACTTGATTGATGAAACGGTTATTGTTTTATATAAAATAATTGTTAAAAAATGATTAACTCTTTAAATTGAAATGTATTTTTCTCTGCGATTTCGCTACCATTGTAAAAAATATGATTAGGAGCAGCCGCGATGAAAATCTATACGTATTTCTTCTCACTTGCTGTCATCAGTATGATTCAAGTATCCAATCCATACAGCAAAGGCAATGAAACGCTAATCAATCTGCATGACCCCGAATCGGTCAAAGCCCATCAACCTTTGCTCATCGCACACCGCGGAGGAGTGGTGACAGAGGACGCGCCGGAAAACTCGATCCCCGCGATCGAGTTGGCCGCCGATCGCGGCTACGGCATGGTGGAAGTCGATATCCGCCAAACCAAAGACGGCGTGCTTGTCGCCTTTCACGACAACAACATGATGCAGGATGTGGGGATTGACAATTACATCGAAGAAATGACGTTCGAAGAAATCAGCAAACTGCGCTACAAAGGCACCGGTGAGCGCATCATCACCCTGGATGAATATTTAAAGCACAGCACCCAATACCAAATGGGTGTGATGCTGGATATCAAAGCCACCGATGCCAACCGTAATGACGATAAATTTTTTCAAGGGATTGCCGAGTTGATCGACAAGTATGGATTGGCCAAAGCCGCCGTCACCATATCACGAGAGCCGTTGGCGGAAAAGTATCTGAAAGGCAAAGCGATGCTGCGCATCAATGATGAAGAATTTGATTCCATCGCGCGGGGACGTCCGGTGGATTTGTCAGGCAAATTTTGGTTTGACTGGCCGCGGTTCATCACCCATGAGATGGTTGAACTGATCCAGCAGCAGGGATGCTTGGTTATGCCATCCATCAATATCTTTCATTATTGGATTTATCCCGAGGATGAACGGGAAATGCGCGCGAAAGCGGACATCGAACGAATGGTTGAAGCGGGAGTGGATGGCTATCAGATTGATGGGGTTTATGACAAATATTTTCAGTAAAAGTCATACGAAAGAACCATTCTATAAAGACTGAGCGAATGTTACTTTATCCCGCTTCAGCCGGAAATGGAATTTTGCTTCGTTAGAATAAGAGAGTCGAACGAAGGAGGATTTCATGCAGAAGAGCCGCAAGCATTACACGCCTGAAGAGAAACTAGCGATCTTATACCATTTTCTCATTGAAAAGTTCACTATGAATGACGGAACAGAAAATAGTATTTATAATCCTAAAAAAAGCAGTTGATATTGAAAAGTATGCCATAAATTTTTGAATATAATAGATTTATGAAATGCGGAGCAGTTGAAAAATAATCACCAAAAGGGTGAGAGCGGTCAATCGTAGAATTTCTTGAATTCGTTGGACTTATCACTCGTCACTCCTAAGAAACACTTTGTTTCTTCGTAATTGGTCACCCGTTTGAAGAGAGATTTCCCCTCCCAAGCCTGGGAGGGGTTAGGGGAGGG
>CAYVAZ010000346.1:0-5205 GCA_964449065.1 uncultured bacterium
TCAAATATTTATTTCTGAGGTCCCTGAATTACCAGGATGTATGACTCATGGAGATTCGTATGAATCTGCTATTAATAATACAAAAGATGCCATGCAATTATGGATTGATACCGCAAAAGAATTTGGCGATCCTATCCCCGCTCCCAAAGGACAGAAATTGATGTATGCATAAGAATATATAACCCATTATTTCTTCCTGGATTTTT
This sequence comes from uncultured bacterium, assembly GCA_964449065.1. Lineage (GTDB taxonomy): Bacteria > Hinthialibacterota > Hinthialibacteria > Hinthialibacterales > Hinthialibacteraceae > CAYVAZ01. Next base: position 207 of record CAYVAZ010000346.1, read on the forward strand.
TCGCCGCCGTTTTCGACTTGGTCAACTTCCGGTTCTTGGAGGATGCGGCTTTTTTGGTATATACGCCATTCTTTAATGATTGATGCTTCAATGCCGCTTTGATAAATGCTTTGAACAAGGGATGCGGTTTCCGCGGCCGCGAGGTCAGCTCCGGATGAAACTGGCATCCCACATACCAGGGATGATCTTGTAGTTCCACAATCTCCACCAAACGGCCATCCGGTGATGATCCGCTGATAACCAACCCGGCATCTTCAAACAATTTTTTATAATCGTAGTTAAACTCCCAGCGGTGGCGGTGCCGTTCGGATATCTGATCTTCCCCATAAGCCGTTTGCGCCTTGGTTTTACGAATCAAAATACAGGGATACGCCCCCAAACGCATGGTTCCGCCTTTATCCACCACTTTCTTTTGTTCATACAACAAACTGATGACAGGATTCGGTGTATCCGGGTCAAATTCCGTACTAGACGCATCCGGCAGGTTCAATACATTCTGGGCAAACTCAATCACTAAGCTTTGCATCCCTAAACATATACCAAAAAATGGAATGTTGTTTTCTCTTGCATAACGAATCGCCTGCAACTTGCCGGGAACACCGCGTTTGCCGAATCCCCACGGCACAAGTATTCCATCTACATCCGAAAGGAGCTCGGCAACACCTTTCTTCTCTATCTCTTCCGAATGAATTTTGACAATTTCCAATCCGGCATTGTTGGCAACACTGCCGTGGATCAGTGCGTCATATATAGAACGGTAGGCATCTTGCAGTTTTATATATTTCCCTACCACTGCTATCTTCACCGGTCCTTTACGGGGGTTCTTGATGATGTTGACTATCTTCTTCCATTCCCGCATATCAGGTTCGGTGCTTTTCAGGTCAAAATACTCTAATACAAGATCATCGATTCCCTCTTCCCAATACACCAGCGGCACTTCATAAATCGTTGAGGAAATATCACGCGCACTCACAACATATTGCGGAGCGATGTTGCAGAACAATGCGATCTTATCTCGCATATCTTTTGTCATCGGTGAGGGGCAGCGGCACATCAATATATTGGGCTGGATACCAATTTCCCGGAGTTTGTTTACACTATGCTGGGTCGGTTTGGTCTTCAATTCACCCGCAGCGGCCACATGCGGAATCAAGGTCAAATGCACATACAACACTTCTTTCGGCCCCAATTCCCAGCCCAACTGGCGAATGGCTTCCAGAAACGGGAACCCCTCGATATCCCCAACCGTGCCGCCGATCTCACAAATCACAAAATCCGGATTCCCCTTTTGCGAGACCGCCATCACACGGCTTTTTATCTCATCGGTGATATGCGGAACCAGCTGGACGGTTTTCCCAAGATAACCGCCCCGCCGTTCCCGCTTGATGACAGATTCATAGATTTGTCCTGTTGAAACACTATTGATGCGCGTAATAGGCATGGAATTGGTGAAGCGTTCATAATATCCGATATCCAAATCGGTTTCCGCTCCGTCATCGGTTACATACACTTCACCGTGTTGATAGGGGCTCATGGTGCCGGGGTCAACATTGATATAAGGGTCAAACTTCATCAACGCGACTTTGTAGCCGCGCGCTTCCAACAGGCAGGCCATCGAAGCGCAAGCGATTCCCTTACCCAATGAAGAACATACACCACCAGTAACAAATATAAATCGGCTTGAAGTAGACAAAATACACCCTCAACTATCTGAATGAATTCTATGCGTGAATTGAAGAATCGACCAACAACTGGAGGTCAACATACATTAATGAAGGTTTCAACTTGAGTCAAGCGAAAATTATAGTTGATATAATATAGCCGCTATATGGATGATTGAATATCACGCTGATTATATGATGTTTAAGATAAGGGATATAACATTCATTCTAGATAGAATATTTTGCTCTCTTTGTGAAAATAAACCATTCCATGATTACAACAATCAAAGCGGCAATCACTAAATACCGCCATATCTCCTGGTTTTGAGAAACAGCTTCTACATCTCCTTGCAGTTCTCTTGTCCCGAACACGAGCGAGGAAACAGGGGAAATATCACTTTCTTCTACGGAAATTAAGTTGAACGCGTATTGCTGAAGCGTTTTTTCACCTTGCTGAAATTCGTAAATCCCACTCTTTGCAACATCACTGATATATTGCGGAGCATTTTCATTGAACTGAATCTCACGGTAATACCCATCCGGTCCAACCAACGAATACGTTTCCGTAATAACACCGGGGGGCTGCATGCTTAAAATATCTCCGGTCCGGTTTACTGCCATGCGGTTTTGTTCCGCCTTCATAAACCAATCCAGCATGTTCGAGAAAAAGATGGGGAACGATACCCGCAATGGCCACGATGAATCGTACACATCAAATCCGATCACAATTCCACGGGTATTGTTTTGCACAAAAGATACAATGAGAGGCGTTTCACTGGATTCCAATATTACTTCGGTCCAATCCGGCACACCAATATTCGCGGCTTCATTGATATCCAAATTTTCGAATGAAAGATATTTCGTAAGGGGATGAAACCGGTTCCAATCCACAATTCCCGGAAACTCAATCGTATCTCCCATAGACCATTCCGGCAGGGGCGGCACTGCACCGATAAACAAATAGTTCCCATCAATCAACACGTTGGGAGAATACGCGTCAAACACAACAATATCATGATCTTCCGGCCCCAAATAACTCGCCGGTGTGGTGGTAAACAGTTGCACCCGCTGATCTAAATTCAGCGCTCTTTGTAAATAGAAATTCCCCTCGGTTACCAGCAATACTTTAATTTCATCATTTCGTGGAACAATTGCCCACGCTTGATTGTCAACCGCTAAATGATCCTCAACATCCAATTGCAGTTCCAAAAGCGAAGTGAATGAACCAGGATCATTAAAGATAACGGTTTCTCTTTGACCGGATTCCAATGAAAATTGATAGGCATCCAAAAGTTCTTTGCCATCATTTGAAGAGGATTGAGTTGTTGCCGTTGTATTCCCAACGGTTTCGCTTTCCTGCACGCCATACAATTCTAAAAATACATCCTTTGGCGAATCTCCGGAATTGACTATCCCTGCCAGGATTTGTGTTTTTGACTGCTGACCAAAATCTTCCCGAACCACAACATCAACAATACCAGTATTGTCCGAAGAGTTCCCAATGGGGATATATTTCACATTCAAGGCGGATAGTGGAGAATCATCCGGAATTTTAAACCCGCCATCCGAAAAGATTAAAACTTCCGTGCGCGGATGCAAATCCGATGACGATACCGCCAACGATACTGCATCTTGTATACTGGTAGGATTATCAGTTGCTTCAATTGAGTGAATCTTCTGCCGCAGTGATCCTTTATCCTGCTCAAAATAGTTCAGAACTCGCGCGTTGGATGAGAACGCTACTACCATCATCTGGTCGCCCATGCCCATATCGTTCACCAAATCGATGGCTTTTTCCTTTGCTTGATCTAACCGGTTCGGTTCCACATCGGTAGCAGACATACTGGCAGACTGGTCGATCAACACGATAAAACTCTGCCCTTCCAAACCGGCCAATTCCAAAACCGGCCGCGCTATTGCAAGAGTCAAAATCGCAACCGCAATGATTTGCAATATCATCAGTAAATTATTCTTCAACCGTTGAAAGGGAGCGTTTGCCCGCAAATCTTCCAGGCTTTGCTTCCAAAGCAGTGTGCTGGAAATCGGCGTGTTGATTCGGCGAAGTTTTAATATATAAAGAAGGATAATAGCCGGGATAAACAGCGCAAACAAAAAGCCTATTGGATACAGAAAGTTCATGGGCTACCCTTCATTTATTCGATCAATCCCAAACGGCGGAACGTGGTCGACAGCATCCTCTCAATCGGCGTTCCGGTTGAAACGGGCATATAGTGGATTCCATAACGGTGGCTGAATTCCTTAATCTGCGACTGAAACGCTTTTAAACGCCGTTCATAAATATTGAGCAACTCACCATGCATACTGATTTCCACCTGATCGTTATTTTCCACATCAATCAGCTTTAAATCACCCACTAAATCAGGCTCCAATTCCTGCGGGGCAAGTGTTTGAATCAAATACACGTCATTCCGGCGCTGCAAAAGCTGCTTAACCGCCTCTTCATATCCATTCGGATCAAGCAAATCAGATAACAGTAAAACCACCCCACCGCGTTTTTGCTGCTGAACGAAGCGTTTGCAGCCATCATAAAGCAAGGTTCCTCCGCTAAGAGGCAATTCTTCTAAATACTCAACAATGCGGCGGATTAACGCTTTTCCACGTGTCGGCTGCATCCAGCGGTATGAATCATCGCTAAACCCGACCATGCAAACACGGTCATAGCCCGCAAGCGTAATATAAGCCATTGCGGCGGCAAGCCGTTTGGCATAAAGCGCTTTGTTGGGATCACCGTAATCCATCGACAGACTGGTATCAATCACAATATATAAATAAAGGTCTTCTTCTTCATGAAACAATTTGGTGAATAAGCGGTCCAGGCGCCCAAAAATATTCCAATCCAAAAAGCGCAGGTCATCCCCTTTGGAATAATCCCGGTAATCGGCAAATTCGATTGAGATGCCCCGTTTTTTCGAACGGCGTTCCCCCCGCATTCTTCCGAGAAACACCTTTTTGGATACCACACCAAGCTGTTCCAAATAACTCAAGAACTTGGGATCCAAGAGTGACTCGCCTTTTTCTTTCTGTTTGTCTTGTAAAGTAGTATCAGGCATGATTATCCAAATTAAAAGAAAATATTTATAACTGATGTTACGCATTCAATGCGATAGACATATAGCGTTGATTTTTCGCTGCATCTATCGCCCTCGCCCTTTGGGAGAGGGTTGGGGTGAGGGCTGGCGGGGTTTAATTGCTTTCATCCACGTTGTTGTGTCATTAGGTGCAACCGCTCTCTTCGCCCTCATCTCTTATCTTCTCCCAAAGGGAGAAGACGATAGATAATCCGTTTGATTCAGATAGAACGGCTATTCAATCGAATC
>CAYVAZ010000347.1:0-5196 GCA_964449065.1 uncultured bacterium
GGTTAAACGCTCAGTGCTTCAAACCCTCCCCTAACCCCTCCCACCTTTGGGAGGAAAAATTTCTCTTCAAGCGGCTGACCTATTACATTTTTTTAATCCATAAATTTCTATATGAAAGATGAACACTTTGATCTAAGGAATCAACCCCACCCTGACCCTCCCCAATCTTGGGGAGGGAATAGTGATTAACCGAAACGAAATATCGATATTGAATTATTTTGTTTGATTGAACCATACTTCCAATTCAGTTGCATCATGGGTTTGGTAGCGGAGAATATCCATATCGCTGTCACCGTCAAAATCGGCGGCCTGTCCGTTGTAGATGCCGTCGTTGGTCAGAAGTTGTTCGGTCCAGTTTGTGTTGTCTCCTTGATTGATGAACAAAATGGCGGGAGTTTGTTCTTCTCCCAATCCTTGCGCGCGGCTTTTGTTCATCCCGGCAAGGATATCGTAGTCGCCATCGTTGTCGGCATCGAAGACTTGCAGCGTGTGGCAGGCGGTAAAATCCTCTTTAACAATATGTTGGTTCCATTTTCCGGATTGGAGGTCTTCCAATTCATACCACGCCAGGGGGTAGCCTTTGCGTTCGGAATGAGAGATAAACACTTCGGCTTTGCCGTCTTCATCAATATCTTTACAAAAATGCTTGCTGGCGTTGCGCGACCAATCGCCTTCTTGGTTGTGCCATTGGCTATCAATGGAATGCGCCACCCATTTCGTGGTGAGATCCCCGCCGGGGTTTTCCAGCCAATAGCCGTTGGCGGCGATATCGGTGTCGCCGTCGCCGTCCAGATCGCCTGCATCCATGCCTTCATGCAAATTCTTTACCGTGATGGATTGCACTTCCGTCCATTGATCCGGTGCATCTTGGCGAAACACTTTTAGATTATTTTGTACGAACGTTGCGGTTACCACATCCAATTTTCCGTCATGATTCAAATCCGTCAAATTGACATCTTTCACAAACGCTGGGGCTTCACCGATTTTATGGGCTTTCCATTCGGGATTCTCGTACCAATAGAGAGTGGTAACGGCTCCACCGTCATCCCATTCTCCGGGATGAGCGAAGCCTAGTACATCTACATCGCCGTCGTTGTCGATATCGCCTGCATCCAAATCGCCCGAAGCGAAAGGTTCACCGTTGGGGGCGGTTTCGGCAATGATATGGGTTTTCCATTCGCCCTCTTCTTTTTGGCCTTCCAGCCATCCAAGCCAGCCGCCGTGGCCATTTTTGTTTTGCAGGGCGATATCCATAAATCCATCGCCGTTGATATCGGCGATGGCACGCGCCCACCATAAATCCGCTTGGGTGGAGATGGTCTGTTTTTTGAATGCGACTTTATCTTGTGCCGAAGTTGAGATTGCGGTTGCAGCGAATACAGATAATAAGAACAGATAGGATTTCATGGTGGCTCCCCAGTGAACTTTGTTTGGTAGAATTTATCACAGGATGGAAGAAAAGTGAATTGCCCATTCATGGATTATGAAGACGGGTTCAATCCAATTCATCCAAACCGAAGGCGAAGGAAATTGCTTCTTTTATCTGACGAATTTCTTGAGTGGATAATTTCGTGATATAGGTTTTTAAATAGTCTTTCTAAATGGTTTGAATATTATCTACATTAACCGCATATTCCTGATACATGCCTTCCGCTTCGGACAGTAATACTTCAGTTGGAATATCACGAATTGTGCTTGTAATTGGGGCGACAGTGACTGAGTTCAACACTTTAATTGCTGAGTTTCTGGTAAGGATTAAAACCGGACGGCGTTTATCAGGTGCTTTAAAGTTGTACCAATAAATTTCACCTTGCTTCATTCTTTATCCCATACCTGTTCGAATTCCCAGCCGTTAAATTCACTGGAAGTTACCGGCTTTTGAAGATAGCCTTGAACATGTTTGGCTTCCCGTTTTTCAAGTGAGCGACGTTGAATCTCCTGTTGTAGCGCAGCGTTGATGAAATCTGACCGAGACGTATTTCTATCTTCAATCACCCGGTCTATCTCTTTAAGTAACGCATCGTCAATCGACATTTGTATCATTGTCATAATCTTTACCTCAACTGGAATTATACATTAATATTCTTCATTTAAACAATAAAAACCACACGTGGGATTCAGGCGTGTGGTTCCTGTATCTGCATGGATGAATCCATCTAAAACTCGGCACTCCAGCCGTCGCGGCCAAAGAATTGATCGTATTGCGAATTGGTGCGGCCGGCTTTAAAGAGCCAGATAAACCAAATATCGCCATTGCTGGCGGTACCATTTGTGGGATGATAAGCGTTCGCACCTTGGCTGGGGTGCCAGTCGCCGTTGTCGCCATCCGGCCCGGTGGCTGCCAATAACCCGAAGAACCCACCATTATTCGCGCAGCCCCAATCTTCATACGAATAAAACAATCCATCGCCGAACGGGTCTACCGGGATGCTCGATATATAGGAAATGGGTGTCGTTAGCGGTTTGTAAATATTGCCGTCAAAGTGGTTGGCCCCTTGCAGCACCTCTACAGTAGTATTGCTGGGATGAACACCAAAATACGGGCCGTCAAAGCAGCATTCGGGAGAACTGCAATCGTTGCCGTCAACCAGCCATTGATTGGTATCCATATTGAAGATGGTGATTTGCTGATCGAGCATACGGATATCGGATTGCGAGCGGGCGATCTTGGCGCGGATTTGCGCGTTCAGGAAGTTGGGAACGGCAATGGCGGCCAAAATGCCGATGATGGCCACGACAATGAGCAGTTCGATGAGGGTGAATGCTTGTCTATTCATGTTTCTTCCTTTCAAAGCTTCGTCACTATATCAAATCCACAAAGGTAAGTCAAACGAGGGGATGTACACATGGTGCACATCCCCCCCAGATCATTACAACGAATTACAGCCTCATTTATTTAAGGCTTACATGTATTTAAGGCTTAGTAGACAGACCAATCTTGTACATCAGCAGGTTCGGCATCCGTACCAACTACAACGTTATCAATCGCCCACCACCAGTCATTATCAGCAGCCGGCATACCAAAGTTTAAGAAGAAATTTTGCGCGCCTGCCGGAACGTCAACCAAGAACAACAACGGTTCGTTGGTGGAGTTGTCGTCCTTGAAGTTCGCGCTGCTTGGGGTGGAATCCCAGAACATTACGTTTTGGGTGTTGGAACCGTCAAAGGTGATATCCAAACTGGCTTCTTGAATATCTTCCGGCCGCCAGCTGGAGTCAAACGCAATCGCGATTTGAGTGGAACCGGCAGGAATATCGATGACCGGCGTAGATATAAACGTTGCATAATCGCCTTCATCATCCGGAGAACCACTGGAACCGCCACAGCAGTCATCCCATTCATCCGGGTCCGCAACCGCAACAACTCCTTGGCCTAAGGTATACTCGGAACGGCGTTGATCACCGGCTACAGCGTTCCATGCATCTTTATCGGTGAAGGACCAACCGCGCCATTCGGTCACACCGATGCCTTCATTAAATCCAACAACTCCAGAGCTGTCTACCGACCAGCCATCCGGCGGTGTCATTGTCCATACTTCCGGACCTTGGTTGGATTCATCTACAAAAGGACCTAGAGGAACGCTTTCGAAATCTTCTTCCAACAAGCGGGAGAAGTCATTCGGGAATTGATCCTTAAACGCAACGCTGGAACCAACGGTAATGGCATTCAATGTGCCGTCGGTTGCCGTGCTTTCACCCCATTCGCCCATTTCGGTTCCGGCGGGAGGAGTGGTGTCATAGGTCAAAGTCGGTTGACCGGAAGCAGCAGAAACATTCCAAGTGATGACGTTGCCGCTGGCGTTCGCGGTACCAACGCTGGTTTGGATGTTGCTGACCGACCAGCCTTCCGGGGCGGTTTCGGTGACGGTTACATCCGGCGTACCTTCGACCACTTCCAATGTGACTACAACGCCTTGCAAGGTGCCTCCATCCGGGAACTTAACCGGAGCGGAACGGCTGACCAAGAAAGCGGAATCGTATTGCGTGAACTGTGGATTGGTGAAACTGGCGGTGCTGGTACCGGCGTTTTCGTGAGAGGTCAATGCCAAGCCCACCAATACCGGATCTGTCAATTCGACATTTGCGGAAGAGTGCAGAATGCGCTCGCCGGTGAAGTCATCGGTGTAGATAAAGTTAATTTGATTGCCGATGCGTTCAATTTCAATTTTGCCAAAGAAATTGAAGAATTCAACATCCGGGTTTCTTCCGGAGGAACTGCCGTCTTGGCTGGCACGGAACTGAGGACGGAAGGAGTTATCCACACCGTGAATCATGGAAAACCCGTTCGGCGAACCCGGCGTATCGTTATCCCGAACCATCAATCCTGCTTTGGCCCACGATGAGTCACCACCGCCAACGTTCAAAATAATGTCATCCACTTTGAACGAAAAGGCACCGGAGGCCTCGAACCAAATGTAATGCATTTGGTCCGCATCAGCCCAGATGTCCGCACCGCTAGCTTCCAAGGTGTATACATCACCATCTACACTGGCGGAACCAGGTAATCCAGGGCCACCAATGTCACCACCGCCGGTAAACATACCGACCTGAGCGGAAGGCGTTGAAACAAACGCCATGCTCAACGCGACAACTGCTGTAAAAAATTTTACTGTGCTTTTCATACTTCTACTCTCCTTCTGATAGATTTTGTTTATTGAATGATGAACATTCAATTTGAATTATTGATTTCATAGAAATTCTTTTAAATTTGCTGTCGTTTCAACTAACTTATTTATATATGTTATCATCACCAATAAAAATAATTTATTCTATGGTTTTTATGAACCATAACTGATTTTATAAATAGTTTCAATAGCGTTTAACGTTATTTACAGAATTCTATTGGCTTCCTAACAAATCCTTCACAAAACCAATGATATATATATACGTAACGTTCAATTTACCGGTTTGTTAAAAAAATAATTTGACATGGTTATTTACTCTTTACCAAATCAGCATAAAAAATCTCTCGCTCTAAAAAGAAAGGGACGCTGTTCAGCGTCCCTTTCTCGAAAACCATTCGAATTTTGGCGGTTAGTATAATGACCACTCACCAATACCGGTTCCAGTGGAAATGTTGATATTGTCAATCGCCCACCACCAGTCATTTGTCGCATCGAGCATACCGAATGAAACCACTACGGTGGATGCGCCCGCCGGGTTGTTCAACGGGACAGTGACAGATTCGTTGGGGAAA
>CAYVAZ010000348.1:0-5188 GCA_964449065.1 uncultured bacterium
ATTTGCATCTGAAATGAGGGGAGGTCAATTTGAAAATTGAAAAACCAATGCCCTGTCTATGGGCTATACAGAATAAAAATTACCGATTAAAGAAATTAGTCGGATACTCTTATTTTCGATCGATACGTACTCTGTTTTTAATTTTTTATGGGTATATAATCGTCTTTCGTAAATTACTAAAACTTCATTAACATTTATGATAAACTTCAGAATTTTAAACCTTTAATACATTTCATGGATAAATGGCCTAAATATATGTTCTTAAAACGAATTACCTCTAAAGCTCTATTTTATAGGTTATTTTGCAAATAACAAATCATAAAATTATAATCACGGGTAAAGATTAGATACCCCAATTATTTTTTTTACTTGTCATTAAGCAAGTTGAGTAGTTTTTACTTTAAATATATTGAAAAGTAAGTTGCATCCGTGTAAGAATAGATATTTCACCTATTTTGAACAATTAATAATATAAACTGAATGTATATACACAGCAGCAATTTATAATGATTGAAACAGAAAAAAGCAAAATTGAGCATAAGCGGATAACCAGAATTATTGGTTCAGTTGTTATTGACGAATATTCTTACTATTCGGTAACCGAAATATACCGAAACGAGGATATTTATATCCTTACTTTAACTATGGATGGTTTCTCTGGCAGAATAAAATATAATTATAATTTCAGCTTTTATTATATTGGCCAGTAGGGTTTTACCTACTGGCCATAAAATTTAAATCTAACACAACAAATGGCTACTGCAAAGACAACCCACGTGCTAAAATTTCATACTTAAACCCAGGCTAAATGACCTGCCTGGGCTATACATCTCGAATGGTTGATCTTCAGCTTCAAACGATTTGTAAACATATTCTGTGCGGTCGTTCAATATATTTGAAACTTTAAAAGCTACATTCAGTTTTGCACCAATACTTTTACTTACGCTTAAATTTAAGCTATGAAAAGGCTGGTGATAAATATCCGGAAAAAGACCCCCGCCTACTATGTAAAGAACCGGCCCTTTAACATTGTAAAACAATCCGGCATCCACTCCTGTCTCATTATTATTATAACTTAAGCCCATATTTACCAGATATGGGGCTTGTCCGGCCATTACCCTGTAATTTTTTATCGTCTCACCTGTTTTTTCATAGTTTTTCCTTGAATTATACTCGGCTTCCGACATATCAATTTTTGATGAAATATACGCAAAATTACCGCTTAAAGAAAAGTTTTCCATCGCCAAAGATATAAATCCAAAGTTTTTTCTGAATTCCAGCTCTACACCATAAAGTTCGCCATTACCAACATTTCGGGGCTGATACTCGGTGCTTGTTTGCTGTTCGGGAATCCGAACCAACTCAATTGGATTAATAAATGTTTTATAAAACGCACTCACGGAAAAAATCTGAGCCCCCGGCATAAATAATTCCCACCTGAAATCGTAATTATCAATATTAGTTGTCTTCAAATTGCCGTCCCAGTTATTATAAGGATACAGACTCCCGTTAAAAAACCTGTTCGAAATGGGGTCGAGTATTTGTGCGTATGATATTTCTTTAAATGAGCCTCTTGCAATGGTTTGTGAATAAGATGCTCTGAGGTTTTGGTTTGCAGTAACAGAGTATATCAGGTTTACCGAAGGAAAAATATCCATTGATTGCAATACATCGTCATTTTCGAGGTTACGCCCGTTTTGTGTATCGCCACCTGCATATAACTGATCCCTGCCGGTATGCCTTTGCAGGAAGTTTTCTGCCCGCACCCCTAAAATTGTTTTAAGCTTCTCGAAAACTGTAATTTCATTTGATACATATATCCCCGTATTATTAATATTAGATGAATATTCGTTGGGGTTTGGAGAAGGGTTTCCTGACTGGTAGTAAATGCTATTTGGCCGGTTTGGGTAAATATTTTCAGGGTTCAGGACAATACCCGGGGTAGGATTTTTCCATATCTGGCTGCCAAAAAACTGCATATCAAAAGAGAGGATTTCATAATTTCGTAATTTAAATGAATGGTTGACACCAAATTTAAGCAAACCAGGAAGGTTATTCAAGTTGTATTTTTTTGTAAAATCCAATCTGGCGGGGATATTCAATTCATTCAACGATCGCCATATCCTTGAAGGGTTACCCCCTGCTCCGGCAACAAATAACGTATCATTGGGATAATATGTAAAAGCCGTTTTCCGGATGTCAGGATCATCTGATGTTGAATAAGTTGGTGCTATACGCCAATCGATGTCCCATCCTGTATTTTTCAACCGGTGGGCCCCGTTAAAAAGAACATTGGTAATCGAACGTTGGTTGTACACAAGTACATCCGAACCGGCAATATATCCTGACTGACCAACGGCCTCCCCGTCATTGTCGATGCTGAATTTACCGGCACGGCTTTCCCCGTTTTGCAGGCGTAAAACCATAAACCTAATTTTTGAATAGTTGGTCTTGTAGGCCAACCCGCCCAATAGACCGACCAGTACATTATGTTCGCCAATTTCGCCATTCTGAATAGTGGCATATCTCATCTCAGGCCTGTCCGGGTCTATGTATCTTTGATACTCTCCAAAAACCACATCATTGTAATATTTATAATCCGATTTGTACGAAAGTGAAAAAATGTACCCTAACTTGGGGGCATACTCTTTTTGGCTTTTTAAATCAATTTGATTACCTATGGAAATACTTGCACTTAAATCTAAGAGGCTTTTTTGAGGTGTTGCCCCAAGAACAGGGTTAAAACTGCTAACGAAGCCAGCCACTTCCTCTGTTGAAGCACCACTTATTGGCGTGGGTATATTGGTATAGTTCGCTTTTTCGGGTAAAGCCCTTGTCCCATCGTCAAACCCGAGAAAATCGGTTTTTCCGCCCTCGTAAGCCAGGTAATTGGGGTTAAAATGCATATCAGGGTTGTAACTTGTGCTTAGGGAAATACTTATAATTTTTTCTTCCGGAAAGTCTTTTGTTTCAATATTCATTATACCACCGGTAAAATCAGCAGGCATATCGGCCGCGAAATTTTTTTTCACGGTAATATTGTCAATCAGGTTTGTTGGAAAAATATCCATTTGCAGGCTGTTCTTATCCGGGTCTAACCCCGGAATGTCCATGCCATTCAGGGTTGTTTTGGAATACCGGTCGCCGAGCCCCCTGATAAACACATATTTTCCATCTTCAATACTTACGCCTGTTACCCTTTTTGCAGCTTCAACTGCCGTTGCATCACCTGTCAGTTTCATTTTATCGGCAGATATGCCATCCAAAATAGTGGCTGATTTTCGTTTTATGGTATGAATGGCTGCCTCGCTTGTACGAACCTGTTTGGCAGTAACAACAATTTCCTCGAAATTGATTACGCTTTCTTTTAACCTGAGATTATTAAAAAGGGTCACCTCGTTTGTACTAATTTTTACATCTTCAATGGTGATTTTTTGATAAGATATATAAGATATATCCAGGTTATAGATACCTTCATTCAGGTTAAGTGAAAATTTACCGTCCAAATCCGTTATAGTACCCGTGCTTGTACCTTTAACTGCAATTGTTACCCCTACAAGCGACTCACCGGTCTGGTCATCAAAAACTGTACCGCGAACCGTACCTGTTTGCGCCTTAATATTAATACAAGAAAGTATTAACATACAACACCCTAAAACAATAAAAACCGAATATTTCACAACTGTTGAAATTTTGTAATTAATAATTAAACAGGCTTGTAAAGAAATTTACAAGCCTGTTTTGCATCTTATATAGAAAGATATTTTAGTTTAAGGCACCGGCTTTTGCTGCCCATGTCCAGCTTAATGCTGATGCAGAAGCACCACCCGATGTACCTGTTTTTATTGTTGCAGGAACCTCAGTGTTGCCAACATGTTCAGCAAGGTTGGCTGCTTCAACATTTAATACAATATTTGTGAATTTAACTTCAGGAGAATCGCTAAAGGGATTATCTTTGTCGTTTCTGATTTTTTGTCCGGAAACAATATCAGAAAAATATAAATTTTCAAGATTAACCCTGGAATTATTATCAAAATTAATCAGGTCTTTGGTTTTCCTGGCAATTTCACCTTCATCGTCAAGAGAAGAAGCAATAATAGTACCGTTTTTAATGGTATGGTTTGCGTTGTAAGATCCTTCGGGGCCGTCAAGCTCAAAACCATGTCCACCTACTGTAACAACAAAGAAATTATCTAGCGTACCAGACCATGACTGGTCTGTATCAATACCATCATCGTTAACGTTCCAAACAACCACGTTTTTCACGTTCACGGTGCCACCGAACCACTCGATACCATCGTCCTGGTTAGCAACAACTTCAATATTCTCAACAACCGTTCCGCTACCAACACCACCCAGTGAAAGACCGTTGATTTCGTTACCTGCTCCAATGTTGGCACCACCATGACGGATAGAAATGTATTTTAATACACCTGAATTATCAGCATCATCATTACCGCCATAAAGTCCGTTTGCATCTGATGTAGGGATACCCTCAATCTGCACCTCGCTTACATCTTCTTTTGTTTCTTTGTTAGATGCAGAAATTTTGGCTTTACCCAAAACAATCACTCCACCCCATAAACCATCAATATCGGGATCAAGGTTAGGGCTGCCAAGGTTGCCTGCTGCAACATCCTCTGGTGTAATTTCATCGGCTACCGATGTAAAAATAATAGGAGCACTTTCTGTACCTTCGGCCTTCAATTTACCGCCACGGGCAATCAAAAGAGCAGTAGCGTTCGCACCTGTTCCGGCTTCACCTTTAATAATTGTACCAGCTTCAATGGTAAGGGTAACACCGTCAACAACAGTAATCCTGCCGCCAAGCTGGTATACCTTGTCTTTTGTCCAGGTAGTGTTTTCGGTAATATTTTGGCTGATAACAGTATTACCCGTTCCTGAGCCACCGTTGTTGTTACCACCTTCTTCTTCACACGAAGTAAACATTGCTAAAGCAATTACTAAATAATAGAAAACATTTTTCATATTTAAACTTTGATTTATAATAAATTATGAGCCAAAAATATGTTTAAAGGAATACTCTATCGTTAACAAAACCTTAAGTTATTGTTAAATAATAAACCCACTCCTGAACGGATATTTAGGCTTCTAAACAAATGTATATTCAATTCAATGGTTCGTTAAACTTTTACATAAAATTCTGATTTTCAATGAAATAAGTATC
>CAYVAZ010000349.1:0-5184 GCA_964449065.1 uncultured bacterium
GGAACATACCCTATACGCAATATGAGGATCTAAAGAAAGACCGCCGCGTGAAAACCGCTATCCCCATTGGTTTGGGCGATAACTATAGCGGCTTTCGAATCGTTGGGACGATGCCGGAATTCTTCGAAATTACACGCCGCGCCACTAACGAAGAGCCGGAAGAAGATATTTTCACGCTTGCAGAAGGGGGGATTTTTCAAAACGATTTTGAAGCGGTGCTCGGTTCGCAAGTAGCAAGACAAACGGGATTGCAAATCGGCGATTCATTTATTGGTTCTCACGGGTTGGTATCAATCCCCGGTGTGGATGATCACGACCAGTTCCCGTATAGGGTTGTCGGGATTTTAGCGCCAACCGGCACGGC
The DNA here is from genome assembly GCA_964449065.1 of uncultured bacterium. GTDB lineage: Bacteria > Hinthialibacterota > Hinthialibacteria > Hinthialibacterales > Hinthialibacteraceae > CAYVAZ01. The sequence goes on from CAYVAZ010000349.1 coordinate 365, forward strand.
AAACGACCGGGCGGTATTTTGCACTCTGGAATCGGTTTGGCATATCCACGAAGCCGAACAAAAGATGCACAACCAAACCAATGAAGAACGCGAAGTCACTGCGGTATTGATGCAACTTCGGGTGCCCGGCATGCGTATGTTTATGATGACGGAGATTCAAGACAAAACCGAAGCAATGGCCGCGGTTCCTATTAATGAGATTCTACGTCTAACCCAACAGGTGCTGGGGCCGATGAAACAAGCGTTGATTTATGTCGCCTATTTGGTGGTTGTGGTTGCCGCGTTGAGTGTGCTTTGTACGCTGTATCAATCGGCGGAACGCCGCAGGCGGGATATGGCGGTACTGCGTACGCTGGGGGCGCATCCGTTTGAGGTATTTATTCTCATGCTGTTGGAGGCGCTTTTGTTGACCCTCTTTGGGATTGCGGCAGGATGGTTGTTGGGGCACGGCGGCATGTCGATTGCCGGCGTTTATCTTCAGCAATCAATGGGAATCACGATTGATGCTTGGAGCACCAGTGCCGTGGAATGGCAGTCGTTGGGATGGATTGCCCTGGCCGGAGTGGCAGCGGGCATTGTCCCAGCCTTTTTTATTTACCGCAGATCTCCCGTTAAGGATTTATCCGCTGTGTAGATGATCTACAATAGAGATGATAGATCTGAAGGAGTTTGACCATGAACAGAATATCCCGAGTGGTGTTACTATTTGCTGCCGCATTCGCGTTTTTATTTGTGTTTCAACAATACGCTTTTAAAGATGATCCATTAATGGCGGCCGCCAAGCAAGAACGCGGGTTTATCCCCACGGCCGAAGAAGTCTTCAAAACCTCTGTCCAAACCGAATTTGTTCCTTCTGAGATTGCGCCGGCCGAGCCTGGCTTTGATAATCCTCCGGAGGGATTTACAAAAGCCTCCGCGCAAGAAACGGATGAGGAAGAACCAACCGGCGATGGTGTAAGTTCCGCAACGGATGCCGGCATAATCGAAGATTTGGTCAAATCCAATGAAGAACGTGCCGAGCGTTACAAAAAGGGGGAGATTGATTTTTATCTCTTACGCCAAACCCGCTATTATGAAGATCAGCCCCCCGCTTTTGCCAAAGAGTTAAAAGCCTTAAAAGACAAAAAGGTAAAAATGATCGGCTTTATGTCGCCGTATGATGACTTAAACAGCATGAAAAAATTCATGCTGATGCCGATGATGACCGGCTGTTTTTTCTGTGTGCCTCCATCCATAGAAGAGGTGGTGTTAATCCGCCAAGAAACCGACGAACACTGCCCATATATTGCCGAACCGATTGTGGTCGAAGGCACATTGAAGTTGTGGGATGAAGAAAGCGAAGATCCGGTTTTTGAAATGTTCCTCTACATCATCGAAGACGCCACCGTGCGGGTTTATGATCCCGAAAAAGATGCCCGTACCAAAAAAGTACAAGATCACAATCAACCGCATTGATTTATCCATCAAAAATATAATAGCGGGTAGGGGGTAATCGGCAGCAACTACATCTTGCGGTATTCGTTGATGGTGTTGACGGCAAAAATAATACAGCATATTGCGGTTACGGTTCCTATAACATAAAGCGTAATGATTGACATGATATACCTCCTTCTAAACATTCAGGTCTTTACTTTCAGCTTATAAAACCTAACCGGATATGTCAAATAATAATCCGATTATCCCAATACTTCGTTTTCGATACATTCCATACTCTACAAATGCCGTTCAGTTTGGTGTATAACCTTATCCATAAATTAAAAAAGAGGATGCAGTTATGAAAAATTGGATGCATGTACTGTTTTCGTTGGTGATCCTGATTTTGGTTTCATGCCAAACGGCACAAAAGAACAAACCGGCCGAAGCCACGGCTTCAAAGCCGGGGGATGAATTAATCTACGAACCGGGCGGCATGTGGATGCCGCAGCAGATTGCCGGCTTCCATGCCGATACCCTCAAAAAAATGGGGCTGGAAATTGATCCCAAGGTCTTCGCCAATCCGCTGGAATTCCCCCTAAACGCGATTGTGCATTTGGGCGGTTGTTCCGCTTCGTTTATTTCACCGGATGGATTGGTCATCACCAACTATCACTGCGTGAAGGGGTATTTGCAATACAATTCAACGCCGGAAAATAACTTGCTGCATACCGGCTTTATTGCCAATGACCGCGGCGAAGAAATTTCCGCCGGCCCGACCGCGCGTGTTTATGTCACCACAGCCGTCACCGATGTCACCGAACGGGTGTTAAACGGCACGCAGGAAATTGATGACGATCTCGAACGCTATGAGTTGATTGAGCGGCGCAAGAAAGAACTCACCAAAGAGTTCGAAGACGCCAACCCGCACTCACGCTGCGATGTGGTATCGTTTTACGGCGGCGGTGAGTTTTATGTCATTACCCGCATGGAAATCAAGGACGTGCGCTTGGTCTACGCTCCCCACCGCGGCATTGGTGAATTCGGCGGCGATATCGACAACTGGATGTGGCCGCGCCATACCGGTGATTTCGCGCTGCTGCGCGCGTATGTGGCGCCGGACGGCACCCCGGCTGAATATTCTGAAGACAACGTGCCCTTTAAACCGAAGGCGTTCTTGAAGATCGCGGAAGAAGGCTATAAGCCGGGCGATTTGGCCTTTGTTGTTGGCTATCCCGGCAGCACGGAACGTCTTACCACCGCGATGGAAACCCAGTTTGATGTGGAATGGCAAATGCCCTATTCCATTGACTTGTACCAAAAAATGATAGATACCCTGCGCGAAACCGCCGGGGATGATGAGACTTTAAACATAAAAGCAGCCCGCTATTTCGCCGCGCTTGAGAACGTCAAAAAGAACTATATCGGTGTGTTGGAAGGCGCTGAGAAGAAGAATATTGTTGCAGAGAAAATCGCGAAAGAAGAAGAATTGCAGAAGTGGATTCAGTTGGATCCTGAACGGCGAAAAACATACGGCAATGTGATCGATGAAATCAACACACTATTGGATGAATATTATGAAACCCGCGAGCAGGACCGCTTGACCCTAATCATGGGCAGCGGATTTTTCTCTCCGCTACTCAATTCATCTGTGAAGATCGTTCGCATGGCTGAAGAACGCCCCAAGCCGGATTTGGAGCGCGACCCGGATTACCAAGAACGCAACTGGGAACGTATGACACAAAGCGAAAAACAAATGCAGCAGACCTATTCACGCGAACTGAGTGCCGCCATGCTAAAACTCATCCTGCGGGAAGCGGCGGCATTGGATGACCGCCCGGAAATTATCGCGAACATGTTTGGTGATGGGGAAATTAGCGCATCCGCTATCGAACAAAAAGTGACCGCTTTGTTTGAAGGCACCGAATTAGAGGATGTGGACAAGCGGGTGGAATTATTGAATAACGCCACAACGGAAGAATTGAAAGAAATGGATGACAGCATGATACAATTGGCGTTGCAACTCAGTCCATTGCTGGAGGAAATTAAAGAAAAGGGCGAGCGGTTAGCCGGTGCGATTGTTTTGCTTCGCCCCCGCTATTATGAAGCGTTGAATGCCTACCTGGGCGGTAACTTGGCGCCGGATGCTAACAGCACCATCCGTATTTCGTACGGTACCGTGCGCGGTTTTAAACCCGAACCGGACGCGGAAGAATACTATCCCTTCACCAAAGTGTGGGAAATGGCGGAGAAGTGGGGCAAGTATAAAAGTGAAGTGCCGTTCGATGCCCCAAAGCCCATCATTGATGCCATGCAAGATCGGCGCTTTGAAGGCTATGTGCCGGAAGAGATCGGACAGGTACCGGTCAATGTGCTAACGGATTTGGATATCACCGGCGGAAACTCAGGTTCGGCAACGCTAAACAGCAGAGCGGAATTCGCGGGGATTGCGTTTGACGGCAACATCGAAGGCGTAGCCAGCGATTTGGTCTTTCTGCCGGATCTGACCCGTGCCATTCATGTGGATGTGCGCTACATCTTGTGGATACTCGATGCGGTTGAAGATGCCGATCGCGTTTTAAAGGAAATGGGTGTGGAACCGAAATTCTGACTGTGGATGGGTCCGGTCTTTCGTGCTTATCCTGCCGCTGAATCAATACCGCATTTGCATGGAACTCTTGTTTATGCAAGAGAATAGTTGATTGCTTCATCCATGAATTTGCCTTGCGACTTCAGCGACCCGTTTGCCCATTTGGCGGGCAACTTCCAAATCTTCCGCGGGCAGCATGCTGGGCTGGCGTCCTAAGACGCTGGTTCCCACACCGTGTGAATAGCCCAGGTATTTGTTTTCCGGAATGACGCCGGGAGGCAGGCTAACCAAAGTCATCCCCAATTGAAACATTGTCATCAGCATCGCTAGGATGGCAAACTCTTTATCACCATGGATGGAACCACTGCTGCTAAAAGCTGACCCGACTGTCCCGGGAATCCCGCCGTTAATCCAAACCGGGCTGATTACATCATCGATAAACTGCTTCATCGGCGCGCTCACATTGCCCATGTGGGTCGGGCATCCCAAAATCAGACCCTCGCATTGTGTAACATGCTCTTTGGCGGCTTGGTTACACGTAATTATACGGGAAGAGCAGCCGCCAACCAAATTCACACCCTGTGAGATGGAATCGGCTAGTTTTTCGGTATGCCCTTTTTCACTATGGTAGATAATATGAACGAGTGCCATGAATTGTTGTCCTTAATGAATTTTCCGAATGCTTCACAGTATAAGTGAAGATTGGGAAAATCCCAGGAACAGATCATTTTTTGAATTGTTCAAACATTTAATCGGCTTTATAATCAAATACTATAAAGTCTGTCAATCAAAAAATGGCGGCTGGCTATCCGTTGTT
>CAYVAZ010000350.1:0-5180 GCA_964449065.1 uncultured bacterium
ATCTTCTCCCAAAGGGAGAAGACGATAGACACTGCGTTTGACTAAGAATAGTTGGTTCACAACAAAAACCATTTTTCAAGCCTTAATTGTTTTGATTCGCCTGCACCGCGGGCGTGGTTTGATTGATCTCTCCCACATTGGCCTCAGACCCAAACGCGGGAATCAAAAAGTAGGGAAGACCCTGCTCCACATTCGGTACCTGTACACCATTGCCAACCCCATCAATGATCTCAATGGCATACATCACACCATTCGCCGTCAATGGAAAATTGGCAATATAATCCGTCCCCGATAAATTCATAGCCATTTGGTTCCACACCGAATCCGATGGCAATCCCTTCCAATGCAATTTTGCCGATATTATCCCGGATGGATCAAAAAAGTTCCCCACCACCGTCACACGGTCTTTTCCAACCGAAATCTCCTGAATCGTATCCAATACCGATGGCGCATCCGTATCCGGCGTGACGGATACTGTATAAAACGAACCTTCCGCGTCCGGCGGTACTTTATACAAATTGCCGTCCACCTCTGCCACAATAAAGTATTCAAAGGCCCCCTCAGTCATTAATTCACCGTCAATCTCAACCGCATAAACCCCTTCCATCGTTGATGGAGCCATGGGCACATTACCGGTTTGCCCAAAACTGTTCTTATACCGGATATTCAAACGCTGCACATCCCGGCCGGGTGGAACCGAACAGGTCAAAATAAACGGTTCGTTCGGTTTTGCGGTAAACGCCCGGTTATGGCCAAGATACCGCTGCCAACTTTCACCTTCCTGCCAGGCCAAATACGCCTGAGACATCCGCTGCTGATCCTCTTGCACACTCGGTTCCAAATCCGCCCAATGAAAATACGGCTCATCCATACGCACCGCGTCATGCACGGGAGAATAAACTCTCCTCATCTGATTCTGAAACTCCATCCAAGGCCGCATAATATTCTTCGAAGTCTCAGACGCAATCAGCAGGGAAGGGGTATCTCCGGAATTTTGGAACATCCCGAAATGCAATGCCGTTTCCAGTGATGTCCGTAAATAGGTGCTCAAAGCTGACAAGCCTTTTATGTTGGCATCCAAATACTGCCATTCCCGATAGATGTTTTCACCGTTCTGCAACTGGTTCTGCTGTATCCGCTCCCGAAGCGTCGTACCCGCTTGGATGGAAAATTGGACAGCCTCTTTCGCCGCGTTTTCCGCATCCGATATAATCTGCAATGGAGACCGCTTCGCGTCCAAACTTTGCGATACCCGTGCCGCAATCTCCTCTTGCACACTGCGAACCGTCAGCAGATCCAGCGGCCGCGCTTCCAGCCAAGTAAATACAGACAGCGGAGGCTCAAACTCCGGCGCATACGACCGTGCGTCCGGCGAGGGATAATACACAGCTGCCAATGCCGGTATCACCTTGCTGATACCAAGCAATGCTTGAAAAAGATTTTGTCCGGGGGAGCCGCCAAAATGACGGGCAAATGATTGCGAAAACTCCTCATCCCTCAGATTTGGTTGATAAGCAAGCCGCCCCCATGCCTCATACCAATACCAATCCCGCTCATAATCCCAATCAGCAAAACCCATCTCCTGCTGCACGGAATGCAAATGCGACTCGAACGGCGGCGTATAAGGCGATGGCGCCTCTATCACAATCCCGTCCGCGTTAAACCGCGCACAAGATTGCACCGTCCGCCGGATAAATTCCGTATCCATCCAGGGGAAAATTCGGTTGGTGCCGCGTGAATTGATCTGAAATACCGCCTTATAATCGCGGGGAAGCGAAAAATAATTCTCATACGAGTATGAATGCCATTCCACCATTCGGTGGCCGGATACCGGATAAGGATGCACAATATGGTCACCATTAAACTTAAATGCCAACACCGAATCGCCCGTATATGTGTTCATCATTGTACGGATTTGAAATTCTTCCGACAGCCAGGGATGAACCGTTAATTCCAGGCTGCGGTTCGATGAATTCAAAACCGGGATCATATTCGAGCGGTAAAAACTCTCATCCACACCGGATTCGCCGGTCTGAAATCCTATCCCAGCAAGATTGGGGCATTGCTGCAAGATGATCTGAATCGCGCTTCGGGTAAACTGGCCAGCCGCCTCGGCGTTGATCTGCTGCCCGGTTGATGGATTCGTAATCATGGCCTGATAATTCACCAACGAAACCTGAATCCCATATTCAGAGGCTAAATCTGTTATGGAACGTAAACGCTCTAAATTTCTATTTTTCAAATAACTATCAAGCAGGCCTTCATCCAGCGCCTGTTCCGCTACCAAATAGGGATACAGGTTCTTAAACTCACCATTAAAGGCATCAAATGCGCCGCGCAACTCAAGGCAGTTAAAGCGGTTTAACGACAGTTGCTTAAGCAATCCAACCCAATAATCATCATCGTGATACCAAGAATACAGATCCGTCAGCGCTTGGGTATGCAGATAAACCGCCGTCCCACGCTTTTGCAGCACCGGCGAGTGGTTTTCATCTGATATGGTGAATCCATCAGCCGAACTTGGTTGTTGGATAGATACACGCTTGGCGAGGTCAAACAACCCATACATCACGCCGGTCCAATCGCTGCCAACAATGAAGACGCGGTTCTTGTTATCCGACTTATCCAAAATGAAAGAAAACGAATCCGCGGCGCTGGAAACTTCATAAGAGGGGATCGAAAAATCCCGCATGGTCTGATCCAAATTTTCGTTAGAGACCGCCAAGAAGAACTCCAACTGCGCTTGCCGCGAAGTCGTAGGTTGAATGCCGGCCAACGTCTCAACCGACCAGCCCAATTGATTCAGTGAGTTGTAGAGTTCTTGAACACCACGCACCAACTGCCGCGAACCGGTTTGCTCAACCGAAGCAATCAAAGCCGTCTGGCTGTAAGTGGATGCTCGCGAAAAGAAAACAAGAAGCAGAAAGAGGACAATCGTTTTCATGCGGATATCTTAAACCCCAACCGATTTCATCAAAAGTCATTGTTGGCAATTATAGCCGAAAAGCTGTTTCTGAGAAAAATGAATTGGGATTATCTGCGGGAACCATACCACCGTGCAAAAAGAAAGTGAGTGTTTCACGCCTTTCTACCTCTATTACCCTCGAAGCGTGCCCTGGGAGGGCGGTTTTTATGGGAGGGCGAGGCTCCCGCCGAGCCGGAAGTACCGTTCGATTGCCTCAGAATAGTATCAGAACAGTATGAGAATAGTTTCGGCATTTACTCTAAGGCAGTATGGTAGTAGTCTGTCAATCAAAAAATGACGGCTGGCTATCCTTTGTTTCCCCCCTTGTTAAGGGGGGCTAGGGGGGATCGACACCCGTCAATCAATCATTGAAACAGTACTAGGGTGAAAAATCATCAATAATATCAGAGATTTCTACATCATTACTATCGCATAAGATATATTATGTAAACCAATATAGTGAAAAATCCTCTCAGAAAAATATCACGGTATTGTTTCTGCCTTTTTTATCAAAATACCCTTGCACAAATCCTTTCTATGCAATTATTATCTTGATAAGATTCTTATCACTGAGAGTACTGATTATGGCATACATGAAAAACTGGAAATGCCGCACGTGCGGAAATCCGGTAGAAGAAATCAAACACAATCCATTCTTCCCCTTCTGTAGCGAGCGCTGCAAGACGGTGGATTTAGGCAGGTGGCTTTCTGGAGACTACAGCATCAGCGAACCCATCTCAAAAGAAGAAGCCGAGTTTTTGGAAGATCAAGAATCCGAAAGTCCTTGATCTTGTGCTTTGCTTTTGCTCTGGCTTCTTACTTTATCTATGTTTTCCACCCTTCAAATTCAGCGAGTTGGTTATTGCGTCAATATATACGGTATTGTTCACGCTGAAACCAAAACAACATAAATATAATTATCTCAAAGGCTTATTAACTGGAATTACTTTCTATCTTTTCCATTTGTATTGGATAGGCCACGTGATTATCCCTGGGATGCTTTTATTGGTGCTTTATGTTTCCTGCATCTTTGCCGTGCCTTTTTATATCTATTACAAAATCCCCCAAAAATGGCTGCGTCCGTTAGGTTTTGGTGCTGTTTGGCTGGTGTTAGAATACGCCCGAACTTTGGGATATTTCTCTTTCGCTTGGGGTTTTTTAGGCCATTCACTTTATAGCACTTCCCTGGTATCTCTTACCGCTTGGGTTCCCATCCCCATAGTAAGCGGACTTTTCGCCTTGGCAAGCGCATATCTCTTTGAACTGGCAAAGTTGATTCAATCTCAAACCCAAGAATGGCAAGATGAATTTGGAAAAAAAACCGTCCTCTATGGTACTTTATTCATGCTGTTTGTTGCACCTGTTCTATTAACCGCCTATATCATAATCATGGCCAATCTCAATGATGAGGCTGAACCATCCGGCGCGGATTCTCTTACCGTGGCCCTCCTACAAGGCAACTTCAGCATGGAAGAAAAGCAGCAGCATAACAACCGCAGCGCTATTGATGTTTATTTGGAACTTGCCACTTTATCGATGGATCAATCACCTGATTTAATTGTACTTCCAGAAAGCGCGTTCAGTTTTCCTTTGAACTATTCATCCCATATTGTGGAGCGGATTTCCGCTTTTGTTGATGAGCATGATGTGGAAATGTTGGTTGGCGGGGTTCATGGCTTTTACAAAGGTGACAGCCAATGGGATTTTTGGAACCGGGCCTACTTATTCAGCCCCGGGCAGCAGTGGGATACCTCGGATGAGCCTGTAATGTTAGTCGGGATGCAGACGTATGACAAAATGCATTTGGTTCCCTACGGCGAATGGATTCCGGGAGGCCATCTCCCCATCTTCGGCTGGATCGAAACCTTGATTGAAGAAGCGGGCGCGGGAATTTTTCAGCGCGGCACAACCCAAACCATTTTTGAGCTTCGAAATGGGATGAAATTCGCCGTCGCCATCTGCTTTGAATCCACACTCTCCAGCAAAATGAAAAACGCCAAAAAACGGGGGGCGGATTTTCTAATCAACATCACCAACGATGCCTGGTTCAAGCGCTCGCCCGGCTTGGAACAGCATTTTATGCAGAGCGTATTTCGCGCCGCTGAGAATGAGTGTTATATGCTGCGCTGTGCCAATACCGGCATCACCGCGGTTATCGACCCCAACGGCAAAGTCCAAAAACGCATCCCCGATAACGAAGAAGGTTTTCTGGTGG